>JBGCFZ010000481.1:0-2924 GCA_045110355.1 Lewinella sp. | reverse complement strand
AGCGGCGCTGGTGTACAAAGGCCAGTCAGGGGGTCACAGGTAGCACCGGGAGGAGCAATCATCTTTTGCGCGGTTAGGGGTAAAGTAAACAGGAACAATAGCGTCAGCAGCTTATTCATGTGGGGTAAACCCGTTGGGTGGGGATTTGGATGTTTAGTCAGGGGGTTTTTATTGTCGGATGGTTACAGCTTCCCCTGCCCGAAGGGCGCTCTGCGCCCAAGCGGGAGTGGTTGCCTCCGGCAGCGCGACGTCATTCGGGCCGAAAGACATTAATAAAAACCGTATACTTGCCTATCCACCGAGTGTGCCATGAAAGCCTTTACCCGAATCTTCCTAATCCTAACCCTACTGACCTTCGCCGGGCTGATGGGTAATATCCTCGCCGAGCCGGTGGGAGAATGGATGGAAGCCCATTTCCCTGAAAAATGGCTTTGGTTGGCATTCGGCGTATTAGTGCTCTCCACCCTCGTCGCCTGGGTGCTGGAAAACCGTGGAGCGGAAAAAGAGCAGTCGGCACCTGCCAGCAATGGGCCAGCCGCCGTTCCTCCACACCCTATCGCCAGCCTGCCGACTCAAGACGAACCCCGCCCACCCACCAAAGACGAATACGAAGCCATCCTGGCAAAATTCCAGGAAGACCGCCTCGATGATACTGTGGCCCTAATGGAAAAAATTCCTGCTTATCAGCGGAAGACGCCCTTGTATCGGCAACAACTCTCCGCCCTGGCCGAGGCTAAAGCGACCAACCTCACTCCGGAACTTAGCCGAAACCAGCTGTCCATTGGCATCCTGAGTTTCCTCCAGATCCATAAGCCACAGGAAGAGTATACGCCACCGGTTGCCGCCGCAAACCAGACCAGCAACCAGGCACATATCATTACGGAACACCATGATTCACGGCTGTGGATTTCCCAGAACTTCCTTGGCCGGACGGATAAGATTAAAGAGATCAAAGGGTTACTTGACCAACCAGAGCCCGTTGACATCATTGTTACCGGAGGCCCTGGCAATGGAAAAACGACCATTTGCCATCATGTACTACAGTTATGGCTCGAAGAAGTCGCTGGCCGGGTAGTTTACCTGGTGGAGGTTGAATTTATTACTACTGTGGCGGGATTGGCCCGGGCATTGGGTGGCTTGTGCGGCTTGAAGCCCGAAGTAGCTACCGTTGATAATGTTTTAGCAGCCCTCACTGAACTCCCCAACGGAGTACTTTACCTCGACAATCTCGAAAGCGTTTTGGTAGATGGGGAAGCCCATCGATTTCTTGGTCGGTTGCAGCGCAGCGCTAACTTGGCTCTACTAACTTCTTCGCGTAGGGATGTAGCCGATTTCACATCAGCACCCCTTGATGTCCTTGACGATAATGATGCAGTCGAATTATTCCAATTGATCTGGCAGCAGCAAACCGGTCAACGAATAGCAGAGGAGGAACAACTGAAATACTTGCAAGAATTTGCCACAAAAGACTTGGGGTGCCACCCACTCACCCTGGAGATCACCAGCTCTCACGCCCGTACGGTTGAAAATCTGCCTCAGTTAGTGGAAGAATTCCGGGACTCCAAAACAACCTACTTTACTCGCTATGCCAGCGACGAAGCAGGAAGAGTTAACAATCTATTTCAATCCCTCGGTTTATCTCTGAATCGTTTGCGGGACCGGCCAAATGCGCTACGGCTGTTAGCGCTTTGTGCCGTTTACGAATCTGGATTGAGCGGACCAATGCAGAAGTTGTTGCTGAAAGAAAACGTCTTTACGCCTGCCGACCGGTCCGTGCTGCTGGAGCGCAACCTGGCAAGGTATACCGATGGATTTCTTTCGGTGTTACCGCCGGTGGTGCGGTTTCTACACTCATTACTGAATGATTCAAATAAGCTTTTTGAGGGGACTCAATTATTTCAAGATGGCCGCACCATCGCTACGAATAAAAGTATTCCCGTTCCAAACCGACTTGAATTTTTAGCCTTTTATGCTGATGATGTTACGCCCGACTTGCCCGAAGTGGTTAACTCTTTTAACAATCTGGCCTTCTTACGGAATAATTTTGCGGCCCGTCCGATTCTAGAACGTTTAATTGATAGTTTTTCAGCAAGTGGGGCTGACTACAATCAAACGCTTGGTGACGTATTGACAAATTTGGGAGAAATCGAGTTTATCGAAGGCAACAACGACCAGGCGCGAAAGCTGTATCAAAACGCAGAGGCACTTTATCAGAAAACGGGAGACGACCTAGGACGCGCTCATATTTATCATTACCTGGCCTCCGTATTTGTTGCAGAAGAAAACCATTCCGAAGCTCAGAAAACCTGGGAGATGGCCCTCGCATTATACCGCTCCGTAAACGCCAAGCAGGATGTAGCTGACACTTTGCTGTACCTGGCTGAAATAATTGTAGAGATTAGTGGTCCGAAAACTAAACTAAAGGAGCTACTTTCTGAAGCTGATCAACTAATCAAGAAGTATAATTATGGCGGCTTAGAAGATAAGCTGGCAAAACTAAAATCCGTCCTAAAAGACTAGCCTAAAGCCAGAAGCTCATGTACTAGCATGCTCCGGGAGCCTACGGCCCCGTTCGCACTCGGACTAAAAGTCCTCGCCCTTTCCTGCTTTGCTCCTTTCCTCCTTACTTCGCACCTGCGGCCCCGCCCTAAAAACTATCCCGCAAAATCTCATAATCCGGCAACAACCCCCGATCAATACTGTCCCATCGCAAACTATCTTGGTACAAACTATCCCGCAGCAGCGTATCAAACCGGATCTCGAAAGGAAACAAGGGCCGCAGCGGCAAAGGCTGCGTCAACTCCTGCACCGGTGGTGCCCCCGGCCGGTTTGGCCGCGGCGGTCGGCCCTCGATGCGCCGCATCCGTCGGGCACGATTGATGAGCAGAGAGTCGGCCCGTTCCAGGGCTTCTTCGATAACATCT
>JBGCFZ010000480.1:0-9979 GCA_045110355.1 Lewinella sp. | reverse complement strand
ACTGCGGCGTCTTTTACCCGCTGGCTGCGTTGCTTGAATCCTCATTTAGCTACGGCTAAACTCCGGTTCAAGCGCCTTGCCAGCAGGCAAAATTCACCAGCAGTTAATACGACAGAATCGACCTGACAAAGCACTAGTGCTCTGTCAGGATCAGATTTTCCAGTGACTACACTTACCATTCCCAACACTTACTTGCTCTGCTGAGGTGTACCGAGTGGTACATGCAGCGGCCCAATGCCTAGTTTCTAGTTTCTAGCTCCTGGTTAATAAAAACCTCCCCCCCGCACCTGCGGCCGCGCCACCTACTTAAGTTTCCGCAATATCTTATTCCCCCGACTCCGAAACCCCGCAGTAGTCCCCTCCGCAATAGACAATTCGATAATGCCTCGCAACTCATCTTTGAGCTCCGGATACCATTGGCAAAAATTGGCCGCCACCGACATCGAAAAAACCCGAATTGCCACCGCTTGCAAAGGACTTTCCGTCAGCCGGAAGGCGAGGTCGAGCAACTCTCCCTGATCTTCTTCATTAATTTGCTCCATCTCCAATTCCGAAAAGAAACGCATCACGTTACGTACCACCGAGTCGTGCTTTGGCTCCTTTGCCGCCAAAATCATCTGTTTATGCCACGGCTGTAGCCAGACAGGGCGCAAGCGCCCCAAGTCTCCCACCACCATAGCCGAACGTTGTACGGCACGGTATTCATCACTAAGAAACACCTCCATAAGTTCCCCCACTCGACTTCGATCTTTGAGTACGTGATTCAAGACAAGATCTGCGTTGGCGCGGGAATGTTCGGAGAGGAGTTGGTCACGGTAGTTCATGGCTATAGGTTGCAGGAAAAAAATTGCCTCAGGCAATTTAACCAAATTTCCACAGCCTTTTTTCGCTTTCATAAGAAAATTTGCCTTGTCGAGCGAAGCGAGCAGAGCCATCTCCCCTCTCCCGAGGAGAGGGGCCGGGGGAGAGGGGATTCGAGCGCAGCGAGCTGCCTCATACGGCAGCTGCAACCTGCAACAGGAGCGTAAGCGACCTTGCAACCTGCAACCAGAAAGGGCGGACCCAAATTGAGTCCGCCCTTCCGACAGCATTAATGATTTATACTGTAGCTGTTTAGTCCCAACTCTTGTTAGAAACCTTTGAAGCGTTCACCAGCTGGCTGTATTCTTCTGTAGTCAGGCCATCATAGCAGAACTGAATAGGATCTACCTGAACGCCGTCTTTATGAACTTCGTAATGTAGGTGGTCTCCAGTGCTACCACCAGTACTACCAACAAGACCAATTTTAGCGCCACGCTCAACTTCGACACCCTTTTTCACCAGGATCTCACTCATGTGGCCATAAAGACTCTTGAAACCGTAGCCATGGTCAATGATGACACATTTCCCATAATCTCCACGATTACCAGACCAAACAACTTTGCCTTTTCCAGAAGCCTGAATGGGCGTGCCCTTACGGCAGTTGAAATCAATGCCGTAATGCATTTTCTTAACACCGTGTATTGGGTGGAGGCGCATACCAAAACCGGAGAGGTTCTCGATCTTACGGCTGAACTGATCACTCCGAATGGGCTTGATGCTCGGAACGGAAGCAATCCGGTCTTCTTTATCAACGATCATTACGGTAATGTCGTCCAGAGACCGGCTCTGAAGATCGAGGCGGTGTTTGAAATCGTCGAGGCGGGAACGGAGGTCAGCCATCTGCTCTCCGGTACGCGGCAGTTCGCGCAAATCATCATAGGCGTCATGACCACCACGGCCACCTTGCCAAACATCCCGGTCAATGGGCTCTTCCCGGAAAAGCATCCGGTAAACACCGGCATCACGGTCCTGGATGCTTTCAAGCACCTCGCCCATGGCCAGTAATTCTTCTTGGGTATTATCGATCTGTGACCGGAGAATGTCGTTCTCCTGAATCAACAGGCGCTCACTAGGACTAGGAAAGTACTCGTGAACAACAACCATCATTAAACCTGCGGTTAGAATGGCTGCACAGCAAAACGCAAGTCCGCGAAGGATCGTGTAACGAAGAGGTTCAACGACCCGATCGTACTGTAGCGTTTGCTGGTTAAAGACGAATTTTTCGCGTCTCATAAATTAATAGTTAGACAAAAAATCATAACGGCGAAAAAAAACGAAGTTTCAATCCTCTTCTTTAACATGCTCTCAAAACGGGCCGTTATCTTGTTCCCATGAATCTTGTGGTTTAAAAAACCAGCTGTCCAATGAGTGCGAATGTACTTTATTGTTACTCAATTTATAAAAAATCCTACCTGAAAAGTTATCAACATTGACACTTATTTGCGTCACGCCTGTTGAAAACCAGCAAACTAAGCATTAATGTAATCAAAAAAGCAACATGAATATTTGTGTTTTTATTTGTTTGTTTGCAATAAATAATATACAAATAATTTCAAACATCTGTTGCATCAACACGCTATGCTACAATCACTCATCTGCGGTAAAAAAAGACGTTTACCGAAACATCCCGAAACAGTCATTATACCGATCGGCCTTTCTACGACGCATTAGTTCTTTGCTGCTGCCAAAATCGATGATAACGCTTGCCTCAAGGGTAGACCCCAGGCCTCCGGGGACATTCCGTAAGTCTGAAACCACGGCATCATAGCTTAGACCGATCCGAAGCACATCCTGCCGAAAACTAATGGCCGCAATCAAACCATCGGCATTCTCGAAGGCATGGCGATACCAGCCACCAATAGCCACCGGGCCATAGCCGAAATAGGCACCTAGATTTAGCTGACGCAGGTTGGCCTGTGAAGTGTACAAAAAATTAGGCGTGATATAGGCAGGCCGACGTCGGTTGCTGTACCGTTTAACGTTGATCTGTGCGCCGCCGGTCAGGGTAAGTCTTGTTGGCCGGCCAGCATAAAGGTTGCTGTTCAGTTCAATAAGGCTTTCATCGGGCCGGTTAAGGTGATCAAAAGTCACCCCACCGAAAAAGGTCCTGGCGGAGAAAAGGACACCTGCTCCAAAATCAGCCGACGTCTTCGAGGCACCAGCAAGTGTTTCTTCCGTGATCGCTCCACTGGCCCCAACCGTTGGGTCCAATACATCTCCGAACGTTAGCGAATTAAAGTCTAGTCCGGTACTCAATATTCCAGCAGCCAGGCCAAGACGGACGTGGGTTTCCTTATCAATCATGACGTCATAACTGTACACCAGCGCCACCTCAGTGTTTTGATAAGCCCCCTCCAATTGCTCGTCCTTCATCATCCTGATACCAAAACTCGACGGCGTACCTTCGATGGGCTGATCATAGGAAGCGGCCATTGTTGTGTAAGCACTCGGATAGGAGGTGTGTTGTGCCCGGTAATTCACGGCAATTCGGGGCGCAGTACCTATGCCTGCGAAAGCGGGATTCAGGCGCAAAGGAGCTGCATAAAATTGTGAAAACACCGGATCTTGCGCAGCTAACGTGGGCAGGAGGGCTAAGAACAACAGGCTGAAAAAGACTTTTTGCATCTATAGGGAATTTAAACAAGGGTTGCGGTGGCTGCTTCTCACTCGCTGCAAGGAAGACATACGTTCCGACAAATAGGCCTACAACGCATATTCGAAGTTCGGCCAAATGTAACTACCACAACAGAAGTGAAACGACTACTGCAATGAGAACAATATGATATCTTCAACAATAATGAAGTAACATCAATTCAACAAGTGTCCGATTAAAGGTCTTTTCGTTGAATTGCTGCTCCTAAACCCTAAAGCTACCGCAAGCCCCATTATCTACCAAACATCAACCGTTAAAGTGGCGGCTGGCCGTCGTTCCAGTGACGGTCAAGTGACGATTGTAAACAATTCCCGATTTTTAGACAACGTTTTCGTCTTAAGGTCGTATCCTATCTACGGCCTTCATACCTTGAATTATGCACAAGTACCTTCTTGCCCTTCTTGCTTTTATTTTTGCCTTACCCCTTTCGGCACAGATCCGACTGCAGGATCAACTCATTTGGGACGATGCTCCGGAAGTGGTCGCCTGGGCGGGAGTAACGCAGGTACAATGGACATTCTCGTCAGCAGAAGCAGGCGCGAACGCAGGTGCAAAGTATGGTAAGGCGCAGCCGGTTTACCTGCGGACTTTTACCGCAGCTCCTGGCAGAGCCTACAGCGTTGAGGTTATTAGTAGCACCTTCGAGCCCATTTCCGTACCCCGGGGTTCGGCAGATTTCCCGGAGAATTTCGAGTTCACCGTCAGCGTTAGTCGCCAGCCGGAAGGCTGGCTCGGTAAAGTCGCCGCTCCCGCCATCATCCAAACCCCGTCGGGGCCACAGCGGCTTACCGCCTTCGACATCCGCCTGGTGCCGGCCGGCGCAGCCCCCCGCCCCCGTATGGAGTTTGCCACCAACTCCGTATTACGGGAGGGTAACTGGTTCCGCTTTACCGTCGATGAAACCGGTATGCATAAACTTACCCGCGATTTCCTGGTCGATGAACTCAAGGTGAACCTGGATGGCGTAGATCCACGAGACATTGCCATCTTTGGTCAGCCCCGCTCCGGCAAACTTCCCGAAACAACTAATGACGATGCTCCGGACGACCTTACCGAACTCGCCATTGTCATTGAAGGAGAAAGTGACGGTAACTTCGACGGAGGTGATTTCATTCTTTTCCACGCAGAAGGCCCCGATCGTCGTACCTATAATGTGGGAACCGATCGGTTTACTTACGAAAAGAACATCTACTCTACGACAAATAGTTACTTCATCAGGATTGGTGGCAACCGTGGCCGGAGGGTAAGTACCTTGCCCGCAGCAAGTGGTGGGACCGACGTAGACAGCTATGATGCACTGTACCACTTCGAAGAAGACAGATTCAATATCCTGCACGAGATTGGCGGTAACGCTCATGGCTCTGGCCAAAGTTGGTTTGGTGACTTTTTCAAAGTAGCCCGGCAAAAAGAATACAGAGACCTGTTCCGGGTTCCTGGCTTCGTAGCTTCGGAACCAGCTCGGGTACGGGCCAATATGGCACTCCGGACCGACGCCACCAGCCGTTTCAATCTCGAAGTCGGCGATCAGGTAATCACCAGTGCCATTGGCAGTCGCATCCGGATCGGCGCGCAGGAACAATCTGTTGCCGCTGACCCCACCGACCTCGTAGGTGATGTAACCCTAAGTAGTGAAAATTTTTCCGTTACCGTTGATTACCCCATCCCGGGCAATGCTAACACCAGTGAAGCCTACCTCGACTGGATAGAACTCAGAGCAAGGCGCAGCCTCTCCTTCACCGGGCTTGATCAATTTGACTTCAGGGATACCCGTACCCTGGACGAGGCAACCGTTCGGTTCTCCTTCAGTGATGTACCAGCCGATGCGCGGGTATGGCGTCTGGACGGAACCGACGTTCGTGAAGCAAGTCTTAGCAACAATGCCTTCTCCGCCTCCGCTAATGGATTATTTGAATATGTCGCATTCCGTAGCGGAGCATCTTTGCTGCTACCTAAAGCCGCGGGTATAGTTGAGAACCAAAACTTGCATGCCATTACGGAGGCGGAGATGATCATCATCACCCACCCAAATTTCACCGATCAGGCCGAGCAACTCGCTGAACATCGTCGGACCCACAGCGGGCTGACGACTGTACTCGCCACTACCCAAGAGGTATATAATGAGTTCAGTGGCGGACGAGACGACGCTGCAGCCATTCGTAATTTCGGGCGTATGCTGTTCGAACGCTCCCCCAACCTGCGCTACCTGCTCTTATTTGGGGATGGTAGTTTTGATCATCGTAACATCCTCGAATTAGGTACCACTTTCATCCCTGCTTTTGAGCATGACGGACGACTAACGGAGGTTGGCAGCTTCCCTGCGGACGACTTTTTCGGCATTTTCAGCCCTGCCTCCAATACCCAGCCATTGGAACCAGACCTGAACATTGCCGTTGGTCGCTTACCGGTAAAAACAGCCGACGAAGCAACGCAGGTAGTCCGAAAGCTGATTCGATATGACACTGAGCCCAATACTTTGGGCGACTGGCGTACGCGGATGGTATTTGTAGGGGACGATGAAGATGGGAATCAGCATAGCCGGGATGTCAACAGAGTTGCTAATTCAGTTGCGGCATTGAAGCCGGACCTCAACTTCGACAAATTGTACTTTGACCTGTTCCCCCAGCAGAGCCTCTCTGCTGGCGACCGCTACCCTACCATTACCGAAGGGCTGGACCGGGCCATCTTCCGCGGCGCCCTGGCCGTAACCTATCTGGGCCACGGCGGCCCACGGGGCTGGGCCCAGGAGAGGGTCCTCACTATTCCTCAAATTCGTAATTGGAATCGTCCGGCGGATGCCATCGACCCCATCCAGCCACCCATCTTCATCACCGCAACCTGTACGTTCTCTAACTACGACGATGCAGCATTCGTCTCCGCAGGCGAAGAAGCATTGCTTACGCCCAACGGAGGTGTTGCAGCCCTACTCACCACCACCCGTCCGGTTTTTGCTACGCGCAACTTTGAGCTAACGGATGCAACGGCCCGCGCCATGCTGGCCCGCCCCGACGGTAAATGGAGAACACTTGGAGACATCATCCGTACGGCCAAAAATGAAGAGACCAGCCCCAGTAATGGTGGTATCCTGAGCAGCAATACTGAGAACGCTCGTAAGTTTACGCTACTCGGAGACCCAGCAACCGTCATAGCTTTCCCGGAGCACTCCGTTCGAACAACAATGGTTGATGACCTCCCCATCAGTGACGCGCGCCAGGACACTGTACGGGCCTTGCAGAAAATGAAAATCAGCGGAGAGGTAACTGACCTGAATGGTCAGTTGTTGGAAAACTTCAACGGTCTGGTATTCCCGACCATATACGATAAGCCGCAGACCGTCGCCACCCTGCAACAAGATCAGCCTGCCGTTAGCCCGCTGGAGGTTTCGGTACAACGCAATATTGTCTTCCGTGGCAAAGCCACGGTTGTCAACGGAAAATTCTCCTTTGAATTCGTAGTACCCCGCGACATCAATTACGCCTTCGGAGCAGGAAAAATAAGTTACTACGCCGCCGATAAAACACAGTTTACAGACGCAGCTGGCTTCTATGACAAACTCGTCATCGGAGGTACCAGCACCGACGTTGTTTCGGACGATGAAGGACCGGTGGTGGAAGTCTTTATGGACAGCGAGGACTTTATCTCCGGCAGCCAGACCGACGAAGACCCCTTATTACTGGTTAGTCTGAGCGACGATCTCGGAATCAACGTCACCGGAAACAGCATCGGGCATGATCTCGAAGCCGTCCTCGACGAAGATACCCGTAACAGCATTATCCTAAACGACTATTACGAAGCTGAAGCTGACGACTTCACTAAAGGAAAAGTCCGTTATCCTCTTTTCGACCTCGAACCCGGTCTGCACACTGTAACAGTAAGGGCCTGGGATGTAGCCAACAATAGTGCCCAGGGCAAAACCGAATTCCTCGTAGCGGCCGACGGGGCCGATGCGCTCAGCCGGGTGCTCAACTACCCGAATCCTTTCACCGACCGGACTTGTTTCCAGTTCGACCATACGCTGGTAGGGCAGGAGGTAGAGGCCATCGTCCAGATATATACCGTTAATGGCCGACTGGTGAAAACCCTGACCCAGCCCTACCCTTTCAGCGATGGAACCGTCCGCCAGGACGATTGCATCGAATGGGATGGATTAGACGAATATGGCGACCAACTGGCGCGTGGCGTATACCTCTACCAAGTACGGTTGCGTGGCAGCGAAGGCACGATTGTTGACGGAGAATTGGAGAAGCTGGTTATCTTGAAATAAGCGTTATCTTAGCAAATATGGAAGCTAGGTTACTAAGTGATGATTTAGCTTTACGCAAAAGAATACTTCCCATGTCTCGAGCTTATTTATTTTGTTTTCCGCTTACTTTCTTATTAACGGCCTGTAGTCAACAAGCCTCTAATGAAAATACTGCTCCTGAAACTGTAGAATTAACATCGAAAATAGCAACATCGGACATCAAAATCGCCCCACCTCCCCCAGTTTGTGTTTACCTGACGGAGGCAACGGTACTTTCGTACTTCGACGAAACGGTAAAAATGCCCCTACCCGGCCGGCGCTCCGCCGCCGAGTATGCCAGCTGCCAATATGATTTGGAGGCTCCGGGCTGGAGCGCGGCCCTTGTCGTTGAATTACCAAACCCAGGCTCAAAACAGCAGGCCATTATTGACGAAGTAGCCGGGGCTAAAGGAGACCATAAAGTCAGCCTTCGGGAAGCTACCGGTCGTTTCATCAATCAGGGTAGAATACTCTCCGTAGTCGGGAACAAACATTTTAGGATCAAATTTTCGGCTTTGCCGAAGCAAGGCTTCGAGCAACCCTTTGATGAGACTGCGCGGCGGGAGTTGCTTACAAAAATGGCAGAGAGTGTTTTGGGGGTATAGCATTAGCAATCAGACAAACTTTTGCCGGGCGGCCGGGCCACGCTTCCAACGGATAAGAGCACCGGGTATTCGATATCCGAACTGCTCTTTCAACCTTTTTTTGCACCTGCGGCCGCGCCAAATCGTGCTGTTTTGGAAGATTGACCAACTTCCCTCCCGAGGGACGATCTTCTATCCGCCGAACAAACTATCTTCGCGACATGGATAACCTGATCGTTCACAACCTCATCGTTCACGAACTGAAGAAACAGCCCGAAATGGCTGAAGCGGAACTCTTGCTGAGTAAAGCACCGCTGCACATCACCGAGCAGTCGATTGAACTGATCGGTCGGCTGGATCAGATATTCGAACGTAAGAACGACCTCCTGCAAGGCTTCCTCGCCGAGCCCGACGAAAGCCTATTTCCCGCCTACTACGAGACCTGGCTGATGGAAGGGCGTGACCGTGAGAACTTCCTGACCTTCAGCAACGATACGATGGCAGTGCTTCAACAAAGTCTGGAGGGTGTTATCGGTGCCAAAGGCGGTTACCTGCTCTACGCCGACTACACGATGGAGGAACAGCGGATGCTCGGCATTTTCCTGATCCGGGAAACACCCGGTATGATCTTCGTTGCTGACGAGGCTGAAGAGGCCCTGAAACTAACAACGACCCAATACCTCGACGTAGACCACATGGCCATGGCCGTACGCTTACTCGCCGGGAAAGGACGCAACGTACAAATGATTCGCCACGCCCGTACCCAGAGCAGTATCAGCCAATACTTTACCGACTGGGTCGGCCTGGACCGGCCAGAAACCAGCGCCGAACTGACCCAAAACTTCCTCGAACTCGTAGAAGAACTCCCCATCCCAAAAGATCGGGACAACGGCTTTGCCATGAACGAAGGCGACTTCGAAAAAGCATTGGTAAAGTATGCCGCCAAACAGCCACAGCAGACCATCCGCGCCAAAGAATTCGACGAGTTCTTTTATGGCAACGAAAAGCCCCTTCAGGAAATGCTGGAACAAGGGGATGGCTCCCTGGACGAAGGCTTCCGGGTAGACAAACGCAGCCTGCGCCAACGGTTCTACCTAAAAGCCGGTTTTGGTGGCATGAGTATAACCTGCACCAAAGATCACTTCCGCGCAGATCAGATTTCCATCGACGAACAAACCGGGACAATCACGATCAATAATCAGGAGCTGGCTAGTTTGTTGTTGGATCAGAAGGGGGAGTAGTCTAGTACAGGTAAGGCTTCTCTATCTAAGAGAGGCCATTCCAATGCAAAGAAAGAAGCATACAATAGCTAAACATGAGTCATCCCGAATTTTCGCTACGAGAGTTCGGGAAGACTCATGTTTTTCATGCACCAGCTGCCCGTTTGTGACAAAGCCTTTGGTGAAGCGATAACCCAAGCTAATTATATGTTGTTTAACGGACTCAGTAGCTCTGGCTGCGGGGTCCGTTTTTTTATACGTCCAGATAAAAAATGCAGATTTCTTCCTTTGCCGCGTTACCTTTTGTGCGTTGAAGCGACTATCCCCTCGTCAACCACTTTCTTATGCCGGTACCTACCGACAAACAACGCGAATTCCTGGC
>JBGCFZ010000479.1:0-17036 GCA_045110355.1 Lewinella sp. | reverse complement strand
AAGTCCGGATTACCGCAGAATTGATCTGTGGTAGCACAAGCGACGGGTGCGCCGCAAAAAACTGCCGTAAATGATTCAAATAACTCTTAACCGTCCGCCAGCTATACCGCCGCACCTTCAGCTGCTCCTCCGTACGGTGCAGTGCCTGCTGCCAGTGTACAGGCAACTTCACTGGAGTTTTTTTCGCCTGGCGGGGCCCGGACGCTGCTTTTCGGTCAGTAGGTTGCCTGGCGGGGGTGAAGTTGCGTGGTGAGGTTCCTGTGTTCGGAGCAGCAGCTGCGCCAGCCCGCCAAATGAGACAGCCGTTTCCGAAGGTTCGCTTTAGGTAGTCGATGCTTTCTTGCCCTGCGGGGGCCGTCCACTTGCCCCGGCGTTTATCAAAGCCGATCCCGACCATCTCCCCAGTACAGCGTAAACTAAGTTTTATGGCATTTCTCCGTACGGGTGGGGCTTGCCTCCACCCGTATCGGCTGCCCCATCAAACGCTCCTTTTCGTTCGCGGAGCGAACGAAAAACACGATTCTTCCATACGCAGAGGGCCGGGGCAAGCCCGGCCCCTGCATGCAAAAACTTAGTTTACATAAGGAAACAGTTAAAAAGCCCGGACAGCCCGGACCCGTGTCAAGAAGTTCTTCGGGGTGCCGGCCTGAGTACCATTAAAGAAATTCAGGCAAAACACCAAAGCGGCGCTGTTGGCGTCGTGCTCCGAAGAACTCCAATAACCTCTACGAGCAAAATCGCTGCCACCATTTGCTCTCGTTGTTGTATTTATAGTGATTCTATTTTCAAACATCAGCCTTAGTTCTCCTATTGTAGGAAGGTACCAATCTCCAAAATTTCCGCCATTGTATCGAGCACAAATTGATGCTGCATATGAGCTACTGCCTTGTACGTCCGTTATCCGTTCCGTATTGATGGCTCCACCATATATACCAATCCTCATCGCTTTAGTATCTAAAAAAGTTTCGTTGTGCCATTTTATCCCATCAGCACTTTGATCTTCTATAGCGCATACCAAACCATGTTGTCCGGTTTCATCTACCCAAAAGACAACGCCTCCCTGGGCAAAATCGCCAACCGAATAAGTGGCGGAATTCCCTCCACTATTTGTCCAATTATAATTTCCAGCTCCATCTGTACTAAGCACCTGTCCATTAATTCCACCAGTTGGCAATTCAATTTCATTCATGGGGTCAGCATCGCCGTCCTCCACCTGGTCACCATCGGCAATATCATCAGGTATGCCCGGTAGGGTACTCCAACTCTGCAGTTCATTCGTAGGGTCCGCATCCGCATCATCAACGTTTTCAGCCGTCTTCGCATGCATCGCATAAGGCACACTCAATAATTGGGAGGTGCCCAACACTTGGTAATTAGCTCCACCGGTCTCATCCATTTCTATTTGTACGAAGTAGGTGTCGTTTCCCCAGTCTATCGCTGAAAACTCCCCAGCCATCAAATCTCCCCGACCTATTTCCAAATTGACTAAACCAAAAGCATTGGTCGTTTTAAAATGAATTTCGGAATAAATATTATCTCCCGAAACACTGCCTTTCAATATGCCAATCCGTAAACTAACGGATTGATTGGCTAGTATTTGACCGCCGGCGTCCCTGGCCACAGCCTGGTATTTGAAGGCTTCCGGCGTCTGAGCGTTAGCAGCAACAGCAAAAAGTAGCAGTGCTCCAATAAAAAGTATGATGCGTTTCATAGCTATTTGACTTTAAGGATTTTAAATGTTTTGATGGTCTTACTTTCCTGATTACTAAGGTGCAGGTAATAACTGCCAGCCGCATAGGTCGACAGATCAACCATCTTAGACATAGTTTGATCAAGCGCTTGCTGCTGCAAGAGCGGCTTACCGGTGGCGTCGTATAGGCTCAGGGTAAGCGGTCCGGAGATCTCCGACCATGTTACGTTCAGTACATCAATGGTAGGATTGGGAAAGACGCTCACTTGAAAGCTTTCCCCAAAGTCTCCCACGGCGGTGATGATCAAGTTCGTCTGATGAAAGCCCTGGGTGAGTTGGTTGGAGCCCATCGTATAGGTCTCTACCATTAGTTCCCCAATCGTCCAACTGAGTTGGGCGTTGGTTCCGGTAAAGTGTTCCCCGGCAGAAGCGGTCACCTCCGGCGATACCGATTGGCCGTATCCCAGCCCCCCCAAAAGGAGGCCAACGAAGAAGAGTAATTGTTTTTTCATGTTCATTTCTTTTGTCCGTGTCAAAATTAGGAGTAGGGTAAAGGGGGGGCACCTACATATTCATGTGGACGGTTAAACACCGACAGTCATAGCGAATTGGCCGTCTTTTAAACGCTTATTTAAGATCATATGCGGTTATAAACGGTTAATAACGGCGTGGGCATCCCTGTAGAAAATGGGGAGGCAGTGCTGCGCACTTGGAAGAATATTGACCTGACGACGTAACGAAGAAGAGGGGTTCCCTAGCTACACAGGACGACCCTCTGGGTCTGGACCAGGAGGGGCTCGCTGTAGTTCAAGAGCCACCCGCCCAGAAACACGATTTCCAATGCCCGCCTCTGCTCCCCCTCTGTGCCTCCCGCCGAGCCAACCTCTGTGAGAAAATTTGCCACGGAGACGTCCCCTCTTATTAGTGTAGCACTTACTGCCTTAGTGTTTTAGTGGTTTCTCCAACGCAACGAGTCCAAGCCCCTTGCTCCTTAACCCCTCCCCTGCACCTGCGGCCCCGCCCAAATCCAAACTTTTATTCCCCCTTTTCTCCCCCAGAATTGCACAAGTCCTAATCGTTTACGTTGTTACACCGGGAAACCACCCAACCAAAGCACAAGAACATGAGTAAGACCTACCGCCGTGAGCCCCTATGGTACAAGGATGCCATCATTTACGAACTGAATATCAAAGCGTATTATGACAGTAACGGCAACGGTATCGGAGACTTTGCCGGCCTCGAACAAAAACTGGACTACCTGGAAGAACTGGGCATCACAGCCATCTGGCTCCTCCCCTTCTACCCCAGTCCGCTGCGCGACGATGGTTATGACATTCAGGATTACTATAAGGTCTCCGAAGCCTACGGCGACGTAGATGACTTTAAACGCTTTCTGGACGCTGCGCATGCGCGCGGCCTGCAGGTCATCACCGAACTCGTCATCAACCACACCTCCGATCAGCACCCCTGGTTCCAACGTGCCCGGCGTGCGCCCGAGGGCAGTAAGGAACGGGATTACTACGTTTGGAGCGACGACGACGCCAAATGGCCGGACGTCCGCATCATCTTCACCGACACCGAGACCAGCAACTGGACCTGGGACCCCGTAGCCAAACAATTCTACTGGCACCGCTTCTTCAGCCACCAGCCCGATCTGAATTACGACAGCCCGGACGTGCAGCGGGAAATCTTTGAAGTACTCGACTACTGGATGCAAATGGGCATTGATGGTTTCCGCCTCGACGCCATCCCCTACCTGTTTGAACGCGAGGGCACCAACGGGGAGAACCTGCCGGAAACCCACGTGTTCCTGAAAAAACTGCGCAAGCACGTTGACGACAACTACGACAACGTCCTCTTCTTAGCAGAGGCCAATATGTGGCCCGAAGACAGCGCCAGCTACTTCGGCGACGGTGATGAGTGCCACATGAACTACCACTTCCCGCTGATGCCGCGGCTGTACATGAGCGTCAAGCTGGAGGACCGCCACCCGATCACCGACATCTTTGACCAAACCCCGGAAATACCCGAGAACTGCCAGTGGGCCACCTTCCTGCGAAACCACGACGAGCTGACCCTGGAGATGGTGACGGAGGAAGAGCGGGATTTTATGTACAGCACCTACGCCCCCGACAAAAATGCCCGGATCAACGTCGGTATCCGCCGACGCCTGGCCCCGTTGATGGACAATGACCGGAACAAGATCGAACTCCTCAATGTCCTCCTCCTTAGCCTGCCGGGCACACCAGTTCTTTACTACGGTGACGAGATCGGCATGGGAGACAATTACTACCTGAAGGACCGCGACGGTGTACGCACGCCCATGCAGTGGAACAATGAAGAAAACGCTGGCTTTAGCCACGCCAATCCGCACAGCCTGTACCTTCCCGTTATCCGGGACACGGAGTACAGCTACCGGTGGGTAAACGTGAAGCGCCAACAGCAGACCCCCAACAGCCTGCTGAACTGGACCAAACGCCTGCTAGCCAAGCGGAAAAGCTTTCAGGTATTTGGCCGGGGCAGCATTTCCTGGTTGAAGCCCGACAATGGCCGCGTCCTGGCCTTCATCAGGGAATACGAAGACGAAAGAGTAGCGGTGGTCATCAACCTGAGCCGCCACCCGCAGTCGGTTGATCTGGACCTCAGCGAATTCGAAGGCAGCCGGGTAAAGGAGGTGTTTGGTCAGACCCATTTCAACGATGTTGGGCGAGACCTGTACCCCGTCACCCTGGGCGGCCACGGGTATTACTGGCTACAACTAGAAAGCAGTACCAGTGCTGATTTCGACAATCGTAACCTGAGTGAAGCCGCCCTGACGGCGGAAGCGCTCGAAGGACTCTTCCAACGGGCGAACCTGCGCACCCTGGAAAAGAAAGTACTGCCCGTTTTCTTAAAGTCCACGAATTGGATCGGGGCCAGAGGAGCCCAACTGGAAAGCGTCACCATCTCCGATTACCGGATGCACCGTGGCGGTGGCCGACACTACGCCTGGTTGTTCCTTCAGGTCAGTTACCTGGAGGGCATGCCGGAGTTAATTCAGCTGCCACTGGCCTTCCACCATTACCGGGAAGACGTGGACTACGGTAAGCGCGAAGAGGCCATCTGCCGGGTCAATGCCGATGAGGGGGACCTGGTCATGATCGATGCTTTAGCCGACGATGAGTTCCGCATTGCACTGGCCAATGGCTTCCAGGACGTCGGCGACCTACAGGACGTCAGCTTCCGGGCGCACGATAGTCTGCTGACCGCCTCGATGCAAGAATTGAAACCAACACACTCCGGTACGGAATACCTGTTGCTGCAGAGTAAGGATTTCAACATCAAGTTCTACCGCCGCGTTCACGTAGCCGACGCGCCGGACCTGGAAGTAAAGCGCATGCTTAACCGGCGCAGCTACGGCAATTCCCCCACCATGGTGGGCAGCCTCCACTTCTCCCCGAGCAAAGCAGTAGACGCCACGCTCGCCATCTTCGAGAACCGAATCAGCAGCGAGGGCCTTGCCTGGGATTACATGCGGAACAGCCTCAATCGTTTTGGAGAGGACGTATTGGCCCGGCTGCAGCAACCAGCCCGCGACAGCTCGGCGGCAAAGCCGGACGAAATTTCCGTCACCGACGAAGTCCGGTACCGGGACATGCCCAAGACCATACAGGAAATTCTGGGCGCAACGTTCATCACCAAGATGGCGGAGTTGGGCCGGACCATCGCTGCCTATCACACCATCATGAACGATGTATCGGGGCAAAAAACCTTTGAACGGGAGGCCCTATCCTTGCATTACCAACGAAGTGTTTATGCCGGCCTGAAGGGGGATGTACGGGGAACGATCGACCTGCTCAAAAAAACGATCCCCGTGCTGGACGACGACGCCGCCGGCTTCGCCGAGGCGCTGATTGAACAGGAAGCCCTGATCCACACCAAACTCAAACGGGTGTTTTCCCACAAGATCGAATCCGACAAGATTCGTATTCACGGAGACTTCACCCTCGAGCAGATTGCCATGAGCGATGATAAATTCATCATTCAGAACTTTGACGGTGACCCCGATCGGACCTTCAGCCAACGGACCCTACGTCGCAGCCCGGCCAAGGACCTGGCCAACCTGATGCGGAGCATCAGCTATGCTGCCGGCCTCGTGTTCGAAGACCTCTCCGCCAGTGTGCGCGAAGAAACCGCCGACCACCTCGAAGATTGGCTGCGCACCGCCAGCCGGTACCTGTCCGCCGAGTTCCTGACGGCTTACCGTAAGGCCACCTCAGGAACTCGCCTACTGCCGGAAGACGAGGCCGACCTGGAAGTTCTGCTGGATACCTTCAGAATTGAGAAAGCACTGCAAGAACTGCGGTACGACCTCAATTATCGACTGCCTCAGGTGAAAATTCCGTTGCGGGGGGCACTTGATTTGCTTGAAGACTAAGTATTTTGTTGGCCATGAACCGCAAAGCCATCGCTACGGTACTTGGGCTGATTGTCCTGGTCATCCTATTCGAAACATTGCAACAACTCTACTACGTCCGGAAATTTGAACTGGCGGAAGACGTTCATTTCCTCTTCCTCCTGCAAAGACAGGTTTATCGTTGGTTAATTTGGTTAACGATGGCGGCCCCGTTGGTGGATGATTACTGCGTGAACATTCACCTGGCCGACGGACGAAAGTACGTGATGCGTAAGAGCCTGAAAGCACTGCAGGAAAAGCTGCCGGGGCATTTTATGCGGGTCCATCGTAAGTACATCATGAATGGCTTCGCCGTACAGGACGAAACCCTCAAGGCAGACGGCAAGCATTCCGGGAGTATCCGACAGTATGATGCGGAGAAAAATATCTGGCTTGTCCACTACTACGCCAGTGCCAGTACAAGCGCACCACTCCCCCACTGGACGGGCAGTAATGCATCAGGAGAAGAACTCATCTTCTCACGCGAACAAAAGGCTCCTAACGGTGCCGAAGGGACTTTCCGGCTGCGTTTTCACGACATCAGTAAAAGTGGGTACCGTTGGGTTGGTGCCTGGGTCAGTAAGGACGAATCGGTCATCTACCCTACCTGGAAGATCGAATGTACCAAACCAGGTGCCGGAGGATGAGGGCGGGGCCGCAGGTGCGGGAAGAAGGTTTGAAAGAGCAGGGAGGGAAAGTTGGGAGACTGCAACGAGGGTCCTGCGAGCGTCCGTTTCTGAGAAGATTTAACGCTGGATTCGCCTACCACTACACCATCCACCCATTACCCCGTGCATGCTCGGCTGCTTCTTCATAGCTCCCCACTAGTTTTACTTCGATTCCGCTGACGCCTTCGATCAGCTTTTCGATGCGTTTGGCGCGGCGCTCATGTTGCACATCACGGATGTAAATGGCGAGAATCCGGCCGGGGTTATTCCGGGCAGCCTCCAGGTAGATATCGGTGTCATGCTCGCCGGAGTCTCCGACCAGGATGAAGGGCAAGTCAGGGTAGGTCGACAAGACTTTACCGACCATATCCGCCTTATGCGTCTTGTAGTTCGTGATGCTGTCTTCTGAAGGCAGGCCAAAATCCCGCAGGAGCACTGGTCCTCTGGGAAGGTGGTTGAGGTGCAGAAAATCCAGCAAAAGATCGTACAGGTTCCAGGGTGAGTTGGAGATGTAGAAGAAGGGGTTGAAGCCTTCATTGTCCGGGCCAAGGGAAAGTGCCTGATAGAAATCGGAAACGCCCGAGAACGCATGCCGGTTCCCTGCATTTTTCAGCAGGGTGTGTACCATCGTTTTCAACTTGAGCCGGCTGGTGACGTCGGTTTGCAGAATGGTATCGTCAATATCGCTGATGATGCCGAATGCTGCGCTACTGGGGACGACGACGTCAGAATGAGAAAGGACTTCGATCTCACCATCTTGTGGGGTACGCACTACCTTGACCTCCGCCTCCTGCCAGAGCTCATGGTCACTATGCACGTGGCCTTCGGGCGGGCATTGATGTTCAACGTGGAAGTACCCTTCACTGTCGGTAGTCCGGTTGAAGGTATGTTCCCCCCAGGTAATTACCACCTCCGCGCCGCGTACTTCCCGGCTGTTGAACCGCTTGAAGTTATTGACTACGTTGTCGAGCAGGTTGTCCCGCTCTTTCCGGTTAATTCCACGGTCCCGCAACACCCGCCCCGTGAGGTACAGGTAATCTTCCCGGCCGAAGCCGATGTAATTCATGACGGAAACGGGCTTGTCTCGTCCCCAACCGAGTCGGTCAACAATCTCATCCCATTCGCGGTGGGCTAGTTTTCCTAAAGTGTTCAGGGTATCTTTTATGGGCATACTGGGGTAACGGGTGGTGGGTGGCTGGGGTTTGCTACTGCGGTGTATACACATTGAGTCGTCCTGAATAGAGTTGACAGTTAAAAATCGTCAACCGGGCGGTAGTTGACATATATTCAACAACCGGTCTTTATGCCCAGGGTTCCGGTCGGACGGCTACTCGAAGCCTGCGGTAGCAGGCCATTCGTGGGCCGTCGGGCCGGTGCTTAAGGAGTATGGGTCAGCCTTGGGGGCCGGGGGAGGGAGTTTCAGTACGGACCAGACTTAGGCAGGAAGGGTTGCCCCCGCGAGGCAGAGGTTAGGGAGAGTGTTTTAAGGTTAAAAGATAGTTACCATCCCAGCCGCCAGGCAACAACCCTACCGTTCTCGCATTGCTCTTAAGGAATTTCCCGGCACCTGCGTCCGCGCCAATAAATTCGGCGGACGGCGATGCGGACAAATACCAGACCAATTTCAACAACCGTTATACCCCAAGCCGTAAATTTGGGATTTACGGCACGTTTGATACCAAATACTATTGATTCCAAAAGCCCACTTATGAAAAACTTATTTTTGCTACTGCTGGTGTGTTGCCTCGTCAGCCCCACATTTGCCCAAGACCTCTACACCATCAAAGTGGGTACTTTCCGGGACGTCAAAGCCGATGATTTTTCTGCCCTTAAGGCGCAGGGCTTTGTCTACGGCGTCCCCGGGCCTGACAATACCACCGATGTCTACGTAGGTCATTACAACGACCAAACCAAGGCCATGACGACCGCCCGCACCATGGCGGCCAATGGTTTTCGCAACGCCCAGGCTTTCGTGCTTTCTTCGGCCACTGGCCAGGCGGTAACGGTCATTCAAATCGCCCTGCACTCTGGCAACCGCCCCATCAACTGGCCCACCCTCGAGCGCGCTGGCCAGCTTTACGTAGAAACGGTAGATGGCACCACCAAGGTGCTTACCGGTGTTTACCCGGACGCCCGGACCGCTGCCAACTTCCTGCCAGCCATCCGTGCACTTGGCTACACGGATGCGTTTGTCCGCAGCATCAACAACGTCCGGCTGGTTCCCATTACCACCTTTGAAACCGGGATCAAAAAGCCACTCATCCCCATTTCTATACAGGAAGCAAAAAATACCAACGTCCCACTTTCCCCTACGCCTAACCCCGTGCCTGCCAGTGGCAGCAGCACTCCTTCTACGCAGGAGAGATCCCCAACAACTTATAACCCTCCGGTTACTACTAATCCTACCCCCTACAATCCACCGGCGGGTACCGTTGCCAATACGTCTTCTACGGGTACGTCGTCCCTACCGGCAGGAGCCAACGCCCCTAATCTTCCCGCCATTGATGGTAAAACGAAGCGCCACAGCTCGGCCGAACTTCAGCGTGTACTCAAAGAGAAAGGTTTTTACTCCGGCGACATCGACGGATACTACGGCCCCGGCACTGCTGCCGCCTACCAGGCTGCCTGGGATGGCATGCCGGAAGTCCGGAAGTACCGAAAACTGACCGAAATGATCGTTGAGCCCACGGGGGGAAATGACCTCGTTAGCCAATGGCCCGAAATTCAGACGCTGCTGGCCGTTAGCGAAGACCTCTCTGCGGGCATGACCAACGGCACCAGGGCCCTTCAACTGGCACAACAGCGGGCGCAGTTATCCGTTGCCCGTCAACCCCTGAATGGTACTGCTGCCAGCCGGGTCAACAATTGGGCGGCCACCATTTGGACAAACCTGACAGACTGGGCCACCGAAGACCCCCTACATGCCCAAATATTCAGTGCCTTCCGCCTCAGTTACCACCAGTCACAAGTCCGGCTCGAAGATCATTATATGGATCAGGGGCTGTCTGCCACCGCCGCCAAGGATCTCGCTGCAGCCATGCTGCAAAACCTGACGGGCGCACAATTGGATCGGTTCCTTTAGTGGTCGGCAAAGCTTAAATTTGGCACAATCTGCGACGCCTACCCAAACCTCTCGTGGTAGATATAAAAAGCCGCCAGCGTTTTACAACGTTGGCGGCTTTTTTACTGTCCGGAAGCAAATCCTTATTCTTCCTCCATCGCAGTCTTTCCATCGGTGCTGTCTTCACGACTGGCAATGATGAACTTGTACAAGCGATCTTTCAATTCGGTGATGCCTTCACCGGTTACCGCAGAGATGTAGAGGTAGGGAATGTCCTTGGGGATTTCATCTTTACGCATTTCTTTGAGTTCCTCGTCGACGAGGTCGGCCCGGGTAAGGGCAAGTAAGCGTGGCTTGTCCAGCAGTTCGGGGTTGTACTGTCTCAGTTCGTTGAGTAAAACATCGTACTGGCCCTGCATATCGTCCGCATCGGCGGGGATACAGAACAGCAATGTGGCGTTCCGTTCAATGTGGCGCAGGAAGCGATGGCCAAGGCCTTTGCCTTCGTGTGCGCCTTTGATGATTCCAGGAATATCCGCCATGGCGAAAGACTTCCCGTCGCGGTACTGGATCATGCCGAGGTTCGGAACCAGGGTAGTAAACTCGTAGTTGGCGATCTCGGGCTTAGCGGCGGAGACCACGGAAAGTAAGGTGGATTTACCTACGTTGGGCAGGCCAACCAGGCCGACGTCTGCCAGCACCTTGAGTTCAAGGATCTTCCAGGTTTCGATGCCTTCTTCACCGGGCTGCGCGTAGCGCGGCGTTTGGTGGGTCGACGATTTGAAAAAGCTGTTGCCTTTTCCGCCACGTCCACCGGGGACGAGGATTTTCTCCTCCCCGTGTTCGGTCATTTCGAATTCGACAACGCCGGTCTCTGCGTCCCGAACGATGGTGCCCAGGGGTACTTCCAGGACGACATCATCTCCATCCGCCCCGTGCCGATGGTTCTCGCTGCCATTGCCACCGTGCGGGGCTTTGGTGTGTTTGCGGTACTTAAAGCCCAGCAGGGTCCATTGATGGCGATTGCCCTTCAGGATAATATGGCCACCACGGCCACCGTCTCCGCCATCGGGGCCACCGTGGGTGATGCCTTTGGCCCGGTAAAAATGCGCAGACCCCGGGCCTCCGTTACCGGAGCGCAGGTAAATTTTTACGTAGTCTACAAAATTACCGTTTGCCATAAATCTTTACCAAGCGGATTATGCCGCCTGTTTATTTTAGTCTTCTAACTCCGGTGCTACGATATTGTCTACGGCCATTGCAACCTGGACAATCTTTTGCATACCGTTGATTTTGTGGGCAAGGCCCATCTTGTCGTAGTAGTCGTAAACCGGCGTAGTATAATTTACGAAGTTTTCATACCGGGTACGAATCGTATCTACGGCCAGGTCATCAGCCCGGCCACTGGTTGCCCCTCTGCCGAGGATGCGTTCAACAACTTCTTTTTCGTCGATGTCAAGCAGAATTAGCGCATTGATCTGAGAACCAAGTTTTGCCATCAATTCATTGAGTGCCTCGGCTTGTGGATCGGTACGTGGGAACCCGTCAAAAATAATGCCGGTGACGTCGGGATTTTCTTCCACCCGTTTACGCAACATGGCAATGGTTACTTCATCGGGGACGAGGTCGCCACGATCCATGTAAGCCCGTGCTTCCTGGCCAAGGGGCGTATTGTTCTTCAATTCGAACCGGAACATGTCTCCGGTACTGATGTGAAGAAATCCATATTGCTTAACAAGCAGCGCTGCCTGTGTCCCTTTTCCTGATCCTGGAGGGCCAAAAAGAATCAAATTATACATAGTAGAATAGCTGATAGTGTGCAAAGATAAGACACCAGGAGCGGCTGGCTGGCTACGAGGAGAGCTTATTGGGTATACTTATCGTAAAAATTAAACTATTATTGACCATCCTCCGCTTTGAGGACCAAAGACTGGCGCGCAAACAGAAGCGGCTCATCCCAGGGGATGAGCCGCTTTATTTTCCTAGGCCGGTCGCCCGGTCTTTGGAAGATTTAGTTCAACGCTTCAGTCAGCTTCTTACCGGGCTTGAATTTAGCAACGGTCTTAGCAGCGATCTTGATCGTCTCACCCGTGCGTGGGTTACGACCATCACGAGCTGGGCGATCAGTCGTTGAGAAAGTACCGAAGCCTACAAGGCCTACACTGTCTCCACCTTTCAGGGCGCCTTGGATGGCATCAAGAGTAGCGCTGAGAGCAGCTTCGGCCTGGCTTTGAGTAAGTCCGGCATTTTCGGCGATTGACGCCACGAGTTCTCCTTTATTCATTGGTTCAGGATTTTGGATATGGATTAAGGGCGGCAAAGATTGGTCAGGAGTACATCCTTTGCAACATTTTCCGCCTAAAAAATGATTTTTAATGGTTTTTTAGTGTGTAAATGCTCATTTTTGGCGTTCCTAAGGGCAAATGCACAATCCCTACAACGTATGAAACAGCTTCGGGTTTACTTTTTAGCCATTCTAATAATGGCATCTTTCTCCTTTATAACCACGGGATGTGCGCGCAAGTCAGGCTGCGCAGCCATTGAGCAAACCGTAAAGACCAAGGTCAAAAAGAACGGACAGCCTAAGAAAAAAGCTACTTCTGGCTTGTTTGACAAGAAGACACGGCGGAAGATGAATTAAAGGCCGGAGGCCTTTAATAGATGAAAAATCGCTGCGCTCCTTTTCTTCATAGACGGGCTGCGCCCTTCTTAGAATGATAGAATAATAGCGCTACCGCATAGGGCTGCTCGCTACGCTAGTGTAACAATTCCCCTACGAGCGCAGCGAGCAGCCCCCCGCGGTAGCCTATAAATCTATCACTCCTATCAATCTACAAACTCCCCCACGAGCGCAGCGAGCAGCCCCCCGCGGCAGCCTATAACTCTATCACTTCTATCAATCTACAAACTCCCCCCACGAGCGTAGCGAGCAAAGCCGTGCGGCAGCACTACCCACTATTTACTACTTACTTCAGAGCGCGAAGTGCTTCTAAAAACCTCCCTGATCCGATAAGGCCGCTTATTCTGGCTCTCGTAATAGGTTCTCATCAGTACTTCGACGATGATGCCGACGGTGATCAACTGAATACCCCCGAGCAGAAGGATGGCACCAAGGATCAGCAGTGGCTTCCCCCAGATGTCTTGCCCCATTATTTTAAGAACCAGCAGATAAAGATTGATGAGGACGCCAAAGGTCAGCAGCAATAAACCGGACTGCGCAAAAAGGTGCATTGGCTTTTGCATGTACTTCTTGAAGAAGAGCATCAGCATCAGGTCACTGACGACTTTGAAGGTGCGGCCAAGACCATACTTACTTTGCCCGAATTGACGGGCGTGGTGCCGGACTGGAATCTGCGTGATGCGTGCTCCTTCCAGGCTGGCCAGGACGGAGATGAACCGGTGCAGTTCACCGTAAATGCCCATGTCTTTGGCAATCTCTGTCCGAAAAACTTTCAGGGCACAACCGTAGTCGCGCAGGTGCACCCCACTTAGGTTACGAATGATCCAGTTGGCAATACGGCTGGGAATTTTTCGAAGCAGCGCGCCGTCCTGGCGGTTTACGCGTTCCCCAACGACCAGGTCCCACTCCTCGTCACGGACCATCGCCAGCATGGCCGGGATGTCCAGCGGGTCATTTTGCAGATCACCGTCCATCGTGGCAACGTATTGTCCCCGGGCGATATCAATACCGGCCATCAGGGCAAGGCTCTGACCGTAGTTCTTTCGGAATTCGACAACGACCAGCCGGGGGTCATCAATGCTTTTCAGTTCCTTGACGGTACCGTCGGAACTTCCATCATCTACATAGATGATTTCATATTCCATTCCCGTCAGCGCATCATTGATGCGCTTGATGAGGGGGCGGATGTTTTCCAATTCATTGTATACGGTTACGACAACGGATAGTAGCATGCGCGCAAAGGTAGGGAGATAGTCAAGTAGTCAGGTAGTCAGATAGTCAGATAGTCGCTACCACAATTACCGTTCTTTGAGCTGCGCTTACGCACGCTTCGGGAAAAGTGCATTTTGTCGCTTATGCTAACAGCTTTTTAGGGCGGGGCCGCAGGTGCAAAGGAAGGGATAAGGAAGCAAGTTCCCGTCGGACGGCTACGCCTCTACGCCGGAGGCGTTGAAAGGTGGGCCGTCGGGCGGATGAATATTTGCCCGGGTTGCCTATTCACCGGCTCCGGCTGGTCCGGCCATAAAATCACTTAATCGGTACCCCCGACCCCATCCCATCCCGTAGTTCTTCGCCGCCGTTGATCCAGGCCTTGGGTGGGTTAACGAGTGTACCCACCACGTAGCGGGTATCTATCTCTTTATAGCGACGGGAGAGGTGCCGGAGGAAGAGGCGGTCGGTGGCATCGACCTTGATGTCGGGATACTGGAGCGGAGATACGATGTAGAAGGTTTCCCGGTCGAAGTCTTTCCACTTGCGGGGTACAACGTACCCCCGTGCCTGCGTCAGGTAATAGCCCGTGGCGGGTTCAATCAACGTATAGCCAAAGATGGCCACCGAATCCCGGGCATGGTTGTTCATGGCAGCGTAGGCGGTTTCCTTCACGGCGATGCCACGCTCATCTCCTGCCGCCCGTGGCGGCAAAACGAAAAAGTTGAAGCCGATCCGCAGCAGGAGCAGAAAAACGGCAAACAACAGGAGCAGGTTCCGATCATTGCGCCAAGCCAACCAAACTATTGCACCTGCGGCCCCGCCCAAAGTAAGGCTCTTGAGCCAGGCATAATTGACCACCTCCGTTTCGGGGAACAGGGGAGCAAAGGGGATGACCACCGCACACAAAGTCATCAGGCCCAACAACAGGTAGCGCAGCCCCCGATAACTACGCGTAGCTGCCTTTTTATGGGCACTGTGCAGGAAGAGCAGGCTGCCAAACAGCAGCGGAAACAACATCAGCAGGTACCTCGGATAGACGTTGGGCGAAAACCAGTAGATCGGGATATTGACCAGGAAAGCCACGAGGCAAAACGCCGCAAAATCATTCTTCCGCAACCGTTGCCAGCTCCCGCGTTGGAGGAGGTAGACCAGCAACAGCGTCCACGGTAAAAAGTGGTAACTCATTTCGAACGGGAATTCGACCATGTGTTTGACGGACTCCAGAAAACCGTGGGCCACGGCCGTACGTTTGCCGCTTTCGATGAAAAGTCGTTCGGCCACCTGCCCCACATCAATGTACTGGCTGTACTGCCAGTAATAAATTGATAATAAGCCGACACAAGCCAGACCGCTCAGCAGGTGGGCCGGGCGAAAGAATTGCTTCCACGAGCGCGTCCACCCCAGGATGGCAAAAACCGTTAACCCCTGAAAAACGATGGCTGGCAGCCCCTTGAGCATAAACCCGACGGCGGTAAGGGCGTAGCTGATGCTGAAGGCTAACCACCAGTTGACGGGAGCCAAGTCAACCCGCCCGACTTCCCCCTCTACCGGAGCTTCGCTCCGGCGGGTAGCCGTCCGACCGGCAGCATAGTAATAAAGCACCATGATCTGCGCATACACCACCCAACTGAAGGTGACGTCGATCAGCGCCAGCATACTGTCCCAAAACAACATGCGCCCGCAGGTGATGACCGTGAGAGCATGGAGCCCCGCCAGATAGCGCGGAAAGTATTTTTGGCTGAAGAAGTAGGTCGTTGCAGCAAACCCCAACAAGCTAAGCACCGTCGGTAATCGGGCGGCCCATTCGCTGGCCCCACCGTGGAGGGTAAAACTCAGCGCCAACACCCAATTCCAGAGCGGAGGCTTGTTGAGGTACGCATCACCGTGCATGGTAGGTGCCACGTAGTTCCCACTCCAAAGCATTTCCTGGGCCACCAGGGAGCGAATGGCTTCATCATCGATAAAAACCATGATCCCGAGATGAATCAACAGAGCAGCGGGGAGAAGGACCAGACTTAGCAGGAAAAGCTTACGGCGCACGGCGCGAATATATGGAAGTTACAGGTTGCAGGTTGCAAAGATTCAGGTTGCAGGTTGCAAGTGCCAGAGGCCCCATTGTATAACGTTTGCAGCCTGCAACCTGCAACTTACTTCACCTCCACACTAAACGTCTTACTAACTGACCGCAGCTGACCATCGGCTCCGCGGGCGAGGACAACGACCTTGTAAGTGCCGAAATCATCCGTAGCCGGAAGCTTTACCGTAGCGGAGGCGTCACTACGGCCGGTTTGCCATAATAATACTGGCGACAGGGCCGGCACCTCACTCACATCAGCATCGCGCATCGGGAAGGCTGCCTGGGGCTGGAGGCCGTTAACGGAGAAGATATCGTCCGCATCAGCAGTGGGGAATTTCTCGACGGGTCGGATGGTTTCGATCTGGACTACGCCGTTGTTGCCAAGAGCAGGGAAAGTCCGACGCAACTCACTCCCGATATAGTAATAAGCCAGGTACTTCACATTACTCGGATTCATGGTATTGACGTAGTTGTCGTCCCGGGTAAGTTGTCCATCAACGATGTACAGTGGGTTTTCGGCAAAGAACCGCTGGTTGGGGGCATTGTAAAGCTGGGCCCGGTAGTTGTCCTTTTTGACACGTACCCGCAACTCTCCGGCAACCTCCTTGAAAAAGTTGTACATATCGGGAAAGGCCTTGTAATCCTGTACATTGAAATCACGATTCGGCTTAAGCGTTTTACGTTCCTGAACGGGCACCTCGGCGTCAAGCTCAGTTTCCACCGTTGCGAACAACTGGTAGATCTTACGCCGGCGGCGACTCAGGTCAATGTAGGCAGCCACGGCCTCCGTTACTGGTGGTGCGGTACTGAGCGGAGCTAATTTTCTGGCATATAACTTGGGCTGTAAGTCAAGGCTTTCCTGCGCACGCACCTGCACTTTTTTCGATCCACTGAAGGGGCCAAGCTCCAACATATAGTCTCCTTTTTCGTCCGACTTCGCGAAGCCGAATTGGAAGGTAGCCGGGTCAAATATTGGCAGCAGGTTTGTATTGACGGCTTCCCCAGCCACCGTTGTCACATTAGCAGGATAGAAAAGTGTGTCGGCCCAGGTAGGGTTCTCGTTAAAGGGTGTTGTCCGAAAGCCCTCAATGCCGCCCGTGATGTCGGCGTTGACGACACTGATGCTGTAGGCAGCACCATTGAGGCCACCGATGCTGACGGTATTGCCGTCGACGTTGACGGAGAGGCCGCCGGAGGCGGGCAATGCTCCCGT
>JBGCFZ010000478.1:0-15789 GCA_045110355.1 Lewinella sp. | reverse complement strand
CCCAGAAGGAGAGTACCACACACTTTCGGGCTTCATCGTTACCGAGGCGGAGCGGGTACCAGAACAGGATGAGCACCTCGAATTGAGGGGATTCATGTTTGAGATGGTGGAAGTGTCCAATACCAGAATTGAGGTGGTACGACTTTCGGTCGTCCCTGAAGTGGAAGAGTGAGTAGTGGGTAGACGGCCTTCGGCCTTTCGTAGATTGATAGATTAGCTTCGCTGCTTCTTCGAGGTAATAGCGCTCCGCAAACCTATGCTCGCTTCGCTCGTATGGGCGTGCTATTATAGCTCACGAGCGAAGCGAGCACAGCAGAGCGGCAGCACTATAAATCTATAATATCTATCATTCTATTACCTTGCGTTCGCGCCAAAAAAACTAAGAACGTGCGAGCTGCATGAACCCCGGCGTGGTCCCCGGGTTCTTCTAATGAACCCCAGCATACCTTTCTTACGCCCATGCAAGAATTTCTTGAACTAGTAACCTCAACGCCCCTTCTGATTCAGCTGCTGATTGCTTTCGGTATTGCCCTGGCACTTGCCACCTTAATGGTGATGGTCCTCTACCCTATTCTCAGAGCTTCCGCAAAAAAGACCCAGAGCTTCACCCTGGAAGCTTTTTCCAAGCGGACCCGTAATTCCGTATTCTGGCTGCTAACGATGTTGCTGACCTACTGGTCCTGGAACCTGATCAACACCTCTTTACCCACGGAAGGAAACAGTTTCTATTTCCCGGGTATTCTGCACATTCCAAGAACACTCCTTTACGTATTCGGAGGAGCCTTCCTGATTCAGGTTACCCGGGTTGCTGGAGATACCATTCGCCACCGCTACAATGCTGACGACGTCAACAATCTACGAGAACGTAAGATACTGACCCAATTACAGTACATCCAGCGCATTATTTCCATCATTATTTTCGTAGTGGTAGTTGCTTTTATCTTCCTCCAGTTTGACGGGATGAGAAAGCTCGGAACAGGTATTCTTTCCACCGCCGGAATTGGTGGCATTATCATCGGCCTGGCGGCGCAGAAATCGATCGCTAACCTCCTGGCTGGCTTTCAAATAGCCTTTACCCAACCCATTCGACTAGACGATGCGCTCATCGTAAATGGTGAATTTGGAACGGTGGAAGAAATCACCCTGACTTACGTAACGATGAAATTATGGGACCAACGCCGACAGATCGTTCCTTTACAGCATTTCATCGATAATATCTTTCAAAACTGGACTCGATCTAATGCTGAATTGATTGGAAGCGTTTCCCTCTATCTCGACTATTCATTTCCAGTACAAGAGCTTCGGCAGGAAGTGGAACGCTACCTGCCGACCCAGGAATTGTGGGATAAACGCGTCCAGTCCGTTGCCGTAACGGAGACCAGTGAAAAGACGATTACCGTACGTATTCTGGTGTCTTCTAATAACGCGGGCAATACCTTCACCCTACGCTGCAATACCCGAGAGCACCTACTGCAGTGGATACAGACCCATCATTCTGATAAATTACCGCAACAACGGGTAAAGGGAGACAACCTTCCGGGGCTTTCACCGTTTTAAATTTTCATTTTTTACTGAAAGTTAGATCTCCCCGACCTAACTTTACTCTTCCTAAGCCACCCGACGGTGTTCGCTGGTTCGAAGCCCGGTAGCCGCCCGAAGCCAACCCCTAAACTTTTATGGCTAACCGCCTGGATCAGATAAAGCAGCCAATCGCCGATGAGCTGATTACTTTTGAAAAGCATTTTCGGGAAACCATGCGTTCCAAGGTGGCCCTGATGGATCGGATCACGTACTACATCGTAAAGCGTAAGGGAAAGCAGATGCGGCCGATGTTCGTATTCCTCTCTGCCAAGGTCTGTGGAGAGATCAATGAGAATAGTTATGTAGCCGCTTCGCTGATCGAACTGATCCATACGGCGAGCCTGGTGCACGACGATGTTGTCGATGAATCTTACGAGCGCCGGGGCTTTTTCTCCATCAATGCGCTGTGGAAAAACAAGATCGCGGTACTGGTGGGCGATTTCTTTTTTGCCAAAGGCCTACTCATTGCCCTGCGGCACAAGCAGTACCGTATCCTGGAGATCATCTCTAATGCGGCGCAGGCGCTCAGCGAAGGGGAATTGCTACAGATTGAGAAGGCCCGCCGGTTGGACATCGACGAAGCCATTTATTTCGACGTTATCCGGCAGAAGACCGCCAGCCTGATTGCCGCTTCTTGTGAAGCGGGGGCCGCCTCCACCACCCAGGAAGAGGAAACCCTGAAATTGATGCACGAGTTTGGGGAAAAGATCGGTATCGCCTTCCAGATCAAAGACGACCTGTTCGATTTTGGCGTCGACGATGTCGGCAAACCCCGGGGCATCGACATTAAGGAGAAGAAAATGACCTTACCGCTGATCCACGCCCTGAACCAGGCACCGGCCAAAGAGCGCAAGCGCATCATCCGGCTGATCAAGAAGTACAGCGATAAAAAGGATAAAGTGGCCGAGGTGATCCGCTTTGTCCACGAAAGCGAAGGCCTGGCCTACGCCGAAGCCGCGATGTTGCGCTACCGCGACGAGGCTTTTGCCTTGCTGCGGCAGATGCCAGAATCGGATTCACGGGATAGCCTGGAGGCCTTGGTTAATTATGTGGTGGAGCGGAAGTATTGACACTCCCGGCTCTTTCTACCGTGCCTGCATCCTGCGGCCCCGCCCGAAAAGCAAGTTGCAAGAGCAATTTATCAGCTCCCCGGGAAAGGAAACAAGCAAAAATTCATATTTTTTTTGCGCAAAATGTTCAATCGATTGCATCTGAACGAGCGCTTGGGTTTCCCCTCTAACCGTAGAGGAATAGGGCGTTCCAGCAGGACAGCAAAGGATAGAATGGTAGCCCTTTTCCTTATATTTCAATAGATTAAGTACATCCACATATTATTTGCTTTCTCAAGCAAAGCACTCACTGAAGTCGAACATGAAGTTAGCCTACCTTCTTGGTACAGCCCTATTGCTGGTACTCATTACCTCTTTTACTTCCTTTGCCGCCACGGACGTCGGTAGCGAAGCGTTTGCCGTGCGTACCATCACCGGTAAGGTAACCGACGCCGAAACTAGTGAACCTTTGATTGGTGTGAATATCATCGTACAAAGGCACCACCAGCGGCGGCATAACTGATTATGACGGCAACTATTCTATCACCGCTGAAACCGGTGATATTTTGGTATTCAGCTATCTCAGTTTCGAGACGAAGGAAATTAAACTGAACAACCAAGGGGTTCTCAATATCCGGCTTGAGCCCGATGTCAACCAACTGGAAGAGGTGGTGGTGGTAGGGTACGGAACGACTAAACGTTCTGACGTAACCGGTTCCCTAAGTAGTATATCCTCCGAATCGCTGCGGGAGGTCCCCGTTACGGGTCTTGACCAAGCCATCCAGGGCAGGGCTGCCGGAGTACAAGTGACCCAGAATTCCGGAGCTCCGGGCGGTTCTGTTTCTATCCGCGTTCGCGGTATCGGATCTACCCTTACAGCCGAACCACTTTACGTGATTGACAGTATCCCGGTAGTGAATGACAACAGCGTCTCCCGCACCCAGTATGATGGAATCGAAGGCCCCGTGCAGGCGAATAATACCCTGAACACGATCAACCCTAACGACATCGAATCCATTGAGATTCTTAAGGATGCCTCGGCAACGGCCATCTACGGTGCACGTGGTGCCAACGGTGTGGTCTTGATTACGACCAAACGGGGAAAGGCTGGCCGAAGCAAGGTCAGCTTCGATACTTACCTGGGAACCCAGAAGCTTGCCAAGAAAGTTAGCGTCCTAAACCTCAGGGAATATGCCGCCTACTATAACAGCAACAACTTCAACGGCATTGAAGAATTCGAGGACCTCGATTTACTGGGAGAAGGCACGGACTGGCAAGATGAGATCTTCCGCCGTGCCTATAACCGTAATGCACAGCTGACACTGAGTGGTGGCAGTGAACGCACACAGTTTGCCGTGTCTGGCGGCTTTACCCGGACAGAAGGGATCGTCATCGGCTCCGCCTTCAGCCGTTTTAGCGGTAAGATCAACCTGGATCATCAGATCAACGATAAGATTCGGATGGGAAACAGCTTGCTGGTGGCCCGTACCAAAGAAGATATTACGCTACAGGATAACAGCCGTGGAGTGGTTTATACCGCACTGCTTTTTGTCCCCGCCGCACCGGTGAGAAACGCAGATGGAAGCTTCGCTGCGCCACAAGATGAGATCGAGCTGAACTTCATCAACCCCGTCAGCCGAGCCTTGGAGACCCAGGACGTAAACCGGAAGACCCGCCTACTGGCCAACTTCTACTTCGAGGCGGACCTGCTGCCTTTCCTGAAGTACCGGATCGAATTCGGAACAGACTTACTTTTTGCCGGCCAGAGCACCTTCCAGCCTTCCTATGAACGAGGCCAGATCAGCCAGCGCTCCAGCCTCCAAATCAGTAAGAACGAAAATCGGTTCTGGATCAATAAGCATTTGTTGACCTTCAATAAGACCTTCGCCAAAAAGCACAACGTCACCACACTACTCGGCTTTGAAGCTCAGGAAGGCGGTTATGAGTTTCTCTTCGCCAGCCGCAACGACTTGCCCAATAATACTAATATTGCCTTGAACCTGGGCGACGCCGGCCAGCAATATCCCTAACCCGGACGTACGCTGGGAAAGCTCTTTCCAGACAAACTTCGGCATCGACCTCGGCCTGTTCAACAACCGCATCGAAGTCATTGCCGATTACTATACACGCCGGGCAGATGGGAACCTACTCCCCGCCCTGCTGCCCGCTACGACCGGAGGCTTAAGCGCGCCCATTGTCAATATTGGCGAAATCATTAATAATGGATTTGAGCTCACGATCAACACCCAGAACACTACTGGGAAATTTGACTGGCGTACCTCCTTTAACTTCAGCCGTTCAACCAATGAGGTAACTAACCTGGGCTCTAATGGCAGCCTGGTCGCTACCGTAGAGGGTGTGCCGGTAACGCGTACAGAAGTTGGCCTCCCCATCGGTCAATTTTACGGCTTTGTGGTCGATGGCATCTTTCAGGAGCCGTCTGACGTAACCGAGGCTCCCTTCCAGAGCATCGATACCCGGGCGGGAGATATTAAATTTAAAGACCTGAACGACGACGGAGTGATCAATGCTGCCGACCAGACCTTTATCGGAAATCCATTGCCGGACTTCATCGCCAACCTATCCAACCGAATAGCATATAAAGGCTTTGACTTCAGCGCCCTTTTACAAGGTGTATTTGGCAACGATATTCTGAACCTGGTTCGTCGCCGGACGGAGAGTTTCGAAGGCTTTGGCAACCAGTCAACGGTTATTCTCGATCGTTATGTACCAGCTAATCCGAGCCAGACTATTCCCCGAGCCATTGCGGCCGACCCTAACGGGAATACCCGAATCTCGGACCGTTTTATCGAAGACGGTACTTTCATTCGCCTGAAAAACATCAGCCTTGGCTACACCTTCCCGGAGTTGACCACCCGTAAAATCGGGATGGACAACCTGCGGGTCTACGTCAGCGGACAGAACATCGTTACCTGGACGGATTATACCGGATACGACCCTGAAGTAGGCGCCTTTAACCAGAACCCACTAATCAACAACGTAGACAACGGGCGTTACCCGATATCCCGTGCTTTTACTTTTGGCTTAAACGCTAACTTTTAATGAAAAAAACAGTGCAAACCATGAAACTGTCTATTGTATTTAGAATTTTAGGCTTTGGCCTTTTTCCACTTTCTTGCTTACTTCTTGCGGAGAGGAGTTCCTGGATCGTCAGCCGATTGATCAAATTTCGGTAGAGAATTTTTACCGAACGGAATCCGACCTGGAATCTGGAATCCTTGCAGCTTATACGGCTTTGCAATCGCAGCAATACTTTGGCGAAGGCTGGCGGTTGGACGAAACGGCCAGCGATGACTCCCGACAGAACTTTGGTTCTGCGCTGGACAACTTCAACGTAACGGCTGGAGCCAGTGAGGTTAGGAATTACTGGGCCGGACGGTACCGCCTGGTAACGCTGGCCAACGTAATGATCGAAAAGGCACCGGCGGCGGAAGTTAGCCAGGAGGTGGTTGATCAGCTCGTCGCCGAAGCGCGGTTCCTCAGAGCCATTGCTTACTACGACCTGGTGCGGATATTCGGCGGGGTTCCTAAGATCACAACGATACCAAGCCTCGATCAGGACTTATTGTACCCCCGCTCGTCGGTGAGTGAAATTTATGACCTGATCAAGGAAGACCTTGCTTACGCAGCCGACATCTTGCCGTTAGAGCGGGATATGGGCCGGGCGACTGCTGGCGCAGCCAATGCTTTCCTGGCCAGCGTACACCTGACGCTGGAAGAATACGAACCTGCTCGGGATCGGTCATTGGCGGTGATAAATCCCGGCGTTTATGCACTCATGCCCGACTATGGAGACCTTTGGGTAAGGGAAACTTACGATAACAACACCGACATGACGCAAATCAGCAGCCTCTTCTTTTACCCCCGTCCTGGTGAAGGCATGTTTAATGGCCAGATTGAGATTGACTGGGTCAGTGTTGGCCAGCCGCTCGAAGAGCAGATGGAAACCGCCGTTGGTGTGTTGAACTACAGTGATACACTGGTTGGTGCCGGAGAATTTTTTGCAGGTGCCCCCGGTGGTATTACTTACAGTGTTTCTGAAGATGGCTTCTTAACAATGAGTGGTGATGGTTCTTCTCCGCAGTACCAACAAGTTAGGTACACCTTGCGTGATGACGAAGGTAACGCCGGTAAGGCCGATGCCGCAGGTTCAGATAATAAGCTCTACGTTAGGGCCCGCGTCCGTAATGCTACTGAAGCGGTCCTCCGAATCGACCTTGTGGATGAAGAAGGCTACGAAAGCACCAATGCTGGTGCCGCTAATACGATTGCTGGCGAAGAATTCATGACTTACACCTACGATTATGCTGGCCGTTATGAAGACGGTGGCTACGGTGGTACAAGTTGTACGGAAGCTGCGGCTCCCTGCCCCGTCGACGCCCAGCGCATCACCGGGATGAATTTCTACCCAGCACCCGATACTGGAATGTTTACCGGTGACCTTGATGTCAACTGGGTCAGCTTTGGCCAGGAGATCAGTGTGAACGTGCAGAATTTCGCCCAGTTGGACGGACTTCGTCTGTTCCCTAACCCTGCAACGGATGAACTTGGTGTAGAGTACGACCTTACCGAAGCAAGCCAGGTTAGTGTCTGCTTATTCGACGCCCTTGGTCGTCGGGTAATGGTTCGTGACTTTGGCACCCGTTCCGCCGGCAACAACTTTAATCGGGTGGATGTAAACGCCCTGCCAACGGGTACTTACCACCTGCAGGTAATGGTAAATGGTGTTCCTGCTCGGGCACAGACGATCCTGAAGCGGTAATCCGATAATTGCTCATATCTCTTCTCTAGGGAAAGAGTGAATGAAGCGCGTCTTCTGGCTTGGCCGGGAGGCGCGCTTTTGGTTTGGCACAAGAGTACAGCTGAGAAGTTGCCCAGGCTACGGCCAGGGGCTGACCGGTGTTGCCGTTGTCACCATCAGGGCTGACATAAAAGGCGCGGTGTTGAGCCGTAAGCGACTGAAGTAATAACAGCAGCACAACGGTAAAGAATAGACGATGAAACTGAAAATGTGCAGACATAATTGGCGGGTTGTGACGACAATATTATAGTAAAAAACCTTTGCTTTTAACCGGGATGGCATAGGATAGCAGAAGATAAAAAAGATGAAATCGATTGCATCCTGAAAGTGTAATTTAATGCCTCCAATAAAGTCGCTTTACGGTGCGGAGAGACGCTTTTGAACGTGGCGGGAAGATTTTCACCTAAGGCCATACTGGTCTGGGAAGTAGGACAGAAAAGGATCATCAAAACTTACGAGCTTTTCGGTGGTACCATCATGAGTATGATTCACTTCGCTTCTCCGTCGGCTTTGGGATGGTGCGATTGGGCCATATCGGCAAAAGAATTGTTGGAAGAGACTAAGCGGGAGGGGTAAAGAAAGTGACTGGGGGAACATTCTTCATGTTTGTACTTTGGCGGGGCCGCAGGTGCTGGGGAGGTTTTGAATTACCCCCATGAATCCACCTCCATAACAATAGAAATGTTGATTTTCTTTTAATGCAGGCATGGCGCTGAAAGCGTTCAACGAAGGAGTGCAATCTAATTCTCCGCTCCTTTATCCATATTCTTACACCAGCGTCAGCGCCCCAAAAACCTAAAACGACTGCTATTCGGAGCCTCTCGTGAACACATTCCATCAACTTCCTGAAAAACGCTAACTTTGACTCTACCCAATCTCCCACAACTATGAAAAAGCACTTGTTTTTACTGTTCGCTATGGTCGTACTTTTTAGTAGCCACGACATGTACCTGAAACTGGACACCTTCTTTCTCCAACCCAACACCGCCGCCAATATCCAGCTGTTCAACGGCACCTTCGATGAAAGCGAAAACGCCATTGCCCGCAACCGGATGATCGACGTCAGCCTGGTCGGTAACGGTACCCGTACTAAGGTGGACACGACGCAGTGGAGGGACCAGGACAACGCGACGATCCTGAGCTTTACCACCGGTGATGCCGGTACCTGGGTCGCGGGGGTATCCACCCGCGCACGTGACTTCGCCATGGACGCACAAGCCTTTAATGACTACCTGAAGCACGATGGTGTGCTGGACATGTTGAAATGGCGAAAAGAGAACAACGCGCTGGACCAAGCAGCCGTTGAGCGATACTCCAAGCACGTTAAAACCATATTCCAGGTAGGAGAAACCAGAACGGACGACTGGCAGACGGCCCTCGATTACCCGATCGAATTTATCCCGATGAGTAACCCCTACGATCTGCATGCGGGAGATATGCTGAAGGTAAAACTGCTGTGGCAAGGCAAACCATTGGCAGGCCAGTTGGTCTACGTAGACTCGAACCAATCAGGCCACGGCCATAGCCATGACCATGGTGATGAGGCTGCCCATACACACGGTGACGAAGCTGCTCACGAGCACGGAGACGAACACGGCCACGAACACGGTGACGAATCTGCCCACGAGCATGATGGCGAAGCCGAAGAACCCCATCACCACGATTCCGCCGCGCAGTACATCACCGATGCCCGGGGGGAGATGAGTTTCAAAGTCTCCGCCGACGGCATTTGGAACATGCGAACGATCTACCTCGTCAACTCCGAAGAACCCGGCCTCACCCACGAATCCAACTGGGCAACGCTGACCTTTGAAGTAGACCACGGGCAAGAACACTCCCACGCCGAAGAAGACCACGACCACGCCCATGAGGCTAACCCCGGCATTCCCGGATATGCCTACTGGGGAGGTAGCCTGCTGCTTGTTGGAGCCCTATTTTTCGTGTTTTTAAAGAACGCAAAGTCTGAATGAAACGAATAAACAAATCAATACTAAGTGCTGCGCTTATCCTGCTTCCGCTGTTGCTGATGGCGCACGGCGTAAGCTCTGCCGATCAGGAAACCCTGAGTAACGGTGGCCTGCTGGCCTACATTCTTGTCGGTGCCAAGCACATGGTCACTGGCTACGATCACCTGCTGTTCCTGGCAGGTGTCATTTTCTATCTGAGCGGTTTTAAAGACATCGTCCGGTTCATCACCGTCTTTACCATCGGGCACAGCATTACCCTGATCAGTGCTACCTATCTGGGCATCAAGGCAGATGAACACCTGATCGATGCGGTCATTGCGCTGAGTGTGCTGTACAAAGGCTTCGAAAACCTGGGCGGGTTTGAGAAGCTGAAGCTGAAGTCGCCAAATCTCCTGATGATGGTCTTCCTTTTTGGGTTGATTCATGGCTTTGGGTTGTCTACCCGCCTGCAGTCGTTCGATATGGGCAGTGATCTGTTCCTGGCGAAGATCGTTTGCTTCAACGTCGGCGTAGAACTTGGGCAGATTGCTGCCCTGATTCCCATCGTCTTCCTGATCACCCGCTGGCAAAAACTGAAGAGTTATGATGCTTTCTACCGGGCGGTGAATACTTACCTGGTAATTGCGGGAATTGGACTGTTTTGTTACCAGCTATATGGGTATTTTAGTGGGGGGCATTAAGGCTCAGATGGCCTGACTGTGAGCCCCCCTCCCAACCCTCTCCACGGGGGAGGGCTATTGAAAACGCTGCGCGTTTTTAATGCCGCCGCCCGACGGTACTACGAACGTTCAACTGACCGGAGGCCGTCGGGCCGCTCGAAACTTCGACGAAGCTGGAGTGGAGGCGGTCGGACGGCTCGGAGGTCAACCTTAGCCGACAGACAAACTTTTGCCCGGCTTCGACAGATCAAAAGAATTTGTCGGACGGCCGGGCCGCCCGTCCGACGGATGCTTTCTCGTTTGTGACGAAGGGGCAAAAACGGGAAAGTCCGTCTGACGGGTCGTCGAGAATCACCCCCTGTTATACAGTCCTAAATACCCCTCCACCATCCCCGAAACAGGAAAAGCTGATACGGCCCATTTACGGCAACTTGTCCGCTCTTTGCTCCTTTCCACCTCCCACAGCACCTGCGTCAGCGCCGAAACGTCATACTTGGCCACTAAGTCCCCAACTTCTGGCGTCACAATCTCTGCCGCCGCCCCGCTTTCGAATCCAGCAACGGGCGTTCCACAGGCCAGCATCTCGGCAAACACCAGCCCAAAGGGCTCGTCCCAAACCGAGGTGACAATTCCAACAGCCGACCGCCCCACCAACGCCGCTAGTTCCGTCTGATTGAGGTGCCCCGCGTACCGGATGGTGTCATCAAGTTCGGGAGTGACCTTCTGGTCAAAATAAGCCTGATCAGACACCGGGCCCGCCAGGGTCAGCCGGTACCCGGCAGCGCGCGCTGCCGCAATGGCGTATTCCGCGCCCTTCTCAGGCGTAAACCTACCGTACCAAATGGCGGTCTTTGGCTCCGGGTTGGCCGAAAAAGGCCAGGCATCAGTATCCAGGCCGTTATGGATAACAGTGTAGTTGTCTCCAATAAAAGGCTGCCATTGCCCTCCCAGAAAATGACTGATGGCCGCGTAATGATGGTTAGCCACCTGCCGGGTCAACCTCGCCGTGAAGCGGTGAGATTTGTAGGGTGGCGTATGTAATGTGGTCACCATTGGTACAGATAATCCTTGCGCCAACAGTGGCGGCAGAAAATGAATGGTGTTGTTATGAACGACGTCAAAATCTCCTTCATCTGCCAGGCGAACAGCCTTACGAATAGCTCGGGAATAGGTAAGAAAGCTCGCATTTTCACCGACAGCAACCGGGACCAGATTGAACTGCACGTCCGAATCCGGATGCGCGAGTAAGGTCACCTCATGCCCGCGCGCTACCAACTCCCGTGACAACAGGTAGGTATGCATCTCCAGCCCACCATGAAAAGGCTCAGCGATGGGGAATTTCAGCGGGGCAAGAATGGCTATTTTGATCGTTTGGTGGTTTTGTAGCAATTAGAACTTTAGAGTCGCTTCCAAAATGCGGCAACTCCTACAAAACTACAAGACTATCAGACTACCAACGCGAAACAAGGGCTAAATCTTTCCAGAAGCGGACACCCGCAGAACCCTCGCTCAAAATCGCTTCGCGATTACCGGGCGAGCGACGCTACGGGGTCCTTCCTTATGCTCTAAATGAGAAGGTGAGGACCTCGTAGCATCGATTTGCATCTTTGGTGCGAAGCAGCGAAGATGTAAATTGACCTGCGAGCGTCCAATCTGGTAATTTAGCCCTTGATTCGCTTTACCAGACTATAGAATGGCCAGATTCTCCACAAAGCCTAACTCGAACCGTAGTTCCCGGGCAACGGCCAGTGCCTCCCCGCGGGTGTCTACCTCCAGGCTTCCGAGGTAGGCGTCCGTCCAGCCTTCGAGCAGGGCGTTTTGCGCACGGTAGAAGTTGGGAGCCAGCTTCAGCCGCTTGAGGGATTTCAACAGGTAAAGCGCATCCGACCAGGCTACGGCGTCGTGAAAACAGCCCTTGATGATGCGGTGTAGCCGGTCTTCAGCAGCCTTGCGCAGGTCATCTGCCTCCCGCCACTTATGTTTCCAGTGCCGGAAATCAGCCACAATCCGATCAAGGCGGCCCGTATCCAGTTCCTCTTCTTTTGTCAATAGATCTTCCAGACGACGGTGCAGGGTAAAGTTGATGGCGGCCTGGTAAGCATCGGGCAATGGCATGCCGTTGTCCCGCATGGTGCTCATCAGTTGGTAGTTGTCGTAGTAGACATCTTTGAAATTCTTGGCGGCAATTTCCAGTGTCCGATCCGTCATCGAGAGGAGAATCTTCCGCTTTTCGTCGCGGAACAGGTGCCATATCGAGAACGTCTCCGAGCCAAAGCGAGCGGTTAGTAAAGCAATTACTTCACCTACGTGTCCGATTCGGAATTCCTGCTCCATCAGCGAAGTGGCCTCAGCGAAGTCTTCGGAAGAGAAGTCATCCCGAATACTCCCAATCATGGTTTGCTGCCCCAGGTAAAGCACCCCAAAACTAAAGGTGGCATTGGAAGCAGTGAGGTTGGAAACAATGGTGATACGGCCAAGCGAAAGCCGGTAACTACCCGCCCGCAGCGGGTGCAGGGCATGAATCTCCGCTCGGTAGTTAAACAACTCCAGATCACCCATATCCTCTTCGAAAAGACTGGATGCCGCAAAGTGCATCCCCACCCGGCGAAGGCCGACACGAGCGGGCATTACGTTCTCCCGGTAAGCCTTCGCGGCGTTTTCCATGACGTTACTTTCGATCTCTTCCAGGTCCGCAAGAAAAGCCGGATGATGATTCTCTCCGGTGATGACCTCACAGAGGTGCAGCGCCCGGTTGGCATACTGCAATACCTGTAAGGTCTCAATTCCCGTCACTTCATTGAAGAACCAGGCACAGCTGGTGTACATCAGCATACAGTGTCGCTGCATTTCTAGAAGGCGAAGCATCCTTATTTTATCCGTTGCACTTACGCTCTTCCGCAGGGCATGCTGTACCAAAAAGGCGTCGGCCCGGTCTGCTGAACGATCCAACACCAATTCAATGTAGGCATCGCGAGCGGCCCAGGGATCAGCAAAGAGGCTTTTTCCTTCTTTTTCGAAAATGGTGATCAGCTGTTCCCGAACGCCGTCGAGGGCCGCGCGGAGCGGCTGCCGCCACCGCTGGTGCCATCCCGCTTCGCCACCGGTATGGCAGCCACAGTCTGACCGCCAACGCTCCACTCCGTGTACGCAAGACCAGGAGCTGTTGTCATGGATCCGGGCCTCCCAGACGGGTGGATAAAGCTCCAGATACTGGCCGTAGTTCACCAATTCGAAATCAGGATTTTCGTCAATATGGTCAAGCGCAAAGGCTAAAGCCATTTCCCCTTTTTTATGGTGGTGGCCATAGCTTTCTCCGTCGGTAGCGATCTGGGCAATCTGTGGTTCATCCGGGTGGTCGTCCAGGGTGTTCATCAGGCGGTTGGCCAGTAGGCGACCGTCGTTCAGCAACCCTTCAAAGGCTACGCCTTTGGAGACGTCGCCGTCGTAGAAGAACAAGTCGATGCTTCTTCCACTGGGTAAGGGGCAGCGGTAGGCCCGGCGGGTGTCTACACCGCCGTGGACGTCGTGCCAATGTTCATCGTCCTGAAATTTTACGGACTGGCACTGGCGTGGCGCCAGTACGGTAAATTTGATGCCATTATCCACCAATGCTTCCAAGGTTGCTGTATCGACGGCAGTTTCCGATAGCCACATCCCTTCAGGCATGCGGTTGAAACGGTGCTTGAAATCAGCAATACCCCAACGAATCTGCGTTTGTTGGTCGGCCGCATTGGCCAGCGGCATGATGATGTGGTTATAGCTTTGTGCCAGCGCATTACCATGGCCACCAAAGCGGTCCATGCTGTCCTGATCAGCTTTTTGAAGCCGGGCGTATGTGGCCGGGTCATGCGCTTCAAGCCAACTGAGCAAAGTGGGCCCCATGTTCCAGCTGATCCGGTCGTAGTTGTTACTGATGGTACTGATGTGGTCCGTAGTATTCAAAACACGCGCCGTAGCATTAGGTGCATAGCATTCCTCATTGATGCGCTCGTTCCAATCATGATAAGGGGCTGCGCTGTCTTGCACTTCAATCGTTTCCAGCCAGGCGTTCTCGCGCGGAGGCTGGTAAAAATGGCCGTGAATGCAGATGTATTTCTTGGGGGAAGCTGACATGGGTGCGAAGATAATCAGCCGTGTCAATTGGGGGATAGTATTATGTTGACACTAAGTAGGTAATTTTCTGATGGCTTAATTGGTCTGTTGGTCTGTTAGTTCGTTAGTCTGTTGGTTCAACAAGTGATAGCGGGCAACCTTGGGCGGTAGCCCTTCCATTATTCTTCCCTTCTTTTCAATTCTTGCCGGAGGCGCGGCCGCAGGCGCAGAGAACGTTACAAAGCAAAGAGGCCTGGCATTGGTATTTACTTAGGCACGACCGTCATCACTACCCGCTTGTAGCGCGTAATCGCTGGCGTCCCCTTGTCCGTCAACTTCAGGATAAAGTGAACCGTCTCCGGCTTCGACACCTCCGGAGCAGTAACGTAAACGCCGTGGACGTTTTCTGCACCAATGGAGACCTTACCTTCATAAGTGCCCGCTTCAGGATAGTGAAACCAGAGAAACGTGAGATTATCGCCATCGGGATCGGTACTACTACTAGCGTCCAGTTCAAACCCATCGCCCGCTTTTACGGTAATTTGATCGGGGTGCCCCAGCACGGGCACAGGTGGATGATTGGCCGCTTCGTAGGGCAAAACACACCAGTCCATACGTGCGGCAAAGTCCAGCTGAAAGTCCTCTCGCCAACGCCAGAGGGAAACTTTTGCATTTTTGAAAGAGGTGGTATCTCTTTTGGCCACCCGCCCGTATTCACTGTGCACATAAGGTCGGAGACTATCAACGGCGTTCGTCCATATCTTTCGGGTTTCGGCCTCAAACGGAACGCCAGAACCTCCTTTTTTAGCCTTGGAAAAATCCGGCCGGTACCATTCGTAGCGGCCACCCCAGCCCCCCCATTCAGGATGCTCTGGCTCGTTGAGACCGTTGGGGATCAGGGACAGGAAAGCCGGGGTATCTCCTTCCACTCCCCAGGCAACGTCCGGATAAGCTGCCCCGAGAGGCCCATGGCCTTGCTGTAGGTGCTCCGCCATCCAGCTGTTGCTGATCGTTTTGTTATCGATGCCTTTAACGAAGGTGTTGATGGCACTCCAGGTCGCGCTACCATAGTCATCTCCCGGGCTACCGATGTAAAACAGGTCTGGGAAATTATTCCTGATCCAGATGCCACTGTCGTCTTGGTCAGAAATCGTATACACCCGGACCTTATCCATGAGGCGCTTCGCCTCTGCGGCAGATTTGGTTTTCCTGATCTTATACAAGGCCTGGGCCAGCGTATTCACCCCGCCCCAGGTAGAAATCCAGAGCGGCCGGTCATCATCCGCTTCCAGTTCTTCGATGATCCATTCGGAACCGGGAGAGTCCTGTCCGTCACCGACCCCCAACATACCGTATTTCGGAAGCCCCTCGGTTATTTTAGTCAACAGTTCCTCGGCAGTAGGGTAACCAGCTTCGTGTTTGAGCAGGTTCGGTTGTACTTCGCCATAGGCCTCGATAACTTTGATTATGGAGGCAGGCTCTACGGTGGTTCGCTTCCAGCAGGAAGTAGTAGCAACGATCGCCCGAATGTCAACCTGATTAGCATACAACAGCAGACGCACCAGAGATTGGGTATCGTCCGGGTCTGCTTCGATGTCCGTCAAGATGATGACCCGGTG
>JBGCFZ010000477.1:0-5833 GCA_045110355.1 Lewinella sp. | reverse complement strand
CGGAATATTCTACCTCCACGGGTAAGTCTGGAAAAATACTGCCCTACTCCCGGTGATCAGACCAGCTATATGACCTGTGCAGCCTGGAGTTCCGCGTATCATTTCCGGACCATAATTGAGGCAAAACAACGTGGCCTAACCGACAGAACTGAAATTGACAAGCTGGTCTATAGTCCGACTTGGGTGTATGAAATTCTAAAGCCTGAAGGAGACGATACCTGTGGAGAGGGCCTGGCCACAGCCCGTTCTCTGATCGTTTTCAAAGAGCTGGGTGTTCCCAGCTATAAATCGTTGCCCTTTGCCTGCTTGAGTGGTGACCAAAAGACCCGATTCAGCCAACTTGACCCGATGATGGCGGAAGCGGCCAAAGCCAAGATCAGGGATTTGCAAATTCTATTTCTGGCCAAAGAAGGAATTGACCCTAAGGAAAAAATCAAAGCGATCAAAAAGGTACTGGCCGAAGGCTATCCGGTATTGGTAAGCCATACGTTGTATGATAGTTTCCACGGAGCCAAAGACGTTTGGCGTACCCAGCCGGGCGAAGCCACGGCCAGTGACCGGCATGGAAGCCATGCGATGGTCATTGTTGGTTACGATGATAACAAATTCGGTGGAGCTTTCAGGTACCTTAACAGCTGGGGACCTAACTGGGGAGATGGTGGTTACATCTGGGTACCCTATGCCACTACCGGCGACCTTTGTTACGGGGCCTACCAGGCATTCCCCTTTGCCCGAAACCCTGCTCCTGCCCCCTTCACTGCACCTGCGCCCGCGCCTGATCCTACTCCCGTTCCAACACCTGCTCCTGCACCAGCCCCAACACCGGCCCCGGTTCCGATGGCCGACTTACTGCCAGCTGCGGGCATGGAATTCCGACTGCGAGACGGGAGCCCGATGAACGTATCCCGTGTTTCCACCCGCAACCTGATTACGGAAGACGATACAGTTGATGAACGCCCCGCTTACCGAATGACTACTCCCTACCCTTCTGGCACCAGGTTCCGATTCTACCTCGAAACAGAGAATGAAGGTTATGTCTACGCCTTCGCCTCAGATTTGACGCGAAAGGTGAACAAAATATTCCCGTACGATGCCCAGGTATCGCCCCTGGTTGGCAATAATTCCATTCTTGCCTTTCCTTCTGATACTAAGGTTATTCGGATGGACGACAACCCCGGCACAGACTATCTGCTTGTCTTATTCAGCCGTCAAGCCCTTGACGTAGACCAACTGGCAAGAACGATGAAGGCAACCGATGGGGGGTTAACGGCCAAAATACAAGCTGCCCTGGGCAATGCACTGATTGATCCGAGCATGGTAGAATACGAAGCCGGAGACGTTGGATTTGCCGTTAAAAAAGGCGCTAAAGGAACCGTTGTACCCGTACTTGTGGAAATTACCCACCAATAAAAGAGAATATGCTTTTAATACGCTATCGAGGGCAGGCTATTTTACTTGCTATTGCCCTCGTACTGACCTGCCTATCTCTTCCCGGTCAATCTCCCAAACTAATTATCCCCGCCAACCACGGCCAGCGGATTTTCAGCATCGAGGCAAGTCCTGATGGAAAACTATTGGCAACGTGTGCGGGAAGTGAAGTCCGCATTTGGGACTACGCTTCCGGGAAGTTGCTTCAATTTTTTGACCTCACTGGTCAGGAATTCTGGACCAACGACCTCAGAAGTGTAAGTTTCAGCGCCGACGGCAAACACCTGGCGGCCATTTCCGGCAATCGTTTCAACCTAATTGATGTTCAACAAATGAACGTGGTGGCAACGGCTGACTTGACCCGGGACATGGATAAAAGCGCCTACGAGATAGGCGTAGTTGCTGCCCATCCCAGCAGAAACGAATTTTATTACGAAGCCCGTTATGGCAACGAACACTACCTGATTAGGTATGATATTGACAAACGGGAAATCTCTCCGAATGTAAAGTTCAACTACCTGGGCAAGGCATCCCGGGCAGCCAAACGAATCAGTTTCAGTCCGGATGGAAAACAGGCACTGGTCACGTTTTTCACCTCTGACGATGCGGTTATTGTTGATATTTTCGGTGGCAAGGTCAGCAGCTATCCTGGTGGTCAGTATTGGCTTCCTGATGGCAACTTACTCCTACAGCGTCGGCTGGGAGCAGGGCTGAGCCTGGCGGTATATAAACCTGACGGTAGTGCTGTTTGGACAAAGGCAATTGCTGGCGTTGAGCTACAGGTTGGCAAATTCGAATATTACGATCGACACTGGGGCAACCTGGTTATTGATCCAAAGCAGCAACGATTCTATTACGGACTCAAGAAGGGAAAAATGTTGGCCGGTAGTTATGCTACCGGTACTGATGTCAAGCTGATGGACACTCCGGGGGGACTGACCAACCCGGCATTAGCCCTATCGCCAAATGGTCGCCTTATTGTCAGTAATGGTTACCCCTCAAAAATTGCGGAAGTAGATGGTACTACCGGAGGTAACCTACGTTATTTTGGCGTACCGCTGCTGGCGGTAAGTAAATTGACAACCGACCCCGTAAGCCCATCTTTCACCGTTGCCTCACATGCTGGTGAGACCAAGTTGGTGGGATTGACGCCAAGGGGGCTGTACACAAAGGCCTCCGGAAAGTTGTCAGGAGGAATGACTACAGCGATCAGCCCTGGAGGAGGTTTTGCCGCAACGATCAGCAAAGACAAGGGGGTCATCTGGCTCAACGCCACCAAAGGGGAATCGGTAAACATAACTCCTGTATTTCCAGCGCCTCGGGCAGTGGCCGTTGATCGGGAAGGGAATATGGCGGTCCAGTCTGCTGCCGGCTTGAGTTATTATGTTGCCCGCACACCAGCGCCATTATGGTCGGCCAAAGGTAAAGACTACGAATTGGCGTACGCGAAAAGTTATCGGGTAGCACTCTCTCCCGACGGATTGACGCTCGTATCTCTTGATTTTATGAGCGAAGCCGAATTCGATGGAAAGAAAATTCTAACTGCCTACAGTACTAAAAACGGTAAAATCCGATGGCAGGAAACACTGGAGTTTAACGATTTTGTTTTCTCTCCGGATGGGCGGGAGCTGATTGGTTCGGGCTACGACAATGAGATTGTCCGACTAAACGCTAATAATGGGAAAGAGATTTCCCGGATTACCAGGGGCAACGGCAAGCATTTTAATGCCAGTTTTGACGTCGAGGGTAACAGACTGGCGGGAACCGCTAAAAAGACGGTGGGCAGAACGGATGAGACGATTGAGATTGTCGATACCAGAAGTAAGCAAATACTAATAGAACTGAAGGGGCACATCGGGACCATTAACGCTACGGGGTTCTTGCCAAATGATCTTTTCCTCTCGGCTGGCTTCGACAACACCATCCGATTGTGGGAGCTTAAGACCGGAAAGGAATTAGCCAAGTTATTCCTGTTCGACGACAGTGAAGATTGGGTGGTACTAAGCCCCAATGGCCGTTTTGACGCTACTCCGGGCGCAATGAAAAAACTATATTATGTGCTCAACAAACGGATTATCCCGTTGGAGCAATTCTACGAAGGGTTTTATACGCCGGGCCTGCTGGGCCAGTTACTTGACGGTAAGGTTTCGCCGCCGCCACCGGACATAAATATCGGTTCGGTCGCTCCGCCCCCCAAGGTATCCATACAATACAAGGCCGGAACCAGGAACCTGATTGTGGAGGATGACGAAGCGGAGGTGCAGGAGATTCAGGCGCGGACGCAGGATGCAAAATTAGTTGTGGGAGCAATGGCGCCCCAAAGCGATGTTGCAGAGATCAGGTTGTACCACAACGGTAAACTGGTGGGAAATAACACCCGTAACCTTATCGTAGAAGACGATGCTGCCGGCAATGAAAAGACCTTCAACGTTGCCCTGCTACCCGGAGTTAACGAATTCCGGGCAGTGGCGATCAATACACAAAGAACGGAGAGCGCACCTGCCCTGCTCAGGTTAACCTACACGGCACCTGCGGCCCCGCCCAAAACGTCTCCCTCCGATGGCATTACCCTACATCTGCTAACCATCGGCATCAATAATTACAAAAACCCAAAGTATAACCTAAACTACGCTGAGGCGGACGCTAAAGGGCTGGCCGATGCTGTCACTCTTGGTCTTAGTGGCATCGTTGGCCAAACGAAAGCCTACAACCTGCGCAATGAAGGTGCCACCCGGCAAGACATTCTTCAGGCCATCCAACAGATTTCCACCACAGCTACGCCTGAAGACGTCTTCGTGTTTTATTACGCCGGACACGGGGTGATGAATGAAGGGGTCAACAAGGATTTTTATCTAATCCCCTGGAATGTTACCCAGCTGTACGGTAATGACCAGGGCTTGGCCAGCCAGGCCATTTCCGCCCAGGAGATGAAGCAATTAGCCGCCGGCATTCCCGCCCAAAAGCAATTATACATCCTTGACGCCTGCCAGAGCGCGGGCGCCGTACAAAGCATTGCTTATCGTGGTGCCGCGGAAGAAAAAGCCATCGCTCAACTGGCCCGTAGTACCGGAACCCATTGGCTGACGGCCTCCGGTTCAGAGCAGTTCGCCAACGAATTCGACGAACTCGGACACGGGGCCTTCACCTTTGTCTTACTCGAAGCACTTGCGGGCAAAGCATCCGGCGCTGACCTGCGGGTGACCGTTAATGAACTGAAGGCTTATCTGGATGAGGTCGTTCCTCAAATTACGCAAAAACACACCGGCCAGGCACAGTATCCCGCTAGTTATGGGTTTGGACAGGACTTTCCAGTTAGCGTTCGGAAGTAGATTGGACTATTGGTCTATTGGTCTATTTTTAGCCGAAAAGACCAATCGTACCAAAAGACCAACTAATGCACCCCCTTCCGCTTCACCATCCCCCCCCTGGTATCACTGATACTGGCCATGGTGATGAAAGCTTTTTCGTCAACCCCCTGGACGATGCCGGTCAACTTATGGATCTCCAGCCGGGTGATAACCGTGTAGATGATGTCCATATCTTCTCCCTGAGCTGAAGTACGATAGCCACCACGACCTCGAAAAATGGTAATTCCCGTCCCCATTCGTTCCACCAAAGCAGCCCTTACCTCCTCGCTGTTTCGGGAGATGATGGTGACCCCGGTATATTCTTCTACTCCGTCGATAACGAAGTCAAGCGCTTTGGAGGCTACGAGGTAGGTAAGTAAAGAATACAGTGCCTGCTCAATAGAAAGCAGGTAGGCCGCACCACTAAAAATCACGATGTTGATCAGAATGACCCAGTCGCTCACCTTTATCCCAAGCCTTCGGCTCAGGTAGATGGCCAGGACTTCCGTTCCGTCCAGCACGCTGCCTCCCCGCATCGAGAGGCCGATGCCGGACCCAAGGAAGAAGCCGCCAAAAACGGCGACCAGTAATTTGTCTTGGGTTATCTCCGGGAAGTGAATAAAAAAGAGGGCCAGGGCAAGGAGAGTAATCGCGACGGCAGTTTTCACGGCAAAGCGCTTACCAATCACCACCCTTGCTAAAATCAGAAAGGGAAGGTTAACGATAACCAGTAAAATAGAAAGACGCCAGCCAGTAACTTCTACCAACAAAAGCGAAATGCCCGTAACGCCTCCGTCAATAAAGTGATTGGGCAGCAAGAAACTCTCCAGGCCAAAAGCGGCAGCAGCTACGCCAGTTATTAGAAAAAGGCCATCTTTCAACAGGTCAAGAAGTTTTCGATTCATGGGGCTATGCTATTATACCTAAGTCAAAGTGGTTTGGGACTTTATCGCTTGCTATTGCGGCCCCTGATTTCGTTAAAAAGCCTCGCCGAAGCTAAGGCTTCTCCTACGTTTTTTGCCTCATCAGAAACCACACTAGCTGCGCGCTAATTGTCC
>JBGCFZ010000476.1:0-3364 GCA_045110355.1 Lewinella sp. | reverse complement strand
TTGACGGATGGGCTGCGGGAGCGGTTTGACCATTTGATGAATTATCTCGACGTTTAGCGCTTCGCGCTAAATAGACGGCCTGCGGCCTTGGTAGACGCAAGGTCGCTTCGCTCCCTTGCTCGGTAGACGCGCTTCGCGCTTGTAGATTGATAGGCTACGCACGGCTCAGCCCGCTGCGCTCGTTTCCAGCGATCCGCTCATCGGATACATCTTTTGCTGGCGGAGCCGCAAAAGTTTATCCGATGTGTCTGATCGCGTGGCTGATGAAAATTGGATATTTAGTGAGTTGGTTACCGTCCGCTTCGCAAATTACACAGGAAGAGTTCGCTACGTCCGCTACGCAAATTACACATCGGATGAGCTCGCTACGTCCGCTTCGCGGACAGCTCGACGCATCCGATGAGAATTTGCGGGCCTATCGCCAAACCACTCTATAGCTAAGTACTGGTATCAAGCCCAACTGCAGCCGCTCAATCGGCTGTTCCAGAAAGGCGTCGTAGTAGACGTTTCCGACGTTTTCGATGCCGGCTACGTTTTGGATGTCCAGGGCGAGGGTGGTGGTGGTTTTGGGGCGGATTTTGGTTTTGTATAGGCGGAGGTCGGGGCGGAAGTAGGGAGCGATTTGATTACCTAATCCGTTACGGAAGCTCTGCGGTTGGAAATACCGTTCTAAGGAGTTTGGATCAGTTGGACCAACGACTTCCCCATAGCGTTCTCCACCGTGGGAAATGAGTGCCAGGTTGAGGCCAAATGCACGATCGCGCTTCTTACGATCCACACCATTCCATTCCCGGCCAACGGTAAGCTTGCCAATGTAATCCACTGAATATCGGTCTTTAGCCCAGCTCTCATCCAATTGTTGTGATTCAGCATTCAATAAAGTCAGGCTTCCCCGATAGTACCAGCCTTCGGTTTTACGGCCGCCGGCCAGTTCGAGCTCTACACCATAGCGGCGGGTTGCAGTACGTTGCGTGAGTAGTAGAAAAGGATCAGCTTCCAATAGGTTATTGGCACTGTAGAGGAAATCCCCTTCTGGCCTCGCATAATCCTCGTCAGTATGCTGATAGAATATCTTCACCAATCCATTTGCTCCCGCGAGGCTTCGTCCAAAGCCAATAGACAACTGATTACTAACCGGAACGAATCCCTCGATAGCGCCCCCTCCTTCGCGTAGTAAGCTACTGAACGGTGCCTGTCCTACCCGTTCCGCGTTAGCTAAAAAATTGCCTGCATTAGTTCGCAGTGTATAATTGATTCTTGGTTCAACTACTAAGTCATCAACGGCTCCACTGTATTTGGAGAAGCGGAGTCCTGCTTTAAGATCACCCGCCCCTACTTGCCAGTGGTAACTTAAAAACGGGCTTACAGCCATAAACTCTGCTGTTGATAAAATGCTAATGTCACCAATGGTGGTAGTTGTTACCGTATTATCGTATTCCCCATTCTGATATAAGAACTCTACCCCTGCTTTTAGCTCGTTCTCGCCGAAGGGTAAAACGTACTTAACGTTACCATTGAGTATGCCAAAATCAAGGTCCTGGCGCAAAAAATCTTGCCCTGAATCTTGAAACGCTTGCAAGCGATCCGTTGTAGTCTTACTAGCGCCAAAGCCCGCTTGCAACGCTCCCTTACCCATACTTTTTTTCAAGTCAATTCCATATATCTGCAGTTGACTGTCGAAATCAATGTTAAATAGTTCCTTCTGTTCGGCGACACCTACCTCGTCTTCGTCCGTAAAGCGGAAGATGTTGCTACTCGCCCCCACAATAGCAAAAGCACTAATCTCCCCCCCATCCCACTGGTGATGCAAGTGTGCATTCAGGTCAGCAAACCGGATTTCCTCCCCGCCAAAATCTACGCCCATATCGGCCAGCAGGCCGGTGAAGCTGTAGCGGCCATTGACGAGGTAGCTGGTTTGGCCGGAGGAACCGATCGGCCCTTCGGCCATCAGGTCAAAGCCGATGAAGCCGGCCTGGGCTTGGTATTTCTGTTTGGTCTTGCTGCCGGGGCGGAGGCGGAGGTCAAAAGTGCCACCGGTGGCGAAGCCGTACTCGACGGGGAGTCCGCCGGCGAGGAAGCCGGAATTGTCGAGCATCTGGGCGGAGATGGCGTTGACGCCACCGCCACTGAGGGTCGGAAAGTCATAAAAAGTGCCCGCGTTGGCCGTATGGTTGGGGTTCACGATGGCCAGGCCATTGACCCGCCAGAGGTTGGCGTTGGGCGTGTTGCCGCGTACGCTGAGGTGGTTGGCCTGGTCGTTGGTCTGCACCACGCCGGGCAGCAGGGCCACCAGGCGGGCGGGGTCGTAGAAGGTGCCGGGCAGGCGGTAGACTTCTTCGATGGTGAAGCTTTGTGCCAGGGGGGATACTGGTGTGTAGGTGGCGCGGACTTCCGCGCCGGGCAGCTCGTAAATACCGCCGAAGCTTAGGGTGTCCTGCCCGAATAAGGGGGATAGGGAGAGCAGGGACAAAAGGGAAAGGGCGAAAAGGTAGCGTAGCTTCATGGCAGTATTTAAACTTAGGACATCAGGTAGGCGACTATTTGACTCCTTGACTACCTGACTTCAGACTAATAAGGGCGCGGCCGCAGGATGCAAGGTAAGTTGTAAAGGAGCAATGAGGGAGCCCTTCGCAACTTCTCCACCAACTCCTGACATTACCCTGATCGAACAGCGCTTTAAAACATTCTTCACAAAAACTTGCACAGTATTGCCAGGCTGTATTATCTTTGCGGTCCCTTAAAGAAGGGCGGTTAGCTCAGTTGGTTTAGAGCACCTCGTTTACACCGAGGGGGTCGGGGGTTCGAGCCCCTCACTGCCCACTTCATTTCCAACAATAGTTGGACTATTTAGCCCCAATCCAGTCACCATCTGGGTTGGGGCTTTTCTTTTGCCCTGTTTTTATCAAACAATTCGTGTTCAACAGGTCGTATTGGTGTATATTTGGGGGGTATTGTTACCCTATTGTTGACCCTCCATTACACTGTTGACTTATGACTGTTCGCGCCATTCTCTGGAAGTACAAACCACGTAGAGACGGAAGTTGTAATATTAAAATCTCCATCTACGCCGACGGAAAACGGAAGTTTCAGAAGACTGAATTCCATGCCCACCCCAAAGAATGGGATGAACGGCGGGGACGGCTTAAGAAAACTTCCCCCCTGGCCAATAAGATCAACGGGATCCTCACCCGCCTGGAGACGGACGCGAAAGGTAAGCTGATCGGCGTCAGCTCCTCCCTGATTCAGTTTGTGGCCGACTACGTCGAAGACTGCCAGACCGGCCGCGAGGACCTGAAGCCGGGCACCTGGAAGAAATTCATCAGCCACCGGAACAAGCTGCGGGCCTACGCTGCAGCTCGTGGCC
>JBGCFZ010000475.1:0-9429 GCA_045110355.1 Lewinella sp. | reverse complement strand
CCGGCAACGCGGTGCGTTGATCCTTTGGTACCAGGCGAAAGGCGGACGAAAAATGGAAGTTCAATAAGCGGAAAAGCCGCTAAGGGATGATTTAAATATGGTGTAATAGGTTTCCGGAACCTGCTAGGCATCCGTTTCATTTACGAATGACGGGCATCTTCCCGTGAAAAAACAGTGGGAATGATTAAGCGGCGGGAATGGGGTATTTAGTGGCTAAGAGCTTGTTGGGGAATATGCTTTCGACCTGCAAGCGGCAATTTTGCGTCCAGAAAAGTGAAATAATAACCCGTTATGAGTCCATTTTCTGACCTTGATCTAGCACAAAACTGCTCGCTTTCGGTCAGGAACCAAATTCCCCAACAAGCTCTAAATGAGTGGCTGGATGAAAAATCAAAATTAGCCCTGAACTCTGCTCCTAAAACCTTTCTCTTGCATCCTGCGGCCGCGCCCAAAAACTAAATTAGATCTGCTTTCGAAGTTCACGCATAAGCACACTAACATCAGGGTCTGCATAAAGCCTTCCTACCAGCTCGATGTACCTGGCGGTAAATCTTTCGTTATCGGCCAAATCTCCAAACAGTTCTTCCTGTCGTAAAAAAGCTAAGGGGGCCTCTTTCGTTTTCTTCGCCATTTTTTGTAGCTGTTCCCGCTGTTCATCGATTACCTCCAGTGCGTTGCCGAAGCGGTCGGCGTGCGTATCGCTGTAGTAACACCAGGCGGCGATGATGAGGGTAGAATAGTCGATGTTGCCACCTGCAGCCAGATTTTCCCGAATGGTCTCGATGAGGAATTTCGGCAACTTAGCAGAACTTTCCGCACAAATGCGGGCCAGGCCGTCCTTCACGTTTGGGTTGCCAAAGCGTTCGATCAGGCTGTCTTTATAGGCCTCCAGATCAATCCCTGGCACGGTGTCGAGCACCGGAGTTGCCTCCTTGTCCAGAAAGTCGCGGAGGTAGCCAGCGAAGAGTGGGTCTGCGATGCAGCCGTCAATGGTCTTGTGGCCGTGGATGGAGCCAAGCAGCCCGAGTACAGAATGGCCAGCGTTCAGCAGTCGCAGCTTCATTTTTTCGTAGGGCGTTACGTCCGGCACGAATTGTGCGCCAACGGCTTCCCAGGTGGGGCGCCCGGCAGAGAAATCATCTTCGATGACCCATTGCATGAAAGGTTCGCAGGTGATGGGCCACTCGTCCGTAAGGCCAAATTCCTGTTGTAGGTAGTTTGTGTCCTCTGATGTTGTTCTTGGGGTGATGCGATCAACCATTGCGTTGGGGAAATGGACGTTATCGCCAATCCATTCCGCCAGCTGGGGGTCCAAACGTTCGGTGAAGGCCAGCAGTGCTTTGCGGGTCACGTCGCCATTGTGCTGCACGTTGTCGCAAGATTGTACGGTAAAAGCCTCCCGACCTTCGTCCCGCCGCTTGCGGAGCGCGGCGGCCAAATAGCCGAAAACGGTGACGGGCGCATCCGAGTGTTCCAGATCATGGCGAACGTCGGGATTGTCGAAGTCGAAAACCCCGGTAGCTGGGTTCACGTTGTATCCCCCTTCGGTGATCGTCAGGGAAACGATCCGTGTTTCCGGAGCGGCCATCCGGTTGATCACTACGGTGGGGTTGTCCGGCCCAAGCAAGAAATCCACGATGGAGCCGATGACGGTCGTTTCTATCTTTCCGTCAGGGTGGCGGACGATCATGGAATAAAGGAAGTCCTGCTTTTTAAGGACCTCGCTCATTTGGCGATCGCCCTCCCGCAAGCCGACACCGCAGATGGCCCAGTCTTTTGCCTTCCCTTTTTCCAGCAACAGGTGCGTGTAGTAAGCTTCATGCGCCCGGTGAAAACCACCCACGCCGATGTGGACGATGCCGGTTTTGAGTGAGGTACGGTTGTAAGCGGGCCGGGCGATCTTTGTCGAAAGATTCGACAGGTGTTCCTGGCGGAGGGGAATGGTAGCAGACATGTGGGCTAAGCTTGGGGTGGGTAAAGTTTTTTACCGCGTTGCAGCCGCCAGTAAGCGGAGACAAAATAAACCAGGGTGCCGATGAAAGCGTAGCGGTAAAACAGCGCCCGGTTGGCTTCGTAGGTGGCCATATCTGGACTACGGAACATGGTTAGTAAGCCCAGCACGAGAATGAGTAGTAGACTAGCGCCAGCAAGGATCAATAGCAGCTTGGAGAGCGCCGAAACATCGGCGACCACTTCGGTTGCTTCATCTGCTTGCTTAGTCTGGTGGGCTTCGATGCGTTCGTCGAGTTCGTGGGCGGTGGCTTCTGCTTCCGGGTAACGCTCTGCTGCGCCGTAGCGTTTGGCCATTAAGATGTATACCGCCATGGTCACCACCCAGGTGGGGAGGAAGAGGTAGTAGAAAGAGATGACTTCAAGGGCATTCAGGCCGAAGCCGAAGATGAGGCCAACGGCCCAGGCAGCTATGGCCGGCACACTGTCATTCAGGCCCTTGTAACCGAGCCAGTAGCGGGTCATCCCAAGTTTAGGAAATAGCACATGTTCGGCAAAAACGATGCCGCCTACCGGAACCACCAACAGTCCGGCGTAGGTAAGCAGCGGTAAGATTTGGGAGAAGACAAAAGGGAAGCAAGCAACGATGACCGTACAAATGCCAACCACCAGTGTGGTCCGTTGGCGCGAGTATTGGGTAAAGATGGCCTGGGCCGCTAGTCCGGCGCGATACAGGTTGGCATTGGCGGTTGTCCATCCAGCCACGATTACGATTACGAAGCCGGACATGCCCAGAGCGTAATAGGCCACGTCTCCTGGGTCGAGTTCGACGATGGTTTTTTGGAGCAGCACGGCTGCACCAGCGCCCATGATGCCCGCCGAAATCCAGGCGATGTAGTGCCCGAAGAGCATACCCGAGCTGGTCGTCAGACCGTAGGATTTCTTTTTCGCGTAGCGAAATAGGGCCATGTCGATCAACCCGAAGTGGGTCAGGGTATTGGCCGCCCAGGCGAAGCCGATCACTTCCAGTAAGCCGATACCGGGTTCGCCATCGCTATTTATGCCCGTCCATATCGATTGGTCGCCGATCAGGAGAAATTCGTCCCAACCAGCGATGGTGGTGTGGCCTACTACTGAGTTGGTCAGTTCGGGCAACAGCACCAGGGCACCGCAGGTGAACATAACGAAAAGCCAGGGTGCGCAGATACTGGAGAAGTCGGCGACGGCATTGAACCCGTACATGGCAACGAAGACCACGATGGCGCCGACGATCAGCACGATCAGCACGAACCATGCATTGGTGGGGTACCAGTTGAGCTGGGCGGGGATGTCGAAAAGAAAACGAACGGCCGTTGAGGAGACGGTAATCATCGCGGCGGAGATGACGGTAAAGATGACGACGTTGGCCCAGTTGTAGAGCTTCGTCATTGAGTCTCCTGCGATTTTATTCAGGTAGGTGTAGAGGCTCAGGCGGGTATCTACGGCAATGGGAGAGGTGATCAACGTCCAGCTCAGGATGGCGAGGAGGTTACCGATCAGGAGGCCGAGGAGGATGTCTCGGGTGGTGGCCCCTAGGGCCACGAAGGTGGCGCCGATGACGAATTCGGTTGCGGCTACGTGTTCACCGGCATAGATGCCCAGAAAATGGAGCCAACCATGGAGTTTGTGACGGGGGATGGGAAGTTGTTCCTCGTCCATGGTGCTGATGTCCGTAAAGCTTTTGTTCTCCGTCATGGTTGTTGTTTGGACGGGGTAATCACAAGGTCGGGCCTTACTACGGCTGAAGCCGCAGCTTGGGATATAAAGTCCTTCGGACTAAGTGGTCCTTGCGATTGCCCTGGTTGTTTGGACGGGTAATATAGCTTTTTGTCTTTATTGGAGTTATTTTGGGGATTTGCCTATAGTTGGGACTTTCGAAAAAGGGCTGACGATAACATGGGCGTAAACGTCCTTAGTGCAATAGACGGTCCTCCAAGCCTAAGCCATCATTCAAGCAGCCGAAGGTTTAATTTAGACACGCGCTAAAACGCCATCTATGAAGATTCTTTTATTAACTCTTTTACTCTCTCCCCTCCTTATCAATGCCCAACATTCTGAAGAAGAAGTGCTGGAAATCTTTGGGGTTTTTCGCCTGACAGAATTGATCAATGATAATGGTCTTGCCTTTCTCACGGCACAGGTAACGGAAGGCAGCTTTTTAACGCAGAGTGTTCCCACTAAGTGGTCGTTACTGGCTTGGGAGTCACTGCTCAGACCATCATTCACGCGTCTGAACAGTCCGGAGATATTGTTGGCCAACCACCACGCTTTAGTTTTCTACCTGATTACCTAAGGGTTATCGATGAGCTGCTGAAAAAAGGCGGGTACGACAAACGTTTGTATACGGCACCGTGCTATCAGCAGGTAGTAGATGAGAAAACATTGCCAGTATACGTTGCTCTGATAAATCCTGTAAAACTGGACCCACTACTCTTGATTCATCCTAGCCTGTATCTATGGGGAAGTGATCGGTAATTAAACGGGCGCAAACCAAATTGTTGCACTGACCGGTAGCACTTGAGTGCTTACTCCGTGCCAGTGTGATAATTTGGTTTACGTCCGGAAGCAACAGACCGTTGACCTTGCTCCTCACACCCTCCATTGCACCTGCGGCCGCGCCCTGAAAGATTGATAGATGTTATAGGTTGATAGCGGTAACTACACGAGCTTCACTAACAAAAAATGCTCCTAATTATGCAGATGAGGCGGGCCGCTTCGTGCGGTAGCCTATCAATATATTCCTACTATCAATCTATCAATCTATCTTTGCCCCATGTCCCACAAGCCACGCCTTACGCCGATGACCGACGAGGTCACTCTTTTGTCCATCACCGGCAGCCAGTACCTCTCCGAAAAAATATCTACCGCCTACGGCCAAAAGCTAGGAGAGCTGTTGGTTTCCAAATTCAACGACGGGGAGATGCAACCCATCATTAAGCAAAGTGTACGCGGGGAGTACGTGTTCATCATTGGCAGCACCTTCCAGCCACATGAAAACCTGGTGGAGATGCTGCTGACCATCGATGCGGCCCGCCGTGCTTCGGCTGGTTACATCTGTTGTGTGATGCCCTATTTTGGCTACGCCCGGCAAGACCGGAAAGACCAACCGCGGGTACCCATCAGTGCCAAATTGATCGCCAACCTGCTGGTAGAGGCCGGTGCCGACCGCATCATGACACTGGACTTACACGCCGACCAGATCCAGGGCTTTTTCGACATCCCGGTGGATCACCTCAAAAGCCACGCCATCTATATCCCGTATTTTGATAGCCAGGACATGAGCAACGTCACTTTCGCCAGTCCGGACATGGGCGGTGTGAAACGTGCCCGGGATTATGCCATACACTACGAGCGCAATGTGGTGATCTGCGACAAGCACCGTAAACGCGCTGGCGAAATCGCCAGCATGACGCTGATCGGTGACGTGGAAGGCGCAGACGTCATCCTGGTGGATGACCTGGTGGATACCGCCGGCACGCTGTGCCGTGCCGCCGATCTGATCATGGAGCGCGGAGCTAAATCCGTTCGCGCCATTGCGACCCACCCTATCCTGAGCGGTGACGCTTACGAGAAGATTGAAAAGTCACGACTGGAAAGCCTAATCGTTTGTGATGCTGTACCACTGAAGCAGATTTCTCCAAAGATCAAGGTGCTGTCTTCGGCTACGCTCTTCGCCCACGCCATCCGGAATACCCACGAGAATAAGTCTATTTCGCAGTTGTTTGTGGGGGGGAAGTAGGTCTTAGCAACTTGACATGCTTTGAAATCGTTATCTTTCCAATCTAACTTATTGAATATGTTGAAGTGGCAGGATTACATTGTCTCTGATAAGAATGTATTGGTCGGAAAACCGACCATCATAGGGACGCGTTTATCCGTAGAATTAATATTGGGACGTTTGGCCGATGGATGGACAGAAACAGAAATCCTAGAGAATTACCCCCGATTGACTTCTGAGGCATTGAAAGCAGTATATGCCTACTCTTATGAGTTGATTAAGGAAAGCTTGTTGTTCCCGTTAACTTTGCAAAGAGCTTAATAATGCTATTACTGCTTGCCAATGAAAACTTTCCTCTTAAAAGTGTTAACTACCTTAACGATAAAGGGTTTGACATTAAACACATTTGCGGCGAATTAGCATCAATAAAGGATGAAAAAGTAATTGCTATAGCTATTGAAGAAGACCGCCTAATCTTAACTTTTGATAGTGACTTCGGAGAACTAATTTTTAAATTGGGTTATCGGCCTAAAGGAGTGATATATCTTCGGTTGAAGAATTACCGGCCAGAAGAACCTGGGGTAATTTTAGAGGAAGTTTTCGAAAATGGCACCCTACAGTTTGCTGAATATTTAACAGTTATAGATCGTGATAAAATCCGCCGACGAAAAATCAAGTAAAGGCAGACAGGCTTAATTTATCGAGATCAATTTTCCCTCCATCTTGCTCAAAACTACTCACGACCACAACGCCACCTTCCAAACCGAGCTAGCCCGCCTCAACCCGGCGCAGCGCGCCGCCGTGGAAAAGATCGACGGCCCGGTTATGGTACTCGCTGGCCCCGGCACGGGTAAGACGCACTTGTTGGCCGCCCGGATCGGCAATATCCTGACGGAAACGGATACGGGAGCCCACAACATCCTGTGCCTCACCTTCACCGAAGCCGGGGTTAAGGCTATGCGGGAGCGGTTGTTGAAGTTCATCGGCCCGGAGGCGCATCGGATCGGCATCTTTACTTTTCATGGCTTTTGCAGCAACCTTATTCAGCAAAACCTTCAGTATTTCGGCAAGCCGGACCTGGAACCGCTGGGAGAATTGGAGCAGATTCGCATCGTCCGCAGCTTGCTTGATGAACTGGAGCAGAACACGCCGCTCCGCCAGGGGTACCACGATAATTACTTCTACGAGCCCCACCTCAAGCACCTTTTTGGTGCCATCAAAGCAGAGAATTGGGAAGTCGACGACATTGATCAGAAGATTGATCGGTACGTGGCGAGTTTGCCGACGCACCCGGATTTTATTTACAAAAAGAAGTACAAAGACAAGGAAAAAGGTGCCCCTAGGCAGGGAATCATCGACGAGGAAATCTTGCGAATGCAGCGTTTAAAGGCGGCCATTCATTTATTCCCTGGCTATCAGGAAGCGCTGCGTCAGCAGCGCCGCTACGACTACGGCGACATGATTGGTTGGGTGCTACGGGCGTTCAACGATTTCCCCAGTTTATTACAGGCCTACCAGGAACGCTACCAATACGTGCTGGTGGATGAATTTCAGGATACGAACGGTGCGCAGGACATGATTGTCCGAAGCCTGGTCGATTACTGGGAACGGCCCAATGTTTTCATCGTTGGGGATGATGATCAGGCCATCTATGAATTTCAGGGTGCGCGCCTCCGGTCGATGACCGATTTCTTCCAGCGCTACGACGACGTCAAACTGGTGACGCTGACGGAGAATTACCGCAGCCGACAGGAAATTCTTGACGTGGCGACTGTGCTCATCGGCAAGAATGAACTGCGGATTGGTAACCAGCTGCCGGGGTTGAGTGGTGAGAAGACGTTGGTGGCAGGGAATCCCCATCCCTCCTCAACGATCCCGGAGGGATCAAATCGTTTTAACCCCGGACGCAGTGAGTCGCGTAGCGACGAGCATAGTCCGGGGACCTCCCCTGCACCTGCGGCCGCGCCCGTAAAAGTCCTCTCCTTCCCCGACCCCCACCAGGAAACCGGCTACCTAATCAACCAGCTCCGCCAGTGGCACGATACGGGTACGCCGTGGTCTGAGATGGCCATCATCTACGCCAAACATGGCCAGGCCAATGAGCTCCGCCATTTGCTGGAGCGGGCGGGCATCCCTTACCGCAGTAAGCGAAGGCCCAATGTCCTAAACGGCCGCCCCGTTCGCCAATTGCTGGACCTACTCACCTACCTGCAAGCCGAATACGACCGGCCCGGCACCGGAGAATACCTCCTGTTTCGTGTTCTTCACTTCCGCTGTTTCGGTCTGTGGCCGCACGACCTGGCACGACTCAACCGCGCCCGACTGGCCAGTAAAGACGTCGATGGCTTCTTCCCGACCTGGCGCGACTTTCTGCAAATGCCCGCCCGCTGGCCAACGGACCTGCGCGATGGTGACTCCATCCAGGTCGCCGCTGACTGGCTCGAAGACATGATCGGAGAAATCGGGCTCTATCCCCTAACTGAATACGTAGAGCGGGCCATGAATGGATCGGGCCTGTTACCTACCGTTCTGCGTCACCCTAACCGCGCAGAGTTGCTGCAGCATCTGGCTACGTTTGCCGACTTTACCGTTTCGGAGGTTGCTCGCCGACCACGCATCATGCTGGGAGACTTACTGGAGACCCTCCGGCAAATGGACGGCAACCGGATTCAGCTCCCGCTACGCAGTCACCTCGACCAGGCAGCGGCCGTGTTGCTCGTTACGGCACACAGCGCGAAGGGGCTGGAGTTTGACAAAGTCTGGATGCTCGATTGTGCGGAAACAAAGTGGGGCAAAAGCCGGGGCAATAACGCTCAATTTAAGCTGCCAGATACCCTGACGTATACTGGTGCAGAGAGTGAAGACGAAGCTCGTCGACGCTTGTTTTTTGTTGCCATTACCCGGGCCAAGACTGAAGTTGTTATGTCCGTCGCCGACCAGGATGCCAAAGGAAAAACCCAGCAACGTGTTTCCTTCATCGATGAGCTGGTGGCCGAAGCGAACCTCACCATTGAACAGGCCGGATTAACGGCCGAAGAAACGACGACCACCGTCGCACTACAACTTCAGCCCACCGACCAAAGCCGACTGCCGGGACTGGAAGCCTCCGCCATTGCCGAATTGCTCAAGGATTTTCGATTAAGTGTTAGCGCGCTGTACAGTTACCTGAACTGTCCCACAGCTTTCTTCTACGAAAAGTTGCTCGGTGTTCCGGATTTGGAACGGGAACAAACACTTTATGGATCAGCCCTGCACGACGCCCTGGAGACTTACTTCCTGCGGATGAAACGGGACACCATGAGCATGTTCCCCAGCAAAGAAGAGCTGCTGTACAACTTTGAGCAATCCCTTGGCAAACGCCGGGGGCTGATGCGGCCCGAAAGCTTCGACAAACGACTGCGTCAGGGGCAACGAGAACTGGCCCGCTATTACGACGTGTACCGAAAAGCCTGGTTGACCGACGTAGAAGTTGAATTGTTGATCCGAAATGTAGAAGTAGACGGTATACCGCTCGTTGGCATGATCGATCGTGTTGACATCCTGAGCGATGCCTGGGTCCGGGTAGTGGATTATAAAACGAGTGGCTCCGGTAAGAAGGTATTGGGCAAGAAAACTAAAGCTCCTACGACTGCTAATCCGGAGGGAGGTAGCTACTGGCGACAACTCAACTTCTATAAACTACTATACGATAACCGGCCGGGCAACATCCGCCGGGTGAAGGA
>JBGCFZ010000474.1:0-15956 GCA_045110355.1 Lewinella sp. | reverse complement strand
GTAGGGCTGAGGTCACCGATCTCATCAAGAAATAAGGTGCCACCCTCGGCCATCTCAAACCATCCTTTCCGATCTGCCTTCGCGTCGGTAAAAGCACCGGCCTTATGGCCGAACAATTCACTTTCGAAGAGGCCTGGTGGTACCCCGCCGAGGTTAACAGCAATGAAAGGCTTTGCAGCGCGCTTGGAAGAGAAGTGGATGGCTTCGGCGACCAACTCTTTACCGGTTCCGCTTTCTCCCGTAATGAGTACTGATGCCTGGGTAGCAGCAACGCGTTTGGCCTGGTCCAGGACTTTGGTCAATGATTCCGAATCTCCTACGATGACTGAAAAAGGCGTCGCCCCTTCCCCTGCTCCTACTGTTTCCTCCCCTGCACCAGCGTCCGCGCCCAAAAAATCATGTCCTGCCGGAAATTTATCGATCTGAATAGCTACGGCATTAAGCAACTCCCGGTTATCCCAGGGCTTGGCAATGAAGTCTTTGGCACCAGCCTTCATTCCCTCAACGGCCAACTGAACCGTTGCCCAGCCCGTCATTTGGATGACGGGGAGATTTGGGTATTTCCCCATGATCTGTTTCAGCAGGCCCATGCCATCTTTGCCACTGGTATCAATGGTGAAGTTCATGTCAAGCAATACCAAGGAGGGGCGTTGCTCAGCAATAGCCGGTAGTGCCTCCTGCGGTCGGTGTACACTGGAGGCCCGGTAGCCCGACCGCTTAAGTAGCAGCTCCAGACTGGAGGCTACCATGGTGTCGTCGTCGATGATGAGGATGGCGTGGTTCACAATTGGGGAGGAAAGGAGTCTGGAAGAAGGGTGCTGTTAACAAGGACGGAAAAGCAGAGAAATGGTTGCCAAGGTAAGAAAAAGAATTGCCGAGAGGCTGAACAACAATCACGTAGCAAGCCCTGAATTTACCAGTTTTTAGCAGGTTTCTTTGGCGTTTTTGCTGCTTTTAGCCGGTCTTTAATTATCCGTGCCTTTGCTTTTGCCGATGCTACGGCCTCTTCGTCAAGGGTGTCGGTGTACATGGTGATCTGTCTTGCTCTTGTGTTGAGCTCAATGGTAAGGCCGTCTTTTTCGTAGGTCGCCACTCCTGAAATCGTTCGGGTATTGGGTTGTCCGGTAAGCTCGTTATAGCACCATTGCAGGTCGGGGACCCGGTGTTTATCGACTTTCACTTTGAACTCGTAATTCTCTTCAGAAAGCGTTTCAGATAGGGTCATCTGATATTTCTGGGCGGAGAGATTGGTGGACAGCAGGAGAATGAAAAGAGGGAAGAAATGTTTCATTTTTGGATACTTTTGGGGAGGATTGGGAGGTAGTAAGAAAATATAAAAAACGATAGGTAGTAAGTAGAAGTAGTGGGTGTGCGGGGTTGGTATGGGCTGAGGTTTAGCACCACCCACTACGTTACTACTCACTATCTACGGTACGAAAGGTTACCCTTCGTGTAATACGTCTGCCGGATGCAGACGAGAAGCCAGACGACTTGGAATCAAAGCACAGATCAATACAATGGTCAGGATAATAGCAATGGAACCAAGGATACCCCAGTAGAAGAACTTGTCGTCGATGGGTAAGAGGTCAAGCAGGGGTACCTGAATAGCGAAGAAGGTACCAAGTAGTAAACCACCGAGAGTTACGATCAGGGTTTCGAGGACAAACTGCCTGGTGACTTCGCCGCCGGTAGCGCCCATGGCCTTACGCAATCCTATTTCTGATCGCCGGCGATTGATCTGGGTAAAGAGTACCCCAAATAAGCCCAGTGCGATGTTGATGAGCAGGAAGCCTGAGATGATGACCATGATCGTCATCGGAATCGTAATGGGTTGATTAGCTTGCACGCGTTCGTTAGCAAGGCGGTTGATGGTTACGTCCGGGCTCTTGGTCAGCAGCGCCACGCGTTTGTAGATGTCTTCTTCAAGGCTGGCGGGGGCACTTGAAGTTACTCGGACAGTTAGGTACTCCAATGGGTCCTCCGCTTCATCGAGGTAACGATCAAAGAGGAATACTAAGGGCTCGTTCTTAGCGAAGTTGCTGTGGTATTTGAAATCACCGGTAATGCCGATGATTTTACGATCAATGCCGTTGTACTCCATGATGGTATCAATCAGACTACCACCCGGAGCGCCGTATCTCTCCATAAAGGCCTTATTGACTACCATGGTACCCGTCTTGGAAATTCGGTCTTCAGCAACGAACCATCTTCCTTCCCGAATATTGAGCTTGGCTGTTTCTGCGTAATGCTCATCAGGGAACATGATCATAGCAGATATGCGTTGCCCGTTGTGTTCTCCTCCTGACCGCCAGGTACTGCCGCCGAAGGGAGTGACGGGGCCCAAGAAGGCCACGCTTTCTACATCAGGCAAGCTGCCGATTTCTCGCAGAATGCTCTCTTGCAATTGGTGGTTACCGGTGGAGTCAAGATCATCGGGAATGTCCAACTCTACTTGCCAGGTATTTTCGTATTCGAAGCCCAGTGGGGAGTTGTAGCGATCCAGGTTAAAGAAACAGAAACCAAGTACACCGAACAGGACGATGAACGCCAGTAAGATTTCCAGGAACAAAAGGCTGTTGGCCCGCCGCTTGTTCCACATGAGTTTGAGTAAGTGACTAAACATGATGGTGATTTTTAGCGGAGAGAGTTAGCAATATTGGTCCGGCTCATGCGGTAGGCAGGGATAAGGCCCGACAACAGCGCAAAAACGAAGATCAAAATGATGAAGTAGACAAAGACCATGGGGGAAAGGGAAAGGCTCACCTTAGAAAGGAGGTCGTTGTTATTAATGTATTTAATCAACCCGACGGCCAGCACGGCACCAATGATGCCTCCGATAAAGGTTAGTACCAGGTTTTCGAAAATAAATTGCCACAGAATATCCGATGGATTGGCACCGAATGCTTTGCGTACAGCGATCTCTCCCTTGCGTTCAAATACCCGGCTTACGTTCAGGTTAACGAGGTTGATTAGCGGCAGTGCCACAAATAGTAAAAGGAGAATGATCAGCGGAATAAATAACAACCGCTGTGCTTTGGCTGCGTCCTCTTCCTGAACAATGGATTGGGCGAAGTATTCGAAAAAGTTAGCGTTGTGTAACTTGATCTGCTTGAACCAGGAGTCGGGGGGGAGCTGGAAGTTTTCAGCCAGGAAGTTCAATTCTTCCTGTATGGCTTTGGTGCCTGCCGGTGAGCTGGCTTTCAGCACAGCATTAAAGGGGCCATAAAGCTCTTCCTGCGCCAACTGACGGGCGTCAATGGTTAGCAAAGGCATAAAGACGTCACCGTTGATGTACTGGTCGTCCATTAAGGGGCGAGCTACCATCCCCTTTACCCGGAAGACCCTTTCGTTCAATACAACCTCCCGGCCAATAACCGAAACGTCGTCGGTACCAAAGTATTCAATGGCCGCTCGGGTGGTTATGACGGCCACCTGATTAGCCTGGGTGTTGTCCTCCTGTGTGAAAGGAGATCCGGCAATGAATTGAAAATCAAATACGTCCCAGTAGTTGGCATCTACGTAGAAGGTACGCAGGTTGATCTTGCGACCTTCGAGGTAAACATCCGTCTGGTAGTTATTGGACAGGAAAGTGTAATTGTCAGCGGAGGCAATCGTTCGCAAATTCTGGTCCATAAACTTATAGTTCATGTTGTTCGTGGAGGTCGAATTGTTTTCGTTGAAATCCAGCGTAGTGTCGTAGCGCATCTCTCCGGATTCCATCAGGACGGAATCAATGATGAAAACGGTGTCAATACTTTCTACACTTCTTTCCATGTAATTGACGAAGATGTATTGGTCCCGGTCAGTCATCGGAGCATTATTTCCAACGGATGCATCGGCCATGGAGCTGATCACCATCAGTATGGTCAGGGTAAAACTGATGCCGAATAAGCTGACGAAAGTATAAAAGGGCTTCCGCCTTAATACCTTCAAGGATAGTAACAGGTAGTTCTTAAACATGATTTTTTCTTTTTCAGTGATGAATAAGTGAGCAATAAAAGGCCGACGGCCCGTGGTTTAGCTCACTCGTTCCCCGTCACTTAACCGAACCAACCGGTGCGTCTTCTTAGCCATTCGCTCATCGTGCGTTACCATCACGATAGTGGTGCCGAGCTCCTCATTCAGCTTCAGCAAAATGTCCATGATCTCATCCCCCATGTGGCTGTCGAGGTTACCCGTAGGCTCATCCGCAAGGATGATGTTTGGCTTGCCAACAATGGCCCGGGCAATAGCTACCCGCTGCTTCTGTCCACCAGAGAGTTGATTGGGGAAGTGCGTCGCCCGGTTACTCAAACCTACGTGGGCAAGTGCTTCCAGACTGAGGCGCTTACGTTCTGAACCGCTCATTCTACGATACAGTAGTGGAAGCTCTACGTTGTCGACTACTGATAGGTCATTGATGAGGTGGAAACTCTGGAAGATGAAGCCTAACTGCTCGTTCCGAAAACGAGCAATAGCATTACCGTTGTATCCTTCAATTCGCTGTCCGGCCAGGCTTACGGTACCCTCACTGGGCTCGTCGATCAAGCCCATAATGTTAAGGAGGGTGGATTTTCCGCAACCGGAAGGTCCCATAATGCTGAGAAACTCGCCGGAGGGAACCGTCAGGTTCATTTTTTGCAAAGCCAGGGTTTCGATGGTGTCGGTCCGGTAAGCTTTGCCTACGTTAGTTAGTTCAATCATAGCGGTGCCCGCAGGCGTTTGATTAGTGGAAGTGGTTGGTTGGCTGGTGGTAGTCATGACGTGTGGTTTAGAAGACTAGGAGCTAGAAGCTAGGAGCTAGAAGTCAGGAGCTAGAAACTAGCCGCTAGCTCCTAGTTACTAGTTCCCTAGCTCCTAGTTCCCTAGCTCCTAGCTCCTAGCTCCTGACATCTATTCCCCAAGTGGCTTGTCGTTAATGAAATCCCAGAGCGTCAAACGCGCCAGGCTGGCGTAGGTAAACCAGTAAGCCCGTAGCGTAGCGGCGTAAGCCCGGGTATTTTGGTCACGGAATTGCTGTGCAAGCGTAAGTTGCGGAAGTGGAATGGCGCCAAGCTTGTAACTCTCCTGGCTAATGCGGAAACGCTCATTGGCCAGGTCCCGAATTTCGGTGGCCAGGCGAAGCTCTTCCTGCACGGTACGCCATTGTTCCAATAGCTGCACCAGTTCGGTGCCCAGGTCCATTTCTGTCCGCCGGGCAACTTCTTCGGCGATCTCCCGTCCGGAAGCCGCTCGTTTAGTCAGTGCTTTGCGCTGCCCCCAGTCCAGGATCGGAAGGGAAAGGTTAACGCTAAGGATGCGTTCGTTCTGTGGATCGCTGTAAATCGGCGCTAGCTCCTGGTCATTGCGAACAAAGCCAAAACCAGCCTCGATGTCAATACGTGGTCCAAAGTCGCGTCGAATACGATCCTCTTCTCTTTCCGCTTCCAGTGCCCGCTGCTGAGCAGCCAGTATTTCTGGCCGACGATTGGTCATGCGGTTCAACGCATCTGCGGCTGAGATACCAACGGCGACTTCAGTAGAAGGCAGCTCCGGGCGAAGTAATTCACGGTCGTAAGGCCGTCCCAGTAAACGATAAATGGCAGCTGATGCAGCGGATACCAGTCGTTCGGAACGAAGTAGATTCTGTTCCGCACTGGTCAGTTCCAGTTGCAGCTGAACGAGGTCTCCCCGATTGATCTTTCCTAGTTCGAAACGTTCCTGCGCTACCGTGTACAATTGTTCGTTGGCGGCTTTATTGGTTTCGGCAATGCGGCGTTCCTGATCGGCACTCACCAAATCGAAGAAACGATCAGTAGCCAGCAGTGCTGCTTCGGCCCGGGCGGCAGTCAGTTGACGCTCATTGACTGTTTTTTGTAGGGGCAACAGCTTGCGGTCCCATTTCCATGGGTTGAACGCCAGGATGGGCTGACGATAGAAAAGACGTATCGGCGCTCCGTTGTAGAATTTGTTGTCCAAGACCAGATTGTCCGTGCGCTGCAGGCGACTTTCCAGGCTGATGGTGCCACCAGTACCAGCAATGCGCTGTTGGGCGAAAAGACCCACAAAAGAGTTGTTGAGTTCAATTTCGCGGAAGGCTACGGTACCGTCATCTTGTGTTACTTCCGTAGACGTCCGGAAGTAATTGGGAAGATTGGCGACCAGGTCAACGCGTGGCTTAAGGCTGGCATTAAAACCAGTAATGGCCAGGTTGGCGGCGTCAAGTTGCTGTCGGGCGATAAGGACGTCAATAGCACTTTGAGCCGCCTGCTCCTGCAACATTTCCAGCGTGACACTCTCTTGGGCGCGGGCGCTGGTGCAAAAAAAGGTAACGGAGCAAAGTAAGAACAGCAGAGTTGTTACCTTCCGGAATGAACCTCCTACCCCAACCTGCTTCACCAGAGAGGCGACTTTGTAAACGCGCAGCGTTGCGAGCGTTATGAAGTTATCTGAAGTATTGGTCATTGCTGAATAAATTTTAGCTAAAAGCCTGTTTTATAGTATTGCCAAAGGTGAACGAGTGGGTTCTTCTCTGTGCTTCCTCTGTGCCTCCCTCCGCGCTACCCTCTGTGAGAACCAGTGCCAATGAGCAAAGCGAATAGCGCCTACTCCTTAAGCTGAAAAGAATTCATTCGCTCAAAGTCTTCCATATCAGAAATTACGATCCTGTCGCCAGCGATTAAACCACTGGTGATCTCGACAAAATCTCCATTCCGTAGTCCAGTACCGACCTGAGTTCGAACCACCTCATCGTCCCGGACAACGAAGATGGATTGCATCTTCCCGCCACGGAAGGCTGGCCCGTTACGCACCCTAAGGACGTCTTCCTGCTTACTGGTGATCACGTACAACTCCGCCCGGAGGTTAGGGCGAAGGTTGTCGTTGCTGGAATCTTCAATCTCCACCCGGAACTTGATCGTATTCCCCGTTACCTCTGGCAAAATATCGGTGATGATACCATCAAGCTTTGCCCTGGCTAAGCGCAATTCCACGGCCTGGCCAATGGCCAGCTGCTCCGCGTAACGATCTGAACAAGTCCCTTCGATTTTATACCGGCCGAGGTTCGCAATACGAGCCAATGGAGCGCCTTCCTCTACTCGCTGGCCCAGGTTTTCATTGACCCAGGTGATCACGCCAGCCCGAGGTGCGCGCACCTCCGTTTCCCGCATTTTACGGCTCAGTTGCTGTACTTCTTTTTCTTCCATCCCAACTTCCAGCTGCAGGCGGCGTTCCCGGCCAGCGAGGCTGTTGCGGCTGTAAGACAACTGATTGTCCAGCTTGTCTGCCTCCAACTTCGTAATCTTAACCGCCAGCTCCGCTGCCTCTACTTCTTCTGCCGTAGCACCACCGATCTTTAGTAACCGTTTAGCGTCGCCAAGGCGCGCTTCCGCAGCCGCAAGTTCCAGCTTCTTTATGTCAGCATCATAGCCGAGTTCCTTTAGGTCGCGCTGATATTCCAGCTGCAATAACCCGATGTTGTTTTCCTTCAAGGATAGTTGATCCCGCCGACCGTCTAGTTGGAGGCCAACGTAGTCCCGGTCAAGCTTCAACAGTACGTCTCCGGCTTTTACTACCGTACCCGTAGTCAGCAAAACCTCGTCAATCGTGGTCGACACGGGCGCGTTCACCTGTTCCTCAAATGCCGGCAGTACCAGCGCGGTTGAATTGATGGTATTGGCAACATCTCCCTTTTCAACGGTGGCAAAACGTAAGGTGTCTTCATCCGCGGATGGGCGCAGCAGCCTCAGCCCAAAATAAATGCCAGCAGCTACTACCAACGCAATGGCTATCCATTTAAAGATGCGTCCGTTACGCTGCTTCCCGATGGTGGCTTGGTCAATTTTACGATCCATGCCAATTGGTTGCCAGAAACGTGCCAGAAAAAATAATTGCTGAAAATCAATCTTTTACGAAATTGGTTTTTGGTTAATGTGTTCGATAACGAACGGGTAGTGTGCGTTTTTAACGATAATACCACGTTCTCTAAAATAAAAGTGTCTTACTCATTCAATCATTTAGGGCAATCGCAAGGTTCGCTTAGTCCGAAGGACTTTATATCTCAAGCTGTGGCTTCAGCCGTAGTAAGGCCCGACCTTGTGATTGCCCAATTCAATCATCTTCAATGAACACGCCTCCCGAAATAAACATCCTGAAAAACGAAGTTCTTTCGGACAATTGGTACACCCTGCGTAAGGTCACCTTCGATCACCGCAAACCAGGGGGAACCTGGGAGCGCATGGAACGGGAAGCATACGACCGGGGCAACGGTGCCGCTATTCTCCTCTATAACCGGGAGCGGGGCACCGTTATCCTTACCCGACAGTTTCGTATGCCAACCTACGTCAATGGTAATACCAACGGTATGCTCATCGAAGCCTGTGCCGGTTTGCTTGATGAACATGATCCTGAAGATTGTATCCGGCGGGAGACCGAAGAAGAAACGGGCTATAAAGTCAGAGACGTGCGGAAGGTCTTTCAAGCCTACATGTCTCCGGGGTCCGTTACCGAAATCCTCCATTTCTTTGTGGCCGAATATACCGCCGACATGAAAGTCAGCGAAGGCGGCGGCCTTGCCGAAGAGCAGGAAAATATCGAGGTGCTGGAATACGGATTCGAGGAGGCTTATGCCATGGTTAAGAATGGAACCATCATCGATGCAAAAACAATTATGCTGTTGCAGCACGCTAAGCTGGAGGAACTAATTAGTGGGTAGTAGGTAGCTCGCTGCGCTCGATTACTCGCTCCGGCCAAGAGGCGCTTTTTTCTCTGTGTAACCTCAGTGCGTCCCTCGGTGCCAACCTCCGTGAGAAATATGCTGCGTAGCAGCCGAGCAACCAAATGCGGTAGCACTACCCACTACTCACTACCTACTACTCCCGAATTACCAAAAAACAGATTCACCTCCTCTCGTCCGGCCAATGCTTTGAAGTAAGCCTCCAGTCCGGGAACCCCTCCTCCGCGCAGTACCTCCCCCGGGCTCAGGTCGACTTGCAGAAAACGCAACGAACCATCCTTTTGCTGGGCGGCCAGTAAGGTCCTTCCCTGGGTCAAGTCAAAATACCGCTGGGCGACGATGGCAAAATTTTGTCCATCGGCCAGTTGCATCTGCACCCAGTCCAGGTCTCCGGTAGAGGTTTTAAACTTCCCCGTGCAGAGGTAATGAGGATAGTTGCGGGAGATGATGTGCCCCGCACGATTGGCCGACTGTGGCCAGTCCGTAATGACCAGTAAGGTGAAGAAACTCTGATAGTAAGCATCTTTTGAGGTGAAGTTCTGCATACGGAAGGAGTCTTGAGCGTAGCCCACATTCCAGCCCTGAACCTTTTTACCTCCAAGCGTGATTTCCAGGTTACGTAGCGCGCAGTATCCCCAGGAGTAATCTGCAACGGGAGAGGGGATGGAGGCTATGGCGGGAGTTGTTGGCCATGAAGCAGGTTCGAGGTGCCATTCCAGATCTTCGGCGAGCATCGTCGAGTCCCAGTTGGCCGGATTGTCGTTGCGGTGGGCGTAGGCTTTGCGGTCAGCGTCCGTCCACACCTTGAGGTTTTTTTGGGCGCGGACGCAGGTGCAAATTAGGGTGAGTAATAGCAGGGTAAGGGAAAAACTATGCATGGTACGTTTGTGTTTGGTGAGGCCACAAACTTCAGCCCATCTGCCCGAGGAGCCAACATAAAGAGGGTGGAAAAAGGGACTAGACCCAGGTTGAATTTGTACTGCACCCTACCATGAGCTTTAAGACTTACGGTTGGGACGCTTTCTGCTGAAGACTAGAACTGGCCGTGTAAAAACCTCCAGATTCCGGAGGAATTGAATCATTTTAGCCCCGGGGCGCAACCCGGGGCTAAAAATAGTCGACCCCATCCGTGGTCAAATAGCTTATCAATAGCCGTTCGCAATAAAAAACTTGCCAACCGTAGGCCTTCAGGCGGAAGAACAACAGCTTAAAAGCTGTCGAACAGGCCCCGGCTAATACACTGCGGTTTAATTAGAGAAACTAATTAGCCGAGTTGTTCACCTCCCCAATTCTCGTACAGCCTTCCGGTTATCAGCCCCCGTCTTCTTGTAAATACTATTGATGTGGGATTTGACGGTAGCCGAAGAAATAAAAAGAGCACCAGCAATCTCTTTATTGCTGTGCCCTGCTTTGATCAGTTGGAGGACTTCTGCTTCCTTAGGAGTGAGATTAGCCGAAGAAAGCGTGTCCTCCCCTTGCTCTTCAGACGAACTTTTTTTGCTCCTGCGTCCGCGCCACCAAAAAAAGAGCAGGAGCATGTTTACGATCACCGAAACGCCCAGTAGGCATAATAACAGCTTATTGCTCCTCCTCAACTGACCAACACTAACGGCTCCGATCCGCTCCCGCAAGCTGATGAGATAACCCGGCCGAAGATCACTTCTTTCCAGTTTTGATTCTAGAGCAAAAAGCTCATCTACGGGTGGCCCGTACCCCGGCCAGTTGCCTAATAAATAGACCATGGCCTCCGTTGGTGCAGTCGGTAGTGCATCTTTTAGTAGGGCCTTACGTTGCTCATCAATCAGGACCATTAGCCGATCAGATTCCGCGTGAATCTCTTCCTCGGCCAGTTCGTCCAGTTGTAAGGCCGTTTTGTTGATCACGGCATGCACCATTCCGGAGTCTACTACCGAGAGTGCCTCGAAACGTACCGTGTCATTCCCTTCGGCCAGAAAGTGGATGAAATGGCGCTGGCCAAAATTCATAAAAACAGGTGGTGTGTCACGCTTGGCGAAGCGCAGGCGATAGAATCCCTTTCCCGCCGGAAGTCCAGTTCCTTCTATTCGGAAAAAGCCACCACTGTCTATTGGCTCCCTGCGTACCGGCATTTTGTCACTGATGAGGCTGAAATCGTCCCAATGGTCCAGAATATCCAGGTACACTACTTCTCCATGATAGGCCACCGGAGCCTCCCCTTCAAAAAGGTATTGTGCTGGTAAAGGAAAGGCCAGTAAAGCGCCCAGCAGGCACCCAAATATGCGTGAAATAATCTGGCGCAAGAGAGTCAGGGAATGGTGAAAGCTCAAGTTAAGCGTTTTTACCGAAGGGGCTAAAGCCGTAGGAAATCCGCTTGTGCCCGGGCAAAATCTTCGGGGATACCGATATCCAGGAAGTAGCCCTCGTCGGCGACGCCGTAGAGCGGAAAATCTTTCACTTTTGCGCCGAAGAAGTCACGCTCAAGTGAAAAAGCGCCCGTTAACCCGGCTTTAAGAAAGGCATCGCGTTGTAAAAGATATACGCCACCGTTGATCAGGCCCTCATCCACAGGTTCTTTTTCCCGGAAGGCAATAATGCGTCCGTCTTCTTCCAGCACTACCCGACCGTAACGCGAAAAATTTTTCATTGGGCGTAAAGCCAGGGTCGCAATGGCACCTACTTGCTGATGCAGCGCATATTGCTCAGAGAGGTCGGTAAGGAACAGCGAGTCGCCATTGGTGACCAAAACAGTATCTCCACTGGTATACGGCAGCGCGTTGGCAATTCCTCCTCCGGTCCCCAGCGGTTCGGTTTCCAGGGCATACTTAATGGGGCAGTCGCGGTAGGAATCACCGAAATGTTCTTCGATCATCCAGGCCCTGTAGCCGACAGAAAAAACGAAACTTTCAATACCTCCCTTAATCAGATGATCCAGTAAATATTCCAGGAAAGGGCGACCGTTAATGGGGGCAAGGGCTTTGGGCTTGTCGGCCACAACGGAACGAAGTCGTGTTCCAAAACCTCCGGCAAGTATAATTGCTTCCATAATGAGTTAGTGAATTTCTGAGTCACTGAGTTGCTGCCGCATATTGGAGGCGTTACAGTGAATAGTGAGAAAGAGAGATGCCGCTTATTGAAGACGATGTAGTAGATGATAAGGTGAGCCAGCGAAGCTGAGCGAACGGCACTTGCGGTAGCCACTCAGTGACTCGCTAATTCAACAACTCACTAACGGGGAAAAATCCGCGCCTCCACGATTTCACAAACCGTATGGCCCATCAGCATATGGCATTCCTGAATGCGGGGGGTGTCGGTGTCGGGGATGGCCAGGAGGAGGTCGCAAATGGAACCCATTTTGCCACCGGTTTTTCCGGTGAAGCCCACCGTTTTCATTCCGTTGCGGTTGGCCTGCTCAATGGCCCGAACGACGTTGGTCGAGTTGCCCGAAGTGGACAGGGCGATCAGCACATCATTCTTCTGCCCAATGGCCGTGATCCAACGTGCATAGATTTCGTCGTAACTATAATCATTGGCTACCGCCGTAATGTAGGACGTATTGACGTGGAGTGCTTCGGCAAACAACGGTGGACGGTCGTAGTAGTAACGGCCCGAAAGCTCGGCGGCCAGGTGTTGAGCGTCGGCGGCGGAGCCGCCGTTCCCACAGAAAAACACTTTGCCTCCGTTGCGGTAACAGTCCACCACAACATCAGAGATTTCACTTACGAGCGCCACAACGGTGTCGTCATCCAACAGGCGTTGTTTGAGATTGATCGAGTTCTGAAGGTTGTGGCGTACGGTCGCTAGCTGATCCATGTATAGAGTCCTTTGGAGACAAAGGTATAAGGCTGGACGTGAACATTTATTGCATGGAGGGCTTCGATTACATCGTAGCGCGAATTCCCCGGGCAGAAGAAGATCATGTACCCACCGCCACCGGCACCGGAAATCTTACCGCCGGAGGCGCCTGCTTGTACTGCCGTGTCGTAGATAGCATCGATGAAAGGACTTGATATTCCCTTGGCAATCTGTCGTTTCTGGGCCCAGCCATCAGCAAGTATTTCACCAATTCGTTCTATTTCATTCTTCAACAGCGCCTCTTTCATGTCGTAGGCCTGGGCCTTCAATTGCTTGGTGGCTTCTAAGGCCGCCGCGTTTTCTTTTTTTATGTTCTGTTGTTGCTGCTCAATGATGTTAGCACTTTCCCGGGTGGTCTGGGTGTAGAGCAGCAGCAGGTGAAAATTGAGGGCCTCAATGATTTCATCGCGGATACGTAACGGATTGACGACAACCCGGTTTTCGGCGTAGAACTCCATGAAGTTGACGCCACCGAAAATAGCAGCATACTGGTCTTGTTTGCCCCCGGCCATACCCAGGTCAACGCGCTCTATGTCGTAGGCCAACTGGGCAATGTCGTATTCGCCTAAGGGTAATTTCAGCCAGGAGACGAAGGCACCTAATACGGCGGTCAACAGCGTCGAACTGGTCCCTAAGCCCGATCCGGAACTTACGTCGATGGACGTAACCAGCTCAAAACCACGCCCTTCTTTGAGGTAATCCTTTACGATCCGGTTATAAACACCCTTCTGTAGTTTGAGGGGGCCGTCATTTGGGTCCAGAAAGTCGCTTACGGGCAGCTCCAGGTGTTCCTCCCGGTCGATGGAACGGAGGATGATCTTTCCGTCGTCCCGGGGCGTAAGTGCTGCATGGGCATATAAGCTCACCGTAGCGTTGAGGATGGCACCGCCGTACAGGTCGGAAAACGGACTTACGTCTGTTCCGCCACCGGCGAGGCCGAGTCGAAGGGGAGCTTTACTGCGGTAGGTTATCATGAGGGCGAAGGTAAATAGTATTTTTTAGCCCTGGAGTTTAAGATACAATAGGCGTGTAGAACGGATTGCAGGTGCGAAAGTAAAAGGCAGCTGTTTGACCGGCGGCAGCTGACACGATCGCTAGCGCGCATCGGCTCGGCTCAGTTCGTTAGAGCTTTGTGGCACAGGCCTGCGTTTTTAATGTTGGTAAGGCCTCACGATACCTCCTCCCGCAAAGCCAACAACCGCTCCACCATAGTCTCCCAGCCATACTTCAGCTTTTCCTCCTCAATCGTAGCCGCCATAGCTTCCCGGTCCGTATCCTCAAAAAAGCGGAAAATGGCATCGCTGATGGCTGCTGGGTTTGGTGAGACAACATAGCCCACCCGCCCGTCGGGGCACATTTCGGCCAGGCCGCCAACGTCGGTAACGATCATGGGCTTACTGAAGTGGTACGCTATTTGGGTTACACCACTCTGGGTGGCGGTTTTGTAGGGCTGTACGATCAGGTCCGCGGCACTAAAAAAGGTGGCTACTTCGGAGTCCTGAATAAAGCGATCCACCAGCTTGATCTCTTGCCGTAAATCATGTTTGTCGATCAGGGCATCGTAGGGGGTGCGGTCGGCATAAAATTCACCGGCAACGATCAGTTTGATGCCCGATTGGCGGAAGCGGCTGTCGGCATAAGCTTCCAGCAAAAGGTCTAATCCTTTATAGTCACGGATGAGGCCGAAGAAAAGGAGGTGTTGCTCGTCGGGGTTCAGCCCGAGGTCCGCCAGGGCTTTTGTGCGCGGCACCGCCGCGCCGAAATTATCGAAGATGGGATGGGGAGAATATACCCGGGGCTTAGTTCCGGCAAACGCGGCGAGGTCTTTAAGAACTGCCTCGGACATGGCCACGAATCCATCCACTGGTTTACAGAAGTATTTGGCGAAAACGGTATCTCCCGGCCGGCTTTCATGCGGGATGATGTTGTCGATGATGGACAGCACCGTCGTTTTCGGGTTTTGCTTGATTCGCCGCAAAATCGTCCCGAAACACGGTCCCATAAACGGTAACCAGAACTTGATCAGCACCAGGTCGTAATCAGCCTTCTTAATCCGGTTACCAACACTCCACCAGTTCAGCGGATTGACCGAGTTGACGCACTCAATGATGTTGATGTCTTGCGGCGCCGGCTCGTCGGAGTATTGGGTTGCTCCTGGAAACAAGAGGTTGGGGTATTGCAGGGTGAAGGTGTATAGATCGGCAGTGTGCCCCTGGTTTTGTAGTTCAAGGACAAGCCGCTCGTTGTAGGAGGCAAGGCCCCCACGAAAGGGGTGAGCTGTACCGATAAGTGCAATTTTCATTAGGACGGATTGGGCAATACAAAGGACACGTTATGCTACGGTTGACCGACCGATGCTGTCGTAGTAGAATCCGGCCTCGACCATTCGCCGAAGATCGTAAAGGTTACGGCCATCAAAGATAACGGGTTGGTGGAGGGAGGTTTTCATGCGGTTAAAGTCAGGGGTGCGAAAGGCCGACCATTCGGTAAGAATGGCCAGGGCGTTGGCCCCGTCAAGTGCTTCGTATTGGTCAGCACAGAAGGTTACTTTATTACCATAAAGGGCTTTAACGTTGTCCATGGCTTCGGGGTCGTAGGCCCTCACATCAGCACCGGCGGCCAGCAACCGGTCGATGGTGTAAAGCGCAGGGGCTTCCCGGATATCGTCCGTATTTGGTTTAAATGCCAGGCCCCACAGGGCGATGGTTTTACCGGCCAGGTCGTCGCCGTAGTAAGCTTCTATTTTATCAGCAATGCGTAACCGCTGGCGATCATTGACGGCCATCACGGCGGTAAGGATCTGAAAATCGTAGTTGTTCTGGCTGGCGGTGCGGGCCAGTGCCTGGACGTCTTTCGGGAAACAACTGCCCCCGTAGCCAACCCCCGGAAACAGGAAGCGTTTACCGATGCGACTGTCACTGCCCATCCCCCTACGCACGGCATCTACGTCCGCGCCCACGGTTTCACACAGGTTAGCGATTTCGTTCATAAAACTGATCCGCGTAGCGAGGTATGAATTGGCGGCATATTTGGTCATTTCAGCCGACCGAATGTCCATGAAAATGATTGGATTGCCGGAGCGAACGAATGGCTCGTACAGGCGGCGCATCACTTTTTCGGCCTGGGCGCTGTTGGTGCCGATAACGACGCGGTCAGGCTTCATGAAATCATCTACTGCCACGCCTTCCCGGAGAAATTCGGGGTTGGAGACCACATCGAAAAGACTTTCATCCAGCTTGGCGGCCAGCCGCTGGTGGACTTGTTCAGCGGTGCCTACGGGCACGGTGCTTTTGTCGATTACTACAGTGTAGTGACTGATCATTCCCGAGAGGTCTTCGGCTACCCCGAGGATGTAACGAAGGTCGGCCGAGCCATCCGCGCCAGGAGGCGTCGGTAGGGCGAGGAAGATGACCTCGGCGTGGTCTACGGCTGA
>JBGCFZ010000473.1:0-16992 GCA_045110355.1 Lewinella sp. | reverse complement strand
GGCAGCGCCGGCCAGGCCAGGCACGAGTAACAAACCGCCGCCGATGGCGGCCTTACGGAGGAAGAAACGACGGGAAGTTATGGTAGACATGGCGGGGTGGGAGTAAACCCCCAGACTGCACTCGTGCTGTGCACTTGTTTCGTCTGGGGAGGAAGTAACCCCCGGACTGCACTCGTGCTGCGCACTTGTTTCGTCCGGGGAGATCATAAAGGGTGAGTCGCTACGCGACCTGTAGTTATAACTTCATGCGTTTGCCTTCAACTTTCACGCTGATTGGCACGGTGGTCTTTTCGGCGTACTCGATCAGTAGATCGCGGATAAGCAGGCCACTTTTAATTTTGGGGAGCGGCTTTAACATCGAAGTGCCGCTGCCGCCATTGGCGACATAGTCGGGTAGCGCGACGGTGTAAACCTTGCTGGGGTCGATGGCTTTTCCACCAATCTTGATGTCAAGTCCATTTGCGGACGCCTTCACGGCCAGGCCCGCGCTCACCGGCCAGCCGCCGTCGTTGGCGATGTGGTTAATAAATTCTTTGAAAACCTTTCCATTGAGTTCCATCAGGACCAGTTCGTTGTCGAACGGCATCAATTCATAGATTTCGGAAACGATGAGCGGGCCGGTGCCGATTTCTCTTACGCGAATTCCTCCCTGGTTAAGGGTTGCGAATACGATGTCCCGATCAGGGAAACTTCCTGCTGCAGCTTGTGCAAACAGATCAGCGACCCAGTTGCCCAGCGTACTTTCTGGTTGCCCTTTTTTGAGCGGTGTTTTTACCGTTGCCAACTGCCGGTTCATTTTGGCGTCGAGTTGGGCTTTGTAGGGGGCGATGGTTGAAACCATACTTTGCACCTGCGGCCCCGCCTGATTATTTTCGAGCTTATCAGAGACCGGATAGAAGCGCGGTTGTACCGTTGGGGAAGAAAGTGGTGCCCGGCAGCCGAAACCGAGTAGAATAAGGGCTATATATATAAGGTTACGCATTGGCGCTCAAATTACGGCGGGCAGCTAGAAAGAGCAGCACCCAGCCAGCAATAAAAAACAGTCCGCCAATCGGGGTGACTGGCCCCAGGAAGGCCACGGGAAGGCCGATGACGGATTTGAGGGAAAGTAAATAGAGGGAGCCAGAGAATAATAAGATGCCGATGGCCCAGGCAGACGCGGCCTGCCGTAATCGCTTTTGATCAATACCCGGCAGGGCGGATAAGGCAACTGCCAACCCAATGGCGAAGACATGGTAAAAATGGTAGCGCACACCAGTGCCGAAGGTTTCCAGTTGTTCGGGCGCTACGAGTGCCTTCAGGCCGTGGGCACCAAAGGCCCCAATGCCCACGGCGAGGGCGCCAAGCAGGGCGCAAAGACGGAGTTGAGTAGTCATGAGGACGAAGGTAGGGTAGTGAGTGCTGTATTTTGTCTGAATTACGTTAGATAACTTTAACCACATAATCCACTAAGCACTTGCCAGTGGAGGGAACTTTTATCGTTAGCGATCATTCCGGGCCCGGATGCTGTTCTTACCTTAGCCGCACTCCAATTTAGCTGCCACCACCATTTAGTTTCCGTAACATCAAGACGCTCCAGCGAATTATAGGTACTATCCTCCGCGTTCGCCCCGGCGAGGGGAAGGTGGTATTACTGCTCCAGGTGCAAATTTTTCTGATTATCGCGGTGCTTCTGCTGGCCAAACCTGCCGGGAATGCCATCTTCCTGTCTCGCTTCGGGTCTGCGGCCTTGCCCTATATGTTTATCCTGACGGCCGTCGTGGCCGCAATAATATCCACGGCTTATTCCCAGGCGCTCCGCTTTTTTTCCATTCTACGTGTCAACCTCTGGAGCCTTGGACTGTGTTTGCTGACCCTGTTGCTATTTTCGATTTTGGTCCCATTGCCGGGGTCCCGAGACGTCGTCGCCGTTGGCCTGTATCTGTGGGTAGCCCTTTTTGGGGTATTGGCAGCCTCCCAGTTCTGGATGATGGCCAGCCTGGTTTTCGACGTGCGACAAGCGAAGCGACTCTTCGGCCCCATTGGCGCCGGAGCCATTGCGGGCGGCATAGCCGGTGGCTACTTGGCGTCCCTGATTGTCGCCAATTTTGGCGTCCGGTATTTGCTTTACTTCGCTACACTCTGCCTGGTTCCGATAATGCTGATCAGTATTTATATCTGGAAACGCTACATTTCGAATAAGGAATCTCAGCTGGCACGTAAGAAAAAGACAGCCCGTTTGCGGGAGTCGCCTCATCAGCTAATCATGGGCTCCAAGCATCTTTTGCTGCTCTGTGGCATCATTGCCACGAGTGTGATCACGGCTAAGCTGGTAGATTACCAATTCTCGGCCCTGGCCTCGGAGCGTTTCGCTGATGAAGATCGGCTGACTTCTTTCTTCGGCTTCTGGTTCTCTACGTTCAACGTCATCGGCCTGGTTATTCAATTATTGATCACCCAACGGATCGTTCAACGACTGGGAGTCAGCGGGGCATTGGCTTTTTTGCCAGCAGGCCTGGGGCTTGGCGCATTGGGAATGTTCATGGTCCCTGGCCTCAGTACGGCCATTTTTAGCAGGCTGGTGGACGGCAGCCTCAAGCAAAGTCTGCACCGGGCCGGCGTGGAAATGTTGTTTCTGCCGGTGAGTTCTGCCGTGAAAGAACGCATCAAAACCTACATCGATGTACTGATCGATTCGGTGGCCGGCGGGCTAGGCGGGCTACTGTTACTACTTTTGGTAGATGGACTTGGCATCTCTGTCGTCGGCATTAGTGTACCGATTGTCATCTTCTCGGTGGCCTGGCTCTTCTGTGTGTTTTTGATCCGGGAGGAATACCTTGATGCCTTCAGGGATCAACTAAGGCACCTTCGACCCAAGCAGCGGCCGAACCGCGTCAAATCTCGACACAAGGAGGTACTTGAAGGCTTCTTGCGTGTATTGGAGGATGCTAAGTTGGGAGAGAATAACAAGCAGTTGTTGTACGTCCTGGAACGAACAGAGGACATTGCGGAGGCTAGGTTCAAGAAGCCCATTCAGGAGTTGCTAAGCCATGGTGCTCCACACGTACGTGCCCGTGCCCTTAGGAATCTTAGCCTGCGTGATACGAGTCCTGAAATCTTACCCAGCGTTATTCCTTTATTAGTGGATGAAGACCTTGGTGTGCGTAATGCTGCTATGGAGTATTGCATCTCGCATCACCTGGAAGAAACGGAAGAGTTGATCAGGGAACAGCTCAAAAGTCCGCACAGTAGTATTGCCGGTACTGCCATTGTTCAACTAATAGTGGAGACCCGCGCGAACCCTGAAATGCGGGAGTACTGGAACCTGGCCCACGAATTTAATCGAAGGGTAGGGGACTTAGCCTGGCTTGCCGAACCCGATGCCTTTGCCTGGCGAAGTAAGTTGCTAAAAGCAGCGGGTAGCTCTGGGTCTGACCTCGGGAAGGAATTCATTGAAGCTTCACTGGAAAGCGATAACCCCGAGGTCGTCCGGGAAGCAATTATTGCCGCTGGTGAACGGCTTGACGAACGATACCTGCTGCGGTTGATTGACTTTTTGTCTGAAGCGTCCTTCCGGCCGTACGCTAAATCAGCCCTAGTGCAGTTTGAATTAGGGCTGGTCACCATCTTGCCTGGTTACTTAAGGAGGCGGCTCATCGACCTGGAAGATATCCGCCGGCTCCCGGCGGTGTTGGAACGCATCAACAGCCAACAGACGGTTGATCTGCTCTTTGCGATGATCGAACGATTTAATCCCTATGACCTGGAACTACGGCTAGAAACGTTGAAGGCACTTAATGCTATGAAACGGGATTTTCCCTTACTCAAAATGCCCACCAAGCGAATTTTTCGCCATATTCTTTCCGAGGTAAATACCTACCAAACAACCATCAATACCCTCGAAGCACAGCTTAAACTTAGTGGTACGGCGAATAGTAAAGAAGTTCAGGAGGCCAGACATGGTTTGTTGAATTTACTCCACCAACGGCAGGACGGGAACCTCGATCGGCTTTTCCGACTGCTCGGACTCCGGTACCAACCGACGGATATTATTCCCATCTACCGGGGCCTCCAGGCCGCTGAGCGAAAGGAGAAAATCAGTGCATTAGAGTTTTTGGAGATATTGCTGGAAAATGATTTGAAAAGATTGGTGATTCCAGTCATCGAACGGGGGGTACGCATTGCTGATCTGGAGCAATCCGACTCGTCTCACAGCGAGGAACATCTTGCCGAAGTACAGTTCAGAAACTTCAAGCGTATTCTCAGAGGAAGGGACATTCGGCTTAAGTTATCCGTCATTTACGTGATCGGTCAATTGAAGGAAGAGCGGTACTTGCCACTGCTGGTCCTTCAACTGGAAGCCTCGGATAAACGGGTACGGGACATGGCTAAAAAAGCATTTGATATGGTGTTCGCTACTGTGGAGATTTAGTGGGTAGGAAGTAGTGGGGCGTAGCGAGCAGAGATGTGCGACAGCACTAACTACTACGAACTACCTACTACCAAATTTGCAAAGCACCCCTCTACTCACCAGTTCCAAAACTCTCGGAAGGCTCGTCACCTCCAGCGGTATTCCTGATCAGTTTATCGATTCGGGTAGCCAGCAGCTGGTGATCGTAAGCGGAATTGCGGCTAAGGACGTTGGTCATCAACGCAACGAGGTATCGGGTACCGTCGGGCTGTTCAACGATGGCAACGGAATTCATGTAGTTCATCCGATTACCTTTGTATTTGCCACAGCTCGTGCCGGGAATACAGCCATATAGAGAACCGGATTTGAAGTAGACTGCTGCACTATCGAGCACCGGAGCGTGGGCGTACCGAATTCGACGATCAGTCATGTACATCAATCGTTTGATTTCCAGGCTGGAAGGCGCATCGACTATCCGTCCGGATTCAAGTGCGGTCAGCCATTTCATCAAGCCCCTCGGAGAACCGGCACTGCCACCTTCCGGAGGAACGATGGCACTGGCTCCACGCGTGAACATGGTGCCAACCCTGAATTCGTCTGGCCCGATACCCATATGCCGTAATGGTTCACTGATGACACTTTTCGAAAGGTCACGCAGTTCCCCCCGTGAGGTATTCTTGAAATATGCTGCTGCTTCCTCCCTCGCTAATTCAGGGTATTTGGGACCGAAGACCCGCATTAGAATAGCTTCGCGCCAAACCACACTTGCCGCACCGTTATTGCTGACGGAAAGCATATGATCCACCCATTCGTAGAGCGTAAATTCGTGCTGCTGATTAACTTTTGGTCGGCTGTACCGCTCCGTTTCCGGATCGTATTCCGGGATGGTATGATGGTCGTACACGGCAAAGGGGCCACCTTTTACCATGCGACTCTTAAGTAATTCCCAGCGGGCCTGTACGCTGTCAACAAATACGTTTTCTAATTCACACATAAGGGCCGTGACTACCGCTAATTTTCCGACACTGCCGGGTTGGTAGCTGAGGTTGGCGTTACGCTCCAGGTAACGTGGTTCGCGGCCATCAGTGATGTCCATTATTGCCAGCGAATAGGCGCGGCCACGATTCGGAATCATTTTTTCCAGTTCCTTTTCCAGTTCCGCGTCGCGGGCAACCAGGTTCGAGTCGATCTCCCGGCCCATCAGGTTCAACTTCACGTAGGGAAGCGAATACCGGGCACCATAAGGAAGCGTCTTGGTGAACTGCGCAGAATCCATTCGCTCCAGCCGGAGAAGGCGCCGAATGTCCGTTTTCTCCACCCCTCCAATCACGGGGTAGCTCTCAATTCGTTGCCAGGGGAAAAGGGCGATGAATAGTACGGCCAGTGCTGCGAAGTAGGGAAGAAAGGTTTTCAAATGGAGTGGATTTATCAACAAAGAGAGATAGACAACGGAGTAAATGAAGTGCCTGTCTGTATAAACAGGTGGCGAGGCCGCAGGTGCAAAAGAAGGTTGTTGAGCAGGGTGACCTGCAACCTGTAACCTTAAAGTTCTACCTCCAGATCATAGTAAACATCATCTCGTTTTACGGGGCTGATGCTTTCCAGATAACCCGATGCCTGGGCACGTTTGTTCTCTACGAAGGGACGAATTTGGAACAACCACATTGTATTATCCTTGAAACCAAGCTCTACATCCCACGGTCCGTTCGTCTTTTCGCCCGAAGACTCCGGCATGATCCGTTCCGCAGTGGTCGCCAGTTCACGGAGGTCCTTGAGGTTGGCGGGGCTGAGGATGCGTTCGTTGAAGGGAGCGGGGACCATGACGGAGCCTCCCGTTACCGGTAAGCGCCGGTGCAGGCGCTCCCTGGCGGGGCTGAGCAGCGTCGTTCGTCCATACTTGTCCAGAAGGTAGGCTTCGGCAGCCTGCCCATCTACGGCGCCGCCGGCGCCGCGGCTGAAGGCGACCGTTACGTCGTCTTGCCGGCCGGAGGATACGCCCTTGGTGATCATTACCCCCGAGTAATCAACGTCGACGGTTGGGATGATCAGGATACTGGGAAATACGTTCTCAGGGTTCAGCAACAGGCGTTGGCGCCATTTATAGCTCCGTTCCGTATACGGGCTGGCCCATACCTCTTTGATCCCCTGCATGATCTTGCCTTCGTCGACCACGTTGAAGACTGTTTTATTCAGGCCGGCACCAGTAAAATCTGCAAGGTCCTCCATATTAGTATCAGATCGGAGGAACACCGGAGCCTTGCCGAGTGGTTCGTTAAAGACCGCCTGAAAACTGTCTCGCAGGGCCCGGACGAGCTCCGGCTGGATGGTGATTTGACCAATGGCTTCCCGCAGTATGGCCAGTTGAGTCAGAGAGTAAGCTTCCACATTTTCGGCAGGGTCGCCGTTAGCTTCCATTTGCCGAGCGGTGGAGAAGCGGTTGTTGAGGAATTCCCAGTAGGATTCCCCCGCTTGCCCTGGCATCTGTTGATCCAGGTGGTCACGAAATATACCAAAGGGAATAACCAGTCCTTCTACAACATTGTCGGGAAATAAAGCCTTAAGCTGACCAAGGTTTGCCGCTTTGGGGCCGGCGAGTTTACCGGAGTCTTTGCTGCGGATCTCTCTCATGTTCAAGACGCGGTTTACGTCTAGCCGTAGCTGATCAGTGGGGACGGTAACCCGTTGGTTACTACGTTCCCGGACGGCAAACAACTCTTGTTCTTCTGCTGACATCGATTTTGCGGGCTTCATAAGTACAGTACCTCCATTGGATACGGCGTAGAAAATCTCTCCGCCGTCATACTTTTTGAGTGCGGCAAACTGTTCGTCGGTAACCACCGCATTTGGTATGCCCAGGTTACGGGCGAGTAGTTGGACGTGGCTGACCATGTTCCCTTCGTTTACGGTAGCGATGCCGCCAACGGGCTTAAGGTCTGCCGGTGGCGTAGCGAAGATGTAGATGTCGGTGGGGTTCACCTCCATCTCGTCGGGATTCCCTTCCACTACGTGCAATTTACCTTTGGCATATCCGGGGTTCAGGCCGCGGAGGGAGCCCTGATTGGGTACGTCAAGTACATCATTACGGAGGTTGCCAGCTTCCGCAATCCAGTCGCCTAAACGGCCCACTTCATTGCCCAGTGGTAACAATACGGAGCCTCTGATGCGATCATCGAGGAATCCGTGAGATTTGGGTTCGAATTCAGCGTAGCGGTCAACGATTTCTCCGAAGGCTCCACGGTTGGTAGATACGCCCCATTCTACAAATCGGCGTGCATTATCGAGATAATCGGTGGCCTGATTAGGCCACACCAATTGATAGTTTAGATCGGCCAGCAAAGGTTGCGCTGCCGCAAATTCCCACTCCTCGATAAAACCTGCACCTGCTGCGGCTTCGGAGAGATAACAGATTTTTTCCATCAGCTCCCGGGCATTGCCTGGTTGCCAATTCCCGGCTTCGTTGAAAATCATACGCTCAAGGGCAACGCTGATGTCCATAACTTCAAGGCGATAGTAGGGGCTTTCCTTCATCAGCCCCTGGCGGATGGTCCACATCAGGTCCGCAGCGGCGCTGAGTCGGTCGATGGTATTCGGGTTTTCAGAATCAAAGGTATGCTGAACCGTGAAGGTATGGATACGATCTTTCAACCCATTCTCTTCGGGGATGGTTTCGTTAATGGCAGCGATCTTAGCCACCATATCCTGATTCAGGTACGCGGTACGGATGTCGGTGGCCAGGTTTTTCATTAGGTCGACCAGGTTGCGTTGCTCCAACTCTTCCCGGTGGTCGTCCAGAAACTTTTCTACCGCCTTGGCGTCCTTTCCTTCTGGTTGGCCGTGAATCTTGATACGGAGTTCCATGAATTTGCCATACTTGTCGGCAATGACTTTCGAATCCGTCCTTACTTTTTGCGTTAAGTCATTGTCTTTACGGTGAGGAATATCCCGAACCGACTGCCGAACGAGATAGAAGTTTTCCGAAAGGGCTCCTTCTTTGCTCATCATCCAGTTGAGGTACTCCCGCCCCCAGGCCATCTCGTCTTCTATTTGTAAAGCTCCGCGATAGTATTGCGCTTTGCGCAATACCCATCCATCATCAATGGCCGCCAGGTAATTACCCAGCATGTACTGCTTCAGGCGACTATGGTCCTTGTTTTGGTCCCAAAAGGCATCCTTGTTGGTGTTGGTCAGTATTTGACCAAGGAAAATGTGCTCTTTCTTACCGAGATCGATTACGTCTCTTTTGTAGCGCGCATGCTGGTGGTTGTTTTCATCCTCATACGGACATCCTTCTTCCGGGGTGGTATTATCACCACTGTCGCAGAACCATCGGATGTCTCGGTAAGGGCCCCTGGGGTCGTTCTGGTACTTATTAATCAGTGCGGCAATATCGGTTTGCGCGATGAGGGGCAGGCAGGTGAACAGAGCAAGAAAAATCAAGGGGAGGAATGGACGCATGCGGTGGATAGATTAATAAAAGTAGAAGGTGGTGACAAGGTACGATGTTTGGTAGCTGACAAATTTACTCTCTTGCCATTTTGTACCTTTGTCTATACATAATCATTCAAAAATTGGTTTGGGTAAGTGTGCGACATTAAGTGTCCGCAAAAAACCATTCCAAAGAGCAATTGTATCTCCAAACCTTCAGGGTTCGGGAATCATCCTATAACCGACAACTTAATGAAAATGACTGCCTGGAAAAACCGCATTGCCTTCATTGTTCTTATCATGTTTTGTCTTTGCACCAGCGTCCGCGCCCAAAATCCGGATCACTCCGTCGCCCGGCTATGGAATGAGGAGATGTTGGAAGCCATTCGCAATGATTTTGCCCGTCCGGTAGTACACGCCCGTAACCTTTTTCATGTCTCCGCAGCCATGTACGATTCGTGGAGCCTGGTGAATAAAAAAGGAACCACCTGCCTAATGGGAACCATGCAGGCAGGACAAGAATTACTGGTAGAGCATTGGAACATCGATGGTTTTGAAGACCCCGTTGCGGCGAGTAATGAAGCCGTCAGCTACGCCGCCTTCCGGATGCTGAATCATCGCTATTTCAGGTCCCCAAATGCGGCCACAACGCTTCCCCGCTTCACGGCTTTAATGGAGGAGTTGGGCTATGACCCCGCCTACATCAACGTGGATTACACCAGTGGAAATCCCGCCGATATAGGCAATTATGTCGCTCAACAGATCATAGAATTTGGCATGCGTGACGGCAGTAACGAAATAAATGATTACGCGAATATCAACTATCCGGACCCGGTGAACCGGCCGCTGAATTTTAATAACGTTTTCTCAATTTTCGGAGTAACCGATCCTAATCATTGGCAGACGTTGCAGTTTCCCGGTACCATTATTGACCAGTCTGGTCAGGTAATTGGTGATTCCCTGCTGGCCTTCCTTGGTGCAGAATGGGGACAGGTGATACCCTTTGCCCTCAGCGAAGAAGACCGTACAGACCCCACTGTGGATAACCCCATCCGTGGCAATAATCCCGTTTATCATGACCCGGGCCCACCGCCACTTTTCTCCAGCACCGACCAGGAAAGCTTTGATATGTATCGTTGGGGCTTTGAAATGGTCATGAAATGGGGCAGCCACCTCGATCCTTCTGATGGGGTGATGTGGGACATCTCTCCCGGCGCCCGGGGTAACTTCCAGGGGACGTACCCCACTGATTTTGCCGACTATCCTGCCTTTTACAGGGAACAGGAAGGCGGCACCTTCGGTGCCGATGGTCATCCGCTCAACCCGGTAACGGGAGAGCCTTATCCCGAGAACATTGTCCCCAGAGGAGATTATACCCGGGTTCTGGCGGAGTTCTGGGCCGACGGCCCCACCAGCGAAACGCCCCCCGGGCACTGGTTTACCATCTTGAATAAGGTGATGGACCATCCGCTGTTTGAGCGTCGCTTCGCAGGCGTCGGAGAACAGCTGGACACTCTGGAATATGATGTGAAGGCCTACCTGACACTTGGTGGTGCCATGCACGATGCAGCCATCTCTGCATGGAGCATCAAAGGGAAGTATGATTATGCCCGGCCAATTACTGCCATCCGGTGGATGGCCAAGAACGGACAGGCTTCAGAAACCGGTGGCCGGAATTATAACCAGTTCGGTTTCCTATATGACCCCGGCTTCATTGAGGAGCTGACCGATCCATCGGAATTAGAAAATAATGCTACCCTGGCACTGACAAAGGTCAAATCCTGGATTGGTCCCCAGGCCATTGATGACCCTACCACCGATGTTGCCGGAGTGGGGTGGATAAACCCTGCACTTTGGATGCCTTATCAGCGGCCAAACTTCGTGACGCCAAACTTCGCCGGATACATCTCCGGCCATTCTACCTACAGCAGCGCAGCTGCTACCGTGATGACTTCGATAACCGGTTCGCCTTACTTTCCCGGTGGAGTAGGGGAGTTTGTGGCGGAAAAGGATTCTTTCCTGGTCTTTGAAAAAGGGCCCAGTGTAGATGTAGTGCTTCAATGGGCCACGTACCGGGACGCCTCGGACCAAACCAGCCTAAGTCGTATCTGGGGAGGAATTCACCCACCAGCAGATGATGTGCCGGGCCGGATCATCGGTATCGATATTGGTACTGAATCTTTCACTGCAGCTGAGGCCATCTTTAATGGTAACCTGAGTAGCAACCGTACGGAACCGCAGGTAGTCACCCAACTTAAGGCCTATCCGACCCCCGCCAAGCGTGGTGAAGTAATTTCTTTAGCATTACCCGTGGCTCCACGTGGAGAGGAGCTGGTCGTTTATGACGTTAATGGTCGCACGGTGCTGGAGTTAAAAGCTACTACCTCCAGGCTCTTAGTACCAACTAACGACCTTGCCAAAGGCATGTACTTCGTCAGATCGGTTGACGGGCGTTGGGGTAGTGCTTTCCAGGTATGGTAATGAGCATTAAACAAAGAACCCCGCCAGTACATCCGGCGGGGCTCGTTCCAACTTACTGATACCAAATAAATCTTGGTAGGGGTTACCTACTTGTTCTTTTAGATGTACGGTGTCTAAGTATAAACATCCCGACTTCGTTCTGTAAAATTAGGCAACAGCTTGCGGCCTCACAAGCAAATCGGGTAAAAATTATAGAATTACTTTTACTTCGCAAGGTGTCATTTTTTTGCTGAAACTCAATAAAATCAATTGGATACACATATTAATAAAAATTAATGTATTGAGAGAGTCCTTCTGACGGCCCAGTAAAGGGGAGAAGTTTTTTCAGCGCCTTGTTGTACGCAATTAATGAGTAGTAATTAGAAAGGCAGTTATTGGTCCTAGCCCAAACGCCTGCTTGATGTCCTCATAATTTACTTTCTCGCGTTCATGAGCATCCGATAAGCTGCAGCAAAATTCGGCTGTCCGTACCCACGTTCATTATCGGGCGCGTCGGCCTGGTCGGCAGTAGCTCGTACGGCGTCCATAAGTTCTTTGTTGGTGGCATCGGGCACAGCTTGGCGGAGGCAGGCCATTAGGCCGGCTACCAGGGGAGAGGCGAGGCTGGTGCCGTTGGCGCCGGTTAGTCCACGTCCGTTGGTGGCCACGGCAGCAACGTCTACACCCAGTGCAGAAACGTCGGGTTTGGTCCGGCCATCGGCCGTCGGGCCAAAGCTGCTGAAATAGGCACGACTGCCATCGGCGTTCAAGGCTCCAATAGAGAAAGCCTCGGGGGAATCCGCCGGGGTACCTACGTATTTCCATTCATCTGAACCAGAATTTCCGGCGCTGGTAACGATGATCATTCCCCGCTGAAAAGCATGGGTGATGGCGACACTGGCCGGACTTGTTTTCCCGTCCAGGTCCTCGTATTTATAATTCATGTCCTTCGAGCTGAAGGTGGTGTAACCGAGGGAAGAATTTACAACATCAACGCCGATGCTGTCAGCTAATTCGAGGGCAACGGCGTAGTTGATTTCTTCCAGCCGGTGTTCTCCCCGGCCATTTTCTGTTTTGAACAGGACGTAACGTGCCTCAGGGGCGGTGCCGATAAAGAAGAAAGGGTGGTGGGCCGCCATTGTACTAAGTACGGTGGCACCGTGGGTGGAACCATCCAGGGCGGTGTCGTCCTGCTCTACTACATCGTAGTTGGCGGGGATGGTGGCTTTGTCATCATAGCCAAGAAAGTCTTTATAATTCACGTTGGGAAAACCTCCGTCGAAGACACCCACCAAAACGCCCTTACCACGAAAGCCCCAATTGTGCAGGCTGTCCCCTTTCATTCCCGAGATGTTCTTCCAGCCGAAGCCGTAGAATTTTTTTTCAACGGGGACAGATTCAACGACGGGTGCCGGCCTTTCCAGGTTTGGAATGATGGGCAAGAGTGATTCCCGTTCGTACTGAACGGGGGCAACGAGTTGTACTTCAGTAACGAATTTAAGCTTCCTCAGCGACTTCACTTGTGGGCCTGCGGCGGAGACGACTACGCCGTTCATCCATTTACTTTTTAGCCAGAGTTTTGCTCCGGTGTCAGCTACCCGGTTCAGGTAGACAGGACTTAGCGGCAGGTCAAGTTCGGTGACTTCGCTGTTGTGTGCGGCGCGGCGCAGCAGCGCACGTTCACTTAGGAAAGCCGCCGGATCCTCAATGGTGAAGGGGGTGTCCTTTTTGTCTTTAAAGGTGACAAGGTACATGCCCGTTTCTTCCGTTTTCTTTTGGGCGTTGATATTGGTTAATGGCAGGAGAAAGGCAAGTAAAAGGAGGTAACGCATAGTTCGTGGAGGTCAGTTTTATTTGGTAGTCGTTGCGCGAATCATGGAAGGACCGTTGCGGGAATTCAACGATGGAACCGAAGGGTTAGTTCGTGAAGGTGTATGTTTTGGCGGGATTTTTGTGCTGGGCGGGGCCGCAGGTGCAGGGAACCCCTATCCGCGCCGCAGGCGCGGTCCCCAAAGGGGAGGGGGTAAAGAGCCAAGAAAAAGGGGAGGTAGGGACCAGCGAATTACGTTACTAAGCGGACCAATGTGGTTCCATTAAAGCCTGTCCATCAAAGTGCATTCCACCGCTCCATCTGCTTCGGAGCCTTGCAGGTGGATGGTCGCCTGTTCATAGACCGGCCGCCGAGCGGCCAGTTTATCGCTTACCAACTTTCGGAGGGCAGTGCCGGATTGTAGCAGGGGACGATGGTCCCGGCCAGCTTCCAGTCGCTTGAGTAGAACTTCCAAGTCGGGGTCCAGAAAAACCGTAATGCCATTAGCGTTCATCCAGGCCATGTTGTTGTTAAAGCACGGGGCACCGCCCCCGGTAGCCAACACGAAGGCGGGGAGTGCCGCAGTGGTGCGCAGCGCCTCGGTCTCCAACCGGCGGAATTCAGCTTCACCGTCATCCGCAAAAATAGCCGAAATGGATTTGCTGGTGGTCGCTTCGATCTCCGCGTCTAGGTCGATAAATGGCACGCCGAGTTCGGTTGCCAGGCGGCTGCCGACGTAGGATTTGCCGCTGCCCATAAAGCCGGTGAGGTAGATCTTTTTGATGGGGCTAAGATAGGCCATAGTCCTTAGTCGATTGCACATCAAATTGTCATCCCTAAATTGAACGCTAATTGACGCGTTTAACGGGAAGACAATCCCATTGATGCTCCCTGTATCACCAACAATAATTTGCAATAAACCTTCCTGAGCAGACAATGATGGCGTTGTCAGATTCGAAGCAGAAAATAGCATGTTAATATTCAAACTAAGTCTAATAAGTACCGACTTCCCAGCACCGAAAGGCGTAATTTTGCGGCGAATCCCAAAACCAGATTGACATGGGTCAGGAAGCTTACGACAAACTATGGAAACTGATCGGATTGCGCTATAAATCGCATCCGTGGCACGGCATCGAGATCGGCAGCCGAACGCCTGAAGTGGTCACCTCCTTCATTGAGGTAATCCCTTCCGATACGGTTAAGTACGAGGTAGACAAAAAGACCGGCTACCTCAAAATTGATCGGCCTCAGAAGTTCTCGAACATCGTTCCTGCCCTATATGGCTTTATCCCACGGACGTACTGCAAGGAGAAGGTGGCCGCTTATTGTATGCAACAGACCGGGCGAAATAACATCGTCGGAGACGATGACCCGCTGGACATCTGCGTACTGACGGAGCGGGAGGTTACCCACGGAAACATCATTGTGAAGGCTAAGGTAATTGGTGGTTTCCGAATGCTGGACGGCGGCGAAGCCGACGATAAAATCATTGCGGTGCTGGACAACGATGAGGTGTACAGCGCCTGGGACGACGTTAAGGATTTGCCCCAAAGCATCGTACGCCGTTTAAAGCATTATTTCCTCACTTATAAATCCTTGCCGGACGAAACGGCGAAGTGCGAGATTACGGATGTTTACGGCCGGGAGGAAGCCTATGAGGTCATCCGCCGGAGCCAGGAAGATTACGCCGCAGCGTACGGTAATCTGGAAGAGGTGATGTCGGTAACCCTGATGGAGGCTATGGACTTTAGTACCCGACGGACGGAGATTCTTAAGGAATTGTAGGTCCGTCGTCAGATCATCAGCTGGGGAAGCTGGTATTTCCCCCCAATGCGTATGCATCAAAAATTGCTGGAACTGTTTGAGCCTATCGCTTATAAAACAACTGCCTTTTGTTTTTGTAATCTGCAACTTGCTATGCACCGATTAGCAGATACTCTATTGCACTATAAACTAAATACCTACATTTGCCCTTCTGGTGAAAAACCTACTACGTCGCATGAATTTGATCCTCAAGGTTCTACCCTCTGCTTTGCTACTTACCTTGCTCCTTAATTGTGAGACGGCACCTGCGTCCGCGCCAGAAAATGGAACTGATGTATCTGAACTGGGGCCTAATGCCGCGTTGATTCGTAACCCCGTTGATGCTGGTCTGGATAACATCGATACGGTAAATGTGGCAAAATTAACCTTTACTGAAGCCAACGAATATGCCTTTGGCAGCGTAAAAGAGGGAGAAGTGATCACGCATGATTTCACCTTTACGAATACGGGGAAGGTGCCATTGCTGATTACCAAAGCCCGCTCTACTTGTGGTTGTACGGTGCCTGCCTATCCGGAACAGCCCATTGCTCCGGGAGCAGAAGGAATCATCTCGGTGGCCTTCGATACCAAAAATAAATACGGACGGCAACGCAAGGCCGTTACGATTACCGCAAATACTTATCCTGCCTCCACCGTCGTGTACATGGATGGCACCGTAATAAACGAACAATAAACATGGATTTTTTCTTTCTTCAAGCCTCTGGTAGCCCACTCACTGGTTTACTCCCGATGTTTCTGATGCTCGGTGTCATCGTCGTTTTCATGGTCCTTCCCCAGCGGAAGAAGGCCAAGGAGCAAAAGAGCTTCGAAGATGCGCTGGAAAAGGGTAAAGAGGTCGTTACTGCCAGCGGTATGCTGGGACGGATCGACAAGATCGAAGGTGCCATCGTTACCCTCAACGTGGGTAATAAGACGTACATTCGGGTAACCAAGAATTCTATCTCAAAGGGGTTGACCGATGCCGTTCACGCTAAAGACACTGACAAGTAAAAACCCACTGGGGCAAATGACACCGGGCGACCGGAAGATTTTTCTCATTTGCCTGGGCGCCGCGCTGGTCTTCTGGCTGATCCTGAATTTATCACGGGATTATGCCATCAACCGCAGCGTCGAAGTCAACTACCTGGTAGATCCCGAACGGGTACTGGTAGGACGAATGCCTGAGCAGTTGGAGGCCAAAATCACGGGAAACGGCTGGAACCTGATCTGGGAAAGTATGCGACCTGGTAACCTGCCAGTGGAGATCGACGTACGAAACCGTGAAAACCTGCGACTGACCAGCACCGACCTGTTGCGGCAGATCAGCCGGAAACTTTCTAGCTCCAAACTAACGCCCGAACTCCCCGGCTTCGAATCCGAACCCATCCTGACGACCCCAAAGGAGGGTAAACGGGTACCGATAATAAGTACCATCCAATTACAGTTTGCCGACGGGCATATGGCGCTCGAAGGCCCCGTCATAACCCCCGATAGTATCACCATTACCGGAGCAATAGATGCACTGGAAGGGATTACCGAATGGCCTACCTCCCCCCTCAGCCTGGAAAACGTGAACGAAAATATTGATGAGGTAATTGGCCTTGAACCTTCCGAAGAAGGGATTACCCTGTCTCGCCAGGAGGTTCGCGTTCAATTGGAGGTAGAAGCCTTTATTCAGGAAACGATCACTGTGCCCGTTACGGTTGAGAATGCTCCGGTGGGCCAGGCATATGAATACTCCCCAAAGGAAGTTGAGCTGGTCCTTAGCCTTCCACAGCATGCCTTCGGCAGCTATCGAGCCTCAGACTTTCTGCTGGTTGTTGACCTCGCGGGTTACGCTACAGGAAACAGCGATAATACCTTGCCACTAACCTTGGTCCGTAAGCCTGCTTCGGTGGTAGGGACCCGGTTTTCTCCGCGAGTGGTGGAGTGTTATCTTGTGGATTAGGCTTTGTTGGGGAACTCGACCACTAGTGCTCTGTCAAGCCGATCTTGTCACATTAACTGCGGCGTCTTTTACCCGCTGGCTGCGTTGCTTGAATCCTCATTTAGCTACGGCTAAACTCCGGTTCAAGCGCCTTGCCCGCAGGCAAAATTCACCAGC
>JBGCFZ010000472.1:0-6100 GCA_045110355.1 Lewinella sp. | reverse complement strand
CTAAGTAATCCATAATAAATGGTCCTTTTTAATCTCCGCGTAAAATAAGGAGGAGGATCAGGTTTATGGTTGTTTTCTTTCAATCATTCATAATTACACCTAATAGCGTAGATAAACCAAGTCAGTTATACTGGACTCGGTCACCAGAGGTGACCACGAAGTAGTAGCGTAGCTAAATTTTGCTGAGGCGATTTTTGTGACTCAGGAGGCAAAAAACGTAGGCAACACCATAGTGTTGGCGAGGCTTTTTAACAAAGTGAGGCGCAAAAAGCGGCCAGCAAAAATCACCTGGGGTGGCCGAGCCCAGTATATACACTTAAGTCATAAAGACTTAGGATAAAATTGATGTACGCTTGGCGGCAGTCGCAGGCACTTGGTGCTACGTAATTCTCCAGGCCACTTCGAAATAAAGGTTGTAGAATATTTAGGCAGTTAAATATCCGGGGTTCGTCTCCGAATCCAAAACTACGGCCGTAAGCAGGCTGGCAGATTCCCCCTGCTCGTCAACCGGCATGTGCACCTGCGTCCGCGCCTCATCAGAAAAGTCGTCTTCAACTTGCTCTTCATCGACATTCTCTCCTTCCTTGATTAAAAGTTCAATTTCTCCTTCCAACCAACGTTCTTCCAACAGTTCACCGTCAACGTAAACCCTAGCCATACCAGGGTAAGTCTGAGCAGTCGTTACCCCCTCATTATCCGTTGGATGCAAGCGCAACCAACCAAACACAGTATCCATGAAGATCAATTGCACGGAACGATTCCGCAAAGGCAATCTTGTATTATGATTAAGTAGATTTATGGTGATCATGCGATTTAAAGGTTTTAGGTAAAACTTCCCGGCCAGTGCCCAAAAGCACGGCCGGGACTCAAAACAGAAGGATTCACGGTAAAAAAGAGAACGAAAAGCGTTCTAAAGGGCAAGAACAGTGAAAACACTGTTACTCAATTAGGGAAATATCAGGTTCTTGAAACAAAACATGGCCCAAATCAACGACAGCTTTCAGGCCGAATCTTTAATCCTTCGTTCCAAGCATTCAGGTATTTATTTCTGGTCCGCAGTCCAAAGATGAAGGCTACACCAACTTTACTCCAAGCCAGCACCTTGCATATCGAGATGCCAGGAAGAACACTCCTTACTTATTACATTTTAAGCAATTGACTGTCAACGCATTATCTCGCGGAAAACTATCCCACCCTTTTTTTTCCCTCCATTCCCTACGGTATCCAAATCAAGGTTTAATGAATCTCCCCCCATTTCAAGTCAATCTAAGAAGGCTGTCTTCATGAAGGAAAGGCCTTCAGGAGGATGAGGTGCGGCGATTAGGTATTCCCTGCCTCATTGGTCCATAAAACGGACCTCCCTCAGGCCACAAAGCGCTATTAAAAGCTATCCATCTTCCAACAAAGGCACGAAAACCCTAACTTTGCCCCCTCAAAATCATCCCTCCAAAAATAAGCCCCCACAACCAACCGTTAAAAAAGCCTTAACGGGCATCACTCTTGCTCGTCAAGACGATTAATCTGTGGCTCCACCATTGACAAACTTTCCCCGGTGGGCATCATTTTCGGAATTCTTAATAGCTACCATGCAACGAATCTTACGCAACTCTTTAAGCCTGATGGCTCTATTTTGCCTGAGCCTATCTCTTACTGCTCAAAACGCTTGTGTCATCGATGAAAACGGTGATGCCGTCACCCCCGGAACCGGAACACCATGTGTGAATACTGTTGTATCTGCCGTTCCCTTTCTACGCATCAACCCCGATGCCCGAGGCGGCGCCATGGGTGATGCAGGAGTTGCCCTTAGCGGTGATGCCAACTCCATGCACTACAACGCCAGTCGGCTTGCTTTTGCCGAAGAGGACCTCGCCCTGGGTGCCACCTACACTCCATGGTTACAGGCCCTGGGCCTGAACGACGTCTACCTCGCCTACCTCGGCGGCTACAAAAAACTCAATGAGTTTGAGGCCGTGGGCGCATCCCTGCGTTACTTCAGCCTTGGAGACATCCAGTATACCGACGTTAACGGCATGAATACCGGAACGGGTAAGCCGAACGAATTCGAATTCGCCGCAGCATACACCCGTAAGCTGAGCGATCGGTTCAGCGCCAGCCTCACCGGTAAGTACATCAACTCGAACCTGGCCAGCGGCCAGGAGGTAAGTGGTGTCGTCCTGGAGGCCGGACAAGCATTTGCGGCCGACCTTGGTTTCACCTACCGCAACGACAACATCCGGACCGGCGGAGGCAAGAGCAACAAGTTTGCCATCGGTGCCGCCATCACCAACATCGGCGCGAAGATTACCTACACCCAGGATACCGTTCGGGACTTCCTTCCCGCCAACCTCGCCGTGGGTGCTGCCTATACCTTCCAACTAGACCAATACAATGAGCTGACCATCACGGCGGAGACCAATAAGCTGCTGGTCCCTACCCCATGTGACGGTACCGACATTGATTGTGACCAGGACCAGATCGATGACCAATCTCCCATCGCCGGCCTTTTCAGTAGCCTTAGCGACGCGCCACAGGGCTTCGGTGAAGAGCTACGGGAATTCACCTACAGCATCGGTGCTGAATACTGGTACGACAAGCAATTCGCCGTTCGGGCAGGTTACTTCACCGAGCACAGCACCAAAGGTGGCCGTCGTTACCTTACGGCGGGTCTTGGCCTGAAGTACAACATCTTCGGTCTGAACTTCAGCTACCTGGTTCCTACCGGCAACCAGCGTAATCCACTCGACAATACGCTGCGCTTTAGCCTGCTGTTTGACTTTGGCGCTACGGCCGATGCACGTTAAAATTCTCCTTTAACAGACTTTTCTGCTATCCGAACGCAATTTTAAGGGAGGCTACTCCGTATATTGCAGCAGACGCCGGTTGCACTCCGGCTGTTCAAAGATTTTTTATAACTGGGGTTTAGTTCAGGAGAGGTGTGGCACTTGTGCCGCGCCTCTCTTCTTTTGTAGTGCTTTTTGCCCGCTTGGCTTCAACAGTTTTTTCTACCTTGCATCAATTACCTAACTGATGTCACTGAGCCTACACCCATTTCCGCGTTTTTTTACGCCGCCTTTAGGCAAAATAACTGAGCTACCGGTAACTCGTGACGGCGTCCGCCATCTACCTGACGGAATAATTAATGCTAAGGAACTTGACTCATTTGCGGAGTTAATTATCAGAACAAACAGTAATGGCAGCCTTAGCCGGGGCATTTGTGGCTTGTTGCCTGCTGCCTACTTTCTCGACGATACTGTAAGGCCACACGAACAGACGCTGCTCCCCCGGCTGGAAAGACAAGAAAAGTTAGTCAGAGCGGATAAGGGAGCTTTGGGGAAACCCGTGTTACTAACCGTGCCAAGCCTGAAAAATTGGTGGAGGCAGTCCGACACACTACATGAGCACCACGACCAACCCATTTGTTTCAAGGGGAACAACAACGCCTACGAAGTGCGTAGGTACATCTCAAACGCGCAGGACCTAACTGGTGACCCACTGCCTACACTTCCAATTGAACTTTCGTCACTCGGCCCACTTTGCATTGCCGACGGCCACCACCGCGCCGAGACCCACGCCCGTCTGGGCGCAGCAGGTGTCTCTGGCTTTGAGTACGTCCCAGTTTGCATCATCGGTGCCGACGAACTGACCATCGGAGCCTTCGCACGGCTGATCAACGACAGCCAGCCGCTTGAAGCGCTTTTGCCTGCGCTTTCCAATTATTTCGACTTCGAGCCGCTTAACGAGCCGCTTGCACCAACTAAGCCAGGTGAATGGCTGATGACCCGAAACGATAATTATTATAGGCTGGTAAGAAAAACGAGTGCAGCAAATGCACCAATTGACGTGGAATGGCTGGAACGCATTGTACTTCCCGCCGTTTTCGAGATAACGGACACCCGCTCCGATGACCGCATCACTTTCGAGCCCGTAGAAAATACGGCTACGGGTCTCATGGACTTCACGTCTCCACCAGAACACACCTGCCTCCTTGGGTTTCCACTCCCGACGGATACTTTCTTCGCAGAAATTGAAGCGGGTCGGTTATTACCGCCCAAAAGTACCAGATTTGAGCCCAGAGTACCAAGTGGACTGGTGATTTGGAAACCCTGACAAAGCACTAGAAATTGGAACAGCTAAAACGGGAACTGGACAAGACCGAATTATAGCTGCTCTTCCTGGTCATAGCGTAGGGTCTCCCGCTTAACAAACGGAATTTTCAACATCTGCCCGATGTTAGAATGGTCTGCTGTATCCATATGTGTATCGACGCCGTAGACCAATTTTCGGTTATCGACCGCAGCATAGGTACCAAACAACTTGTCCCAAAAACTGAAGATGTTTCCGAAGTTGGTGTCCGTATAAGGCATCCGGTAATGGTGGTGTACCCGATGCATATCCGGGGTTACAAAAACGGGGCTAAGGACGGTATCCAGCCACTTGGGCACCACGATGTTGGCGTGGTTGAACTGAGACAGGACCACGCTCATACTTTGGTACAGGAACACCAGCCAGATGGGTGCGCCGACAAGGAGGACAGCAGCGGTGGTAAAAACGAAACGAATCACACTCTCTCCTGGGTGGTGGCGGTTGGCCGAAGTAGTATCAATGTGCTGGTCCGTATGATGAATCAGGTGAAAACGCCAGAGCATAGGGATGCGGTGTTCCGTCCAGTGGGCTGCGTAAGCACCAACCAGGTCGAGCAGGGGCAAGCCAAGTAATAAAGTAGCCCAAAGAGGAGTATCAAGCCACTGGAGCAGACCGAAATCAGCATCGACGACCCAGTCACTAGTTGCTACCAAAATAAAGGCAAGAAGGAAGTTAACCACAATGGTGGTTAACGTAAAAAAGAAATTTATGCCAGCATGCTTCCATTTTCCGTAACTGGCGGAAAAGAGTGGCACCGCGCTTTCGATCAGCCAGAAAATAGTGATGCCGCCGACCAGAATCAGGCTGCGATGAGAAGAAGGGATATCCGTAAAATATTGCACGATGGTTTCCATGAGGGTAAAATACGGACTGTGTTCATATTAGTGGCTGCTGGAAGGAACCAACACGCCAGTTGCCTGTTTTTTTGGCTAACTTCGCCCTTCTTACGCAGCCTGCAAGCATTGCAACACCTGCAATCACGACCCCATGTTAAAACGCCTTTTCCTCAGCGAGCGTGCCATGCTCACCGCCATCATCATCAATGCCGTGGTGATCTTTGCGCTGTACTTTCCCGAGTTCCGGGACAATTGGTGGCTCCTGGCCATTGACCATGCGTTCATCCTCTTCTTTCTCGTGGAGGTGATCGTTAAGCTGACCGTACTCAAGCCCAAAGCTTACTTTGGTGTGGCGTGGAATCGGTTTGATTTCATCATTGTGTTGGGTAGCCTGCCGGTGTTCCTGGAAGGTGTACTGGACATCCCCGATGCCGCTGGTCTATTGATTTTACTTCGCCTGTTCCGACTGATCCGTCTGGTGCGGTTCCTCCGGTTTATCCCGAACATCGAGCAGGTTATGGCGGGGCTCGGCCGGGCGATGAAGGCCTCCGTTTTTGTATTGGCGGTGCTGGTTTTCCTCAACTTCATGCTGGCCATCGTTACCTGCCATTTTTATGCGGAGATGGCACCGGAGTATTTCGGTAATCCATTGGTTAGTATTTACAGCATCTTCCAGCTCTTCACCCTTGAAGGGTGGAACGAGATTCCCGCCACCATCGTAAGCACAACCGATAGCCCGATGACCATCGGGATGACCCGCTTCTATTTTGCGATGGTCGTCGTTTTGGGAGGTATTTTTGGCATGAGCCTGGCCAACGCCGTTTTCATCGATGAGATGATGATGGATAATAATAAAGAACTGGAGGACAAAGTCGATGCGCTGACGGAGGAAATTCGGGCTTTACGACGAGATTTGGGGAAATAGGGAGCTTGGAATTAGGAGCTAGGGAGCTAGAAACTAGTTTCTAGCTCATAGTTCCCTAGTGGTCGCCGAAGTTTGATTCTAGCACATTTAAATTTATCTCCAATCGCAATACCTCCCCGTTTAACATGCCTGCCGGCGGCCTGCTTTTGAAGGGCAAAAGCAGCAAAACCCTTTGGCTGTGGCCCCGGCGGATCAC
>JBGCFZ010000471.1:0-8105 GCA_045110355.1 Lewinella sp. | reverse complement strand
CCCGGATGAGGGCACGAAGTGTCCTTACCCGGGGCTAAAATGATGGCGCGCTGACCGATACGGCGCTACGCGCCGTTCTGAAATGCAGAGGTCCGCGTTTTTAGCCCCGGGTTGCAACCCGGGGCTAAAAATAGTCGACCCCATCCGAGGTCAAATAGCTTTTTAACAGCCGTTCGCAATAAAAAATTTCCAACCGTAGGCTTTCAGGCAGAAGAACAACAGCTTAAAAGCTGTCGAACAGGTTCCGGCCATTACAGTGTGCTTTGATTTGAAAAATCAATCAGCCGATCCTACAGTAGACAGCCTTTTCAGTAAATGAAGAACCAGGCCATCATCTACCGTCACGACGTCTTCGTAGTCCAGGTGTTTGTCGTTCCAGCTGGCGCCACGGCCGTCTGGAACATAGCCTCGCCGTGCGTAGAGGATTTGTGCGGCGCCGTAGTCGGAGACCAAGCCTACGCCGATTCCTGCGTAGGGCGAATGTTGCCGGATTCTACGCTCTGCCTCATCCATCAGTGCGGTACCGATGCCTAAGCGTTGGTATTTTTTGAGGACGTTGAAGTCGACGACTTCCGGGATGTCTTGCTTCCGGAAAGGCGGATAGTGAGCAACCCAGCTGATGGTAAGGTAGCCAGCAAAGGCGCCCTCCCATTCGGCGAAGAGGATGTCACGCGTCCCGCTTTCCTGTAGTTGGAGGTAGCCTTCGTACTGGGTGGTAGTCTTGTCTTTCCAGCCCTGTTCCTGGAAGGCGGCGCTCATTTGGGGACAATCGGTAGCTCGGAGGGGGCGAATGATTAGCGTCATAGTGTATCATTAAGGTGATCAACCTGATTAAAAGTTCTCCGCTTCGGGATGACATGCAGCTGATGCAAGTTCCTTTCCAGATTTAGCCACCGGCCCAACGGCCCCCGCTTAGTCGACTACGTCGACTGGCGGATAGCCGTCCGACCGGGAAAATCAACGGAGGTTAGCTCCCCTGCTCCTTTATCCCTTCCCCCGCACCCGCGCCCCCGCCCAAATTCCACCAAGCAGCAGCAAGAGCCCACCCACCCAGAGCGGCCAGTTGCTGGCTTCTTTGAGTTCAATTGCTCCGGCTTCCCCATTCAGCGTCATGGCCGACCAATAATAAGGATGCGCAAATTCGCCTTCGGTCCGCTGTCGCTGCTGCGCATCCGCCAGGGCTTCCGCTCTTGTTTTCCCGGCGGCCAGGTGTTGGTAAAAGCTGATCATGAGATTTTCCGTCGCGGCATCGTCCACCTTCCAGAGGGACGTCAGGGTACTCCTTGCGCCCGCTGCGGCAAAGGCGTTGCCCAGGCTAAGTACGCTCTCGCCCGGCACCACCTTTCCGAGGCTGGTTTCGCACGCGGAGAGCACCACCAATTCCGCGTCCAGGGGCAGGGTGGAGAGGTCGTTAAAGTACAACAGTTCATTTTCGTTCAGCACATTGCCAGCCTGCGAGAAGGCCACGAAACTCAGGTTAGCATCCACCGAATCGACCATGCCGTGGCTGGAGAGGTGCAATATCCGGCTATCACCCAAGGCACTAAGGAACGCCCCGCGCGTAGCGGCTTTGTCGTAGAATACCTCGTGGTCGGGTACCAGGCTGGCGATAGCGGCCACCTCCGAACGATTATGGCTCAGGGGGAGCAGGCCCGGAAGTTTGCCCGAGTCATCAAGCGAAAGTGCCTTGGTAGAACGCTGACTACGGAGGAGGCTCACTTCTCCCGGTGTCGCCTTCCCATTGAAGGAGGGCGCAAAGGCCAGCAGGTCTTCGGTAAAAACCGGGGTGGGCCGGCGCGCTAATTCCAGCAGGTAGCCAGCTGAATAGGCGTACTGCAATGTACGGTCGGATTGCAGGTAAGTGAGCTCGGCATAATTTAATGGTGCTGGTTGCCCCTTAAGCGGCAAGGCGGCGAAGGGCAGGTAGTTGAGCGAGCCGTCGGGAATGATGCACAAGCGGTCTCCCAACTCAAGTTCCCCATTATGCAGTCCGGGCAAGAGGAGATCCAACAGGGTGCCGCCCCAGACCGTGAACGTGTTATCAATGGCCTGCTGATCGTCCCGCAGACTTTTCTGGCGGTAAGCTCCTTTGCTGATCGCGGAGCGCCACCTATCAATAATATTCTGCAGCCCCTGGTCTATTTCAAGGGGCATCATCCGCAGGCTGCCGTCTGGCTGTAGGTGAAAGAGGTAGCTTTTGGGATCGGAGGGTTTTGTATAATTCTCGTTGATGTGGTACTCCAGCAGTTCCATGTTTTTCGCCGTCAAAAATGCCTGGAGTTCGGACCGGTCCAGGGAAGCGAGTGTATTATCCTGTTGCTGGCCATCACTGCGTTGCAGCAGGCCCAGTCGTAGTTTGGCGTCGGCCATGTCCACCTGTTTCGTCGGGTCGGTAACGGCTTCCCTTTCGAGGGTTGCAATTTTCCGACGTAGATCCTGCTCGCGGCGGTTCGTCAGCGCCTGGTTGCTGCGCAGAGCGGCAAGCTGGCTGTAGGCCTTGGCCTGCTCACTGAGGGAGAAGGCATCCCAGAGATACTGTTCGTCACCTTTGGCCTGGTGCAGTTGGTACAGCAAATCAATGGCCTGATCGTAGTATTTACGGACTTCGGCACTTAGCCAGTGGCGGCTGCCATCGGAGTTGACGCGTTCGCGTTGCAGGTCCTGTAGTTCAAAGATTTTCCGCAAGTCCTCCAGGGCAGCTTCCCGTTTCCCGGCGCGTAGTAATACGACAGCCCGGACGGCGTAAAGGGAGAAGCCTTCCTGCAAATCAAGGATACTATCGGTCAGCATCATGGGGTAGTCACCAGTGGTCACTACGCCCCCCTCCCCCGCCAGGGTGGTCATCGCTTTGTTGAAAAAGGTCATCGCCTCATCATGCCGGCCTAATTCGTCCAAAATTCTGGCGTGGTCCCGGTAAGTAAAGGCTTCTTTAGCCGGATAGTCGGGATTAAACGGGTAGCGTTCCGCCTTTTCGATGTTCTTTAATGCCAAGGAAAAATCTCCTTCATCTATGGCCATTGCCGCCAGGTTGCCGTAAGCGATGTTGATGGAAGTAGGATCTCCCGAAATGCTGTCGAGCAGGTGAATGGAGCGCTGATAATAAGTCTTTGCCAGTGATGAGTTCCCTTCCAAGCGATGGTTCGAAGCAATGATGTTTACGGCATCAGCGGCCATCGACACCGCATTTTTAGCTGGCATTACGGCCTGCAGCGCATAGCCCGCAGCGATGGCTTCCTTTCCGGTACGGTTGGAGGCCTCGAAGGCACCGAGGTACTGAAAGTTATCGGCCGCGTCGTAATACACTTGGTATTTATCGATTGGCGTGGGTTTACTCATCGTTTCGAGCAGGTTGACCATGGCTATAGTTGCGCTGCGGACCAAGTCGCGGTCATTACTTTCTTTGGCAATGACGCCCAGTAATTTGAGGCTCCGCAACCAGTTGGTACTGTCTTTTCGCTCCAGCCGGTCGTAGAGGTCGACGGCCTCTCGCAGTAGGTAAGTCGCCGTATCCGGACGACCTAGCCAGTGCATGGAGTTGGCCAGATTGTAGCGGGTATGGGCCTGATCGTTATGAATATTCGGGTAGCAGCGGTCACGGATACTAATGGCCTGGAGGTACTGTGGCACGGCGTTCACATCGTCGTATACCTGGTAATAGCTCATGCCGGCCATGTGGTAAGCCAGGCCGGAGAGGCTGTCCGTAACCAGTTCTCCAGACGCATCGTGCGCCAGGGAATCGATGGTTTGGCGGCACATGGCGTAGTTCTCCTGACTGTACCAGTTTAGGGCACGTTGAAACTGTTGCACGCGCGGGTCATCGGTGGTTCGGGCGGTGGCTTCCAGCTTGTCGGCGGGTTCATTATTAAGGTCTTCCGTACCGGTTTGTTGGGCGGTTAGGGAGGAAGTAAAACAGCAGAGTACCAACCAAAAGGCCAAGTAAAACAGATGAGCGCGCGATTTCATAGTAGAGACGGGATTACGCTCGCTAAGGTAGGGGTTTTGGGCTGAGGCTGAAATGGGAGGCAATCACTTGTGTATAAGAAATTGCAGGAACTAGGGGATGAACCTTACCTGCGTTAACCGCCGCAGGAAGCCGCGAAGCGAAACCAGGCCTGTGCTGTAAAGCTCTTCGAGCTGAAGCGATGCTCGCTAGCGCTCGTGTCGGCTACCGCCGATTAAATGGATAACATTACCTACGATTTGTTATGCGCACCAATCACTAAGGCACGAGGCACTAAGCAGCTGTTTTATCCACGCGCAAAATTTTCTCCATCTTCTTCCCTCTTGCTAATTCATCCACAAGCTTATCTAAATATCTTACTTTTTGCGTTAAGGCATTGTCTATTTCCTCAATTCGATAAACGCAGATTACGCCTTTAATCAGGTGCGCGCTGGGGTTCAGTTCTGCACGTTCAAAGAAGGTTTGAAAGGTTACCTTTTCATCTATTAAGTCCTGTATTTTTGACTACCTAACACTTCCCTTCTCCTCGGTGCAATTTAGATCTATGACATCATTACCGTTTACAGACATTTTTATTTTTCACAACTCCTCTACCAGCTGAATATTATTTCCGCAAGTGTCATTAAGAACTGCAAATTTCACCGTTCCCATTTGAGTTGGCTTCACGCTGAATTCTACCCCCAGGCTAATTAACCTTTCGTATTCCTCATCAACGTTTTCAACATTAAACTGGGTGTAAGGGATTCCAGCCTCCATCAAAGCATCTTGAAAGACCTTAGAAGGTTCAAAATGATTAGGCGCTGGTTCTAACAACAATTCCGGCCCATCCTGTGCTTCTTTTGACACCAAGGTAAGCCATCTGTTCCCCCCTCCTAGCGGAGCATCCTTCTTCTTCAGAAAACCCAGTTTTTCTGTGTAAAACTTTAAAGCTTTTTCCTGATCTCTAACAGGAATACTGATTATCGTTACTTTCATCTTTCGTCTATTTTACTCGTGCTCCAAAGTTATGAAGTCCGTCTCTGTTTCGTTTCTTGAAAGTTGCTCTTTTTGAAATTCCACCGGTGGCTTACCCGTTTTTGCCTTAAACAAAGTACTAAAAGAACCTAAGCTTTCAAACCCTACGGCAGCACAGGTTTCAGTTACCGTCATTCCATTTATCAAGTGCTCTTTGGCCTTTTCAATTCGCTTATCAATTAAGTACTGCCTTGGTGTTTGCCCGTAATATTTTTTAAACAAGCGCAACAAGTGGTACTTCGAAACGAATTGAACACGAGCTAACAAGTCCAGATTTAGATCAACACCATAGTTACTATCAATGTATTTTCGCACCTCAATTACGGTGCGAATTTGTGCGTCGTTTGAATAAACGATTTCACGGATTCTATTCAACTTTTTTTCGTAAAATGTCATTTCTGAGTGTATTTCATTTTGTCAATGTAAGTCTGTATTTTACATCATCATCCAAATCTAACTCTTCAGACTCGCTTAGTGCCTTTTGATGTCAGTGCACTGTTCTCCGCTTTCATCATTCCTTTAACAATGAAAGGATATTCTGCCAAATTTCTTCGTTGACTTTCATTCCATGTTTAGTATTCTGTTCGTTGGCATTTGCTGATTGCTCTCCAGGGTAATAAGTCCTTCCCCCTTCTTCTATACCTAAGTCAAAGTGGTTTGGGTATAGTGGCGTTATATTATGTGTATAGTCAATTATTTCATTGATTAGTGAATGCTGTAATTCTTTATCAGGAAATATTTCCGGACAGATACAAAGATATACTTGTGAGATGGCCGTTTCATACTCACTCAATCCAATCCTATAAGTAGAGTTGCCTGCTGATAGCAAGGTTGCTAACATATCCAACACTATTGAAAAAGCTGATCCCTTCCAATAGCCAATTGGCAGCCCTCGTTCTTTTTTAGATTTTTTCCGGATCACGAGAAAGATTATTTTTTTCGTCCCAACCACCAGCATAAGGAAGTTGCTCTCCCTTTAATTTGTAGTCATTTATTTTGCCAAAAGAAAATTGTGAAAGTGCCATATCCAAGACAATGTGACCATCTTTTCTTGGGATCGACACAACAAAGGGATTGTTTCCAATTCGGCTTTCTTTTGCACCCCACGCAGGCATATTGGGTTGTGTATTTGTAAATAAGATAGAAATACAATTCTCGTTAGCGGCTTGCCATCCATAATACCCCCCTCTCATCCAATGGTTAGTATTTCGAAGAGCGACTAAGCCCATTCCACTTGTAACCATCAGGACTGCGGAGCGGTCAGCTCAGAAAACTCTAAACCAGTTCTTCTTCATAAAACTATCTTCAAAGGACCTTAATTCGTTAAATTACTGAGAGCAAAAATGGGCATGACAAGTCTCTACCAGAGGAACAATTTCGGCTTCAAATTAACCACCTACACACCAGTCTCCGTGACTGCTCACAAAATAAGTCAACATCACCAGACGCGCTGAAGCACCTCAGCAGAAATTCATCCAAACAATCAAAAACACGCCCTTTTAGGCACGAGACAAAGTCAGACACCAAAACGACTGCCTCCCCCCTATCTGTTTTTAAATAAAAAAATGGATGATGATAGCCAAAAGACAAAGCCCCTAATTCAAATGTCAGTTGCGTTGCAATTACATTTTAACCCCCAAACAACTTGATTCACGTGGAGTTTAGCTCCTGATTTTCATTTCAATACCATAAAACGTGCATTATGAGTAATCTATTACGTCGTTTCTTAACGGTTTGGCTGTGCTATGTCCTGGCATGCCTAATACAACCACTTTACGGGCAGCAATGTGACGCCAATTTCGGCTATTTGGCCGAAGCAGCAGTCTGCCTTAATGATGACCAAGCAATCATTAGTTCCGCAGTACTTGTAGATAGCGGAGAACAAATACCTGATGGCTTTGATCGTCTATTTGTACTTACTTCCGGCGCAGACCTTATTATCGAGGCTGTGAATACAGCGCCAGAATTCCTTGTGACCACTGATGCAGATTATCGTATTCACAGTTTGGTATATGATCCGACTACGCTAGACTTAAGTGTTGTTGTCTTTGGCGAAACATCAGCTGTGACAGTAAACAGCCTGCTTTTGCAAGGTGGTGGTGAAATTTGCGCCGCTTTGGATGTAACGGGCGTTCTATTTCGTTTCGGCGGCTGTAGTAATTCTTGTCTGGCTGATGCAGGAACACTTGTACCTTCTGACGACTTTGTTTGTTTACCCAATAACCCAGTTCTACAAGCAGAGATTCAAGAGGCTCCAATTGTGCCATCCGGCTTTTTGGTCGTTTACGTACTTACTACCACCAACAGCCTAATCATTGAAGAAATTAGTACCACTCCTACGTTTACCGTCCAAGAAGCTGGAGACTATCGTATACACACGCTAGTGTTTGACCCTAACAGTTTGGATGTAGATATAGCGTTTGGTATTACCACCGGTCTTGAGATTAACGCCTTGCTACAACAAGGCGGTGGTGACATTTGTGCTGCTTTGGATGTAACAGGGGCTGCCTTCCATGTAGAAGGTTGTGAGAATGAATGCGAGGCGGATTTTGGCCATATTTCTGCGTCGAGTCATGAATGTTTTGACGGAGGTGCTGACTTGGAAGCTACCGTTGAAGTTGCTCCCACCGTACCAACGGGTTACGAAGTAATTTATGTCCTTACCTCCGGACCAGAACTGATCATAGAGGCCGTTAGCGGTTCACCCGAATTCACCGTAGAACAGACGGGTATCTTTACGATCCATACTTTGGTTTATGATCCTGAAACTCTGGATTTAAGTATTGTACAATTTGGTGTCACCACAGGTTTTGATGTCAATGGACTACTAATACAAGGCGGTGGCGGTATTTGCGCTGCTTTGGATGTGTCTGGTGCGCATTTTAACGTAGAAGCTTGTGAGGATCAGTGCGAAGCAGCCTTTAGCTTTCTTTTCCCATTAGGAAATGATTGTCTTGAAGATAACGGCAGCGTACTTTTGAGGACTTTCGTGCTAGGTCGACCTACCGTACCCGCAGGTTTTGAAGTACTTTACGTACTTACCTCTGGAGAGGAACTAGTTATAGAAGCAGTTAACAACTTCCCTATATTTTCAGTAGAAGAAACAGGCATATTTACGATCCACACTTTG
>JBGCFZ010000470.1:0-12261 GCA_045110355.1 Lewinella sp. | reverse complement strand
CTGAGTAGCCTTAGCTACTGCATCCGCAATGGCATTAGTACCGATGGCGAAGTTCTTCATCTCGAAGACGCCCATCGGGCCATTCCAAAGAATGGATTTGCTCTCTGCGATAACGGCAGAGAAGATTTTTACGGATTCCGGGCCAATGTCCAGCCCTTCCCATTCGTCACCGATCTCACCGGCGGCCACGATCTCTCGTGGTGTCTCATTGCTGAATTCCTTGCCTACGGTTGTATCAACCGGAAGGTAAATTGTTGTACCGTTTGCTGCTGCCTTTTTCAAGAGATCAAGCGCCTTGTCGGTCTTATCTCTCTCCACCAATGATTTCCCGACTTTGCCTCCTTGCGCCAGGCTGAAGGTATAAGCCATTGCTCCACCAATGATGATGTTGTCGGCAAAATCAAGCAATTTCTCCAGCAGGAGAATCTTATCACTCACTTTTGCTCCGCCAACAATGGCAGTAACCGGGCGAGCGGGACTGTTTAATAGTTGTTCTGCTCCGGCCAGTTCGGCTTCAATCAACAGGCCAAAGGCTCGTTGGGTAGGTTCAAAGTGCCGGGCTACGGTGGCGGTTGAGGCGTGCTCCCGGTGCGCAGCACCGAAGGCATCATTTACGTACAGGTCTCCCAGGGCTGCCATGGCCTTGGCCAGGTCCTCATCCCCTTTCTTTTCTCCGGCGTAGAAACGAGTGTTCTCCAACAAAAGGATTTGTCCGGGCTCCAGCGCCGCAACTGCTGCTTTTGCCTCCTCTCCAATCGTATCAGCAACGAACTGCACCTGACAGCCAACGTAATCCTGCAAGACAGGTATTACGGGCGCGAGGGTATAAGCAGCTTTGTCTACACTGCCGTCCTCCAGCTTCTTCTTTTGTGGCCGGCCGAGGTGAGACATCAGAATAACCGCTGCTCCCTGCTCCAATAAATGGATGATGGTGGGGGCAGCCTTAGCTATCCTGGTGTCATCGGTAACTTTCTTGTCCGCATCCAATGGGACATTGAAATCTACACGTACGAGGACTTTTTTACCGGAAACGTTGAGGTCTTGTAAGCTCATGGAAGAGGAGTAAAAGGGGAAAGGAAGGAGTAGAAAGGGAAAGGCCGAAAGGAAAAAGGGAGTAAGGAAAAGCGTTGTACCTTCCTTTACTCCCTTCCACCTGTACTCCTTTACCTACATGGCGGCGATTCGCTCACAAAGGTCCGCAAGGCGGGCAGAATAACCGGCTTCGTTGTCGTACCAGCTTACCACCTTTACGAGTTTACCGATCACCTTGGTCTGGCCTTCGTCGTAGAGGCTGCTGTACTTGCTGCCTACGATGTCGGAGCTAACGTAAGGGTCGGTTACATACGCCAGGATTCCCTTCATGGGGCCTTCTGCGGCAGCTTTATAGGCTGCGTTGATTTCCTCGATAGAAGCTTCTTTCTTGAGGTTGATCGTCAGGTCAGTGAGGGAACCGGTGGGAACGGGTACGCGCATGGCACCACCGTCAAGCTTACCGTTCAGGTGCGGGAGCACCAGGCCAACGGCCTTAGCGGCACCGGTGCTGGTAGGAATGATGTTGATGGCTGCGGCACGGGCACGACGCATGTCTCTGTGCGGGCCGTCCTGGATGTTCTGGTCAGCTGTGTAGGCATGAACCGTGGTAATGAGGCCTTGCTCAACACCGAAGGCATCATCAAGAACCTTCACCAGGGGAGCCAGGCAGTTGGTTGTACAGCTCGCATTGGAGTAAATCTTGGTATCAGCGTCGAGTACTTCTTCGTTTACACCAAGTACTACGGTAGCAACGCCACCTTTGCCCGGGGCAGAGATGAGTACCTTCTTGGCACCGGCTTCGATGTGCAGATTCGCTTTGGCCTTCTCAACGAAGCGACCGGTACATTCGAGTACTACATCGATGTTCATGTCGCCCCATGGCAATTTACTGGGATCAGGCTGGCTGAGTGCATCAATCTTCTTGCCGTCGATGTAGATAAAATCGTCGTCGCTGGTAACTTCACCGGCGAAGTTACCCTGTACACTGTCGTACTTGAACAGGTGCGCGAGGGTCGCATTGTCGGTAAGATCATTGATCGCCACTACGTCGAGGCCTTTCTCAAGCAGGTTACGCAGGGTGATACGTCCGATGCGGCCGAAGCCATTAATTGCAATTCTTGCCATGGTTGATGATATTTTTTCGTTCAGTTCTTTTGAGGTTAATAAGCCCTTCTGGTGAGTTACCTACGGGTGCTTTTAGGGGCGGGGCCGCAGGTGCAGAGAAAGGTAGAAAGCGCCATGCGCATCCGCCCGACATCGCCAGCAGGCCGCAAAGATAAGGAGTTTACCATGATGAAGGAACATCACACTTATTCTGGTTACAGAGGCTTACTTTTCGCGAATTTACGGTACTTAGTGTAAATTTCACAATAATTAATAGATGGAGTTGATTCCTACACTAAAAGATGACGCTATTATCGCAATAAATAAGGATCGTTCAGTCAGCTATTGGCCGCCGCAGGGCCTCCATCTACCCAGAGTTCCCGGCTTCTATACTAGTCTCGGCTTTTAGCCTACGCCTAATGATCAGGTCCCTTCTACTCCTTGCCCATGCAACCTATCTTGACGTAGAGAAAACGAAACCACCCACTATGTCTATTCTAAAGCCACTGACCTATTTACTGCTTTTAGGCTTATTGTCGACTTGCGCAACTCCCGAGCAAGAAACAAAGCCGGAAGAATACACCGGTCCGGCCTTCCCCTTCCTTTTGCCCGAGGAAAAACCAGACAGACCACTCAGTGCCGCACTGGCAAGAAACTACGATGGTTACCCTGCTCCCCGGCCGCAGACCAATGAGTTGTACTCCCAGTTCAAGTACACTGAGTTGAAGGGCTTCGATTATAACGGCCACGACGGGACCATTTCCCGCCGGGACCCCTCGAAGGTTATCTTCGCCAACAATAAATATTACGTTTGGTATACCCATCGACAAACCCCTACCCCACCCCAGGGCGCCGCAAAATCAAACGATACGATCCCTTCCGCCGACTGGGACCTGTCCGACATCTGGTACGCCACCAGCACCGACGGTTTCACCTGGGAAGAGCAAGGGGTGGCCGTACCCCGGCCTCCTAAGCCAGCCGTTGGCTGGCGCTCCGTTACCACAACCGACATTCTTGAATGGGAAGGGAAGTACTACCTCTATTACCAGGGCTTCATGGAAACCAGTGGAAAGCGGGGGGATGACTGCCCTGTGGCAGTTTCCTGGGCGGATTCTCCGGATGGCCCCTGGACTCCCCACAATAAGATTATTATCCCCAACGGTAAAGAAGGGGAATGGGACCAGTTCTCGATTCACGATCCCTACCCCCTGGTCTTCAACGGCAAGATCTATCTCTACTACAAATCCGACTTTAATCAAAAGCCGGACCTTATCCGCATGCAAGGTCTAGCCATCGCAGACAACCCACTTGGCCCTTTCACCAAGCACCCCCTCAACCCGGTGATCAACTCCGGACATGAAACCACCATGTTCCCCTTCAAAACTGGTATTGCCGCACTGGTCATCCGGGATGGCAACGAGCACAACACCATTCAATACGCACCCGACGGTGTAAACTTCGACATCGCCGCCATCAGTACACTCCTGCCTACTGCCGGGGGCCCCTACATCCCCGATGCGTTCACTGATACAAAAGACGGCCGGGGCATCACCTGGGGAATATCCCATTTCACCAACGTAACCACCTGGGCACAAAATCACGCCACCCTCGCCCGCTTCGATTGTGACCTCAGCCAGGACATCTATGACCCCCAAATGAAGAAAGCTCATATCTACTTCAAGCCGGAAATCTATTATCAACAGGGGCTTAGTCAAAAGCAACGAGACCGTATCTCGGCCGAGAACAATAGCCTGCGAAAAGAGTAGCGGAATGCTTGCGGCTATTCCCCAAACGAAAACAGCCCCTCGATCCATAAGGAACGAGGGGCTGTTGTTTTTGGTAGCCCGTAGGGGAATCGAACCCCTCTTACCAGGATGAAAACCTGGCGTCCTAACCGATAGACGAACGGGCCGTAGAAAATTGATTCTCGATTCTCGATTGGTGAGTCTCGATTCTTGATTTTGCTGCCGCTTTCAATAGCTCGCTGCGCGGGTAAATCAAAAATCGAAAATCGTATCTCGAAAATCGCAAATCAAATTCGCAAGGCGAATTTGTAGCCCGTAGGGGAATCGAACCCCTCTTACCAGGATGAAAACCTGGCGTCCTAACCGATAGACGAACGGGCCGGGAGAATTGTTGATGGTTGATTCTTAATTGATGATTTACCCCCTTTAACCATTTGGAAGGAATAACTAATCAACTATCACGAATTACCAATTAACAATCAAAGGGCCAGCATTCTGGCCATAAGCGACCGCAAAGATAGCATCATTGCGGAGACTCTGACAAGTAGTAAGCTAACTTTTTATTTTTGTGGGAAGTTGCAGTTACAGCCGACTGCGAAGTTTTTCGAGCCGAACGCGTAATTCTTCGGCTTGTTCGGCTTTAAAACTGACGAAAGCTTCTTTGCTCAATTCAGCAATTGTGTCCAACTCAATTGTATCACGTTCCAGGTGGTAACGCGTTTCTTCGAGGGAAGCCTCATCATCAAAATTAGTGCTGCGGAGTACTTCCAGTTCCCGTTTTCGGGCGGAGATACTTTCCTGTAGTTGGTGCCGATCCATCAGGATTTTCAACTTTGCGCCACAATCGGCGAAGAAGGACGCCTTGGCGTGGCGGAGGTTGAACTCAGCTTCAAGTTCCTTGATGACGTTCTCAGCACGTGCGCGCTCGTCTTCACCCGCAGCGGAACTTCGGTCCAGGTCATCGCGCAGGGTGCTGATACTTTGCCGGATTTGCTCAGCCTCTGACCGAAATTTTTCTTCTTTCGCCTGACAATCTGAAAACCGGAGCTGTATTCGACCAGCAAAATCATCTTTCGATTTCTTCGACGTCTTTAATCGCATTCCTTTGCGCATCAACCAGCCAGAATAAGCCAACATAGCGACGAGGCCAAGTACCAGCAACATAACCGCCAGCCCTGGCATAAACCGCATGACGAGAATCGTAAAAGTCAGGTAAATACCCAGTCCAATCAACAATGTCTGAGAATCAGGCTTGGGTTTATTTCCGGGAACGCTCATACTTCTATAAACTGATTAGCCGACGGGATAGTTGTATGGTTCGTTGGAGGAATTGGGCGGTTCGTCGATTTTTCAGCGCTAAAGCTTTCTGAACGGGCCTTGTCCATTGCAAGTGCTTAGGGTTCAGGATGCAGGGTTCGAGATTCAGTATTTAGGGCTCAGTGTTCAGGCTTTAAGCATCAAACGGCCTTAGAGGTTCCCTGAGCACTAAATACCGTATCCTAAAAACTGAATTCTGAGTCCTGAATTTTGAACCTTAATTATCCTTTTTCTTCTTGAAATCGCCGCGTTTCCAGCCATCAAAAAACTGTTTCCAGGCTACGGGACTAAAGATATTCATCGGCGGTCGCTGACCGATATAATAGGTCTGCCTGGCCTGCTGTCGTAAATAATAGCTACCGTTTTCAGCGCCGGATAGTGGTACGGATTGCCGTAGTTTTTCCAGTTTATCAGCACTGAGGTTTTGGCTGGCAATAGTTTGCAACTCGGTGGTAACATCCATGGCCAGGAACTCTAACTTAAAGTGATCCCGACTGGGCCAGGGAAATACGACTGCTGCAGGCAGGTCAATATTGTTTTTGGTCAACAGCTGAACGATGCTGTACTTCTCATCTTTCAAGGTATCGGGTACAATATATACCGCATCTTCGTACCCCAGTGCACTGAAAATAATGCTATCGCCCTTGTGCGTTACGATGCTAAAGAACCCCTCCAGGTTGGCGTAGGTTCCTCGGCCGTCGTTCTTGATCAGTACAGTAGCGTAGGGTACCGGAAACAACTGACTGTTACTACCGTCAAGTACCATACCCGAGAACTGTACAAGTTCTTCTCCGTTTTGATCCACCAACTGAGCCTGCAGGCCCGTCAGCGAACAAACGAAAAAACAAAAGAGTAGCAAATACTTCATAAGGCAGGGAATCTTGTTTCCGGAATTAATGACACGCAGAGACTATTCGAGGTTGGGACGAAGCAAAGGTATTAACGAATAATTTGGCATTTTCTTGGCCCAAAGGCCCCAACAGCCACAAAATAGTCATCAATTGATCAAAGCGAATGCTAATACCTCGGCCATTGTCTCCACGTAGTGGATCTTGAGCCCCTTGAGGTACCGCTCTTCGATTTCCCGGACATTCTTCTCGTTCAACTTACTGAGCATGATCGTTTTCATGCCCGCCCTGCGGGCAGCCAGCAACTTTTCCTTGATCCCGCCAACGGGTAAAACGCGCCCTCGCAGGGTGATTTCCCCCGACATCGCCAGGTACGGTTTGATCGAACGTCCGGTATAGGCGCTTGCCATGGCGGAAAGCATCGTAATGCCTGCACTTGGACCGTCTTTCGGCGTAGCCCCTTCGGGTACGTGGATGTGGAGATCCTGATCCTTGATGGCCGCTTGGTCAATACCGTAAGTCTTAGCATTTGCCTTGAGGTAAGAACGTGCCGTAATGGCACTCTCCTTCATCACCTGGCCAAGGTTACCCGTTTGTTGCAGCCCCCCTTTACCGGGGCTGAGACTGGCCTCAACGTAAAGGATCTCTCCGCCAACCTGTGTCCAGGCCAGGCCAACGGCAATGCCCGCCAACTTACCTACCCGGTAAGGCTGCCGTTCGAACAGGACGGGGCCGAGGATCTCCTCCAGCAGGTCCGGCGTAACGTCCACCTTCTCCGCGTTTTCCATCGCGATTTGCTTAGCAGCGTACCGCATCAGGCCACCAATCTGACGGTTGAGGCTCCGAACGCCGCTCTCACGGGTGTACCCGCTGATGACCTTTTTGAGGGTAGCCACGGGTATTTTCAGCTGCTTCGCCTTCAACCCATGTTCCTCCCGCTGCCGCGGCAGCAGGTGACGCTTAGCAATTTCAAGTTTCTCCTCGGCGGAGTATCCGCTGAGGTTGATGATCTCCATCCGATCCCGCAGGGCGGGTTGGATCGTCTGGAAATTGTTCGCCGTAGCGATGAACATAACTTTGCTGAGGTCGACGTCCAGGTCTAGGTAATTATCGTGAAAGGTCGAGTTTTGCTCGGGGTCCAACACTTCCAGCAGCGCACTGGAGGGGTCTCCCCGATTGCTCTGACCAACCTTGTCGATCTCATCCAGGATGAAAACGGGGTTGGAGGACTGTACTTTTTTGAGGGACTGGACGATGCGGCCAGGCATGGCACCGATGTAGGTCTTTCGGTGTCCCCGAATCTCACTTTCGTCGTGCAGCCCCCCGAGGCTCATACGGACGTACTTTCTACCCAGGGCCTCCGCCACACTCTTGCCCAGGCTGGTTTTTCCAACACCTGGAGGGCCTAGTAGCAGTAGGATCGGGGCTTTCATATCCCCCTTCAGTTTAAGCACCGCCAGGTGACTCAGGATCCGGTCCTTCACTTTTTCGAGGCCGTAGTGGTCTTCATCAAGCACCTTCGCCACCGCCTGGAGGTCGAAATTATCTTCCGTATAATCACTCCAGGGCAGGTCCAGCAAAATCTCCAGGTAAGACAGTTGAACGCTGTACTCGGCTACCTGGGGATTCATCCGTTTTAGGCGGGTAATTTCGCGGGCGAAAACTTTGTCGACTTCCTCCGGCCATTCTTTGTCAGCAGCGCGTGCTTCCAGTTGCTCGACGGCTTCCCGGTTCGGGTTGTCTCCGAGTTCTTCCTGGATGGCCTTCATTTGCTGGTTGAGAAAATACTGGCGTTGCTGCTCCTCGATGTCGCCGCGCGTTTTATTTTCTATCTGGTCCCGGAGTTCGAGGATGTGGAGCTCCTGGTGCAATTCGGTCAGGACGCGTTCGGCTTTTATGCCAAGGTCGGCCGTTTCCAGAATTTCCTGCTTGATGTTCATGTCTCCGCTGAGGTTGCTGGAGATAAAGTTGAGCAGGTGGCTGGGCACTTCGATGTTGTCGAGCATCATCTGGGCCTCGGTGGGGATGTTGGGGCTGAGTTCAACGGCCCGCCGGGCGTTGTCGCGCACGTTGTCCATGGTGGCCTTGAACGTCAGCGGATCGGTGGCTGGCAAGTAAGACAGCAGTTCCACTTCTCCGGCGAGGTAGGGCTGGGTTTGGAGCATCCGCTTGCGGCGGATGCGCTGGCGACCGCGCAGCACGGCTGTCAGGCTGCCGTCGGGCATCCGTAGCATCTTCAGTATGCGGGCCAGGGTGCCAACTTCGTAGAGGTCTTCCCCCGTAGGGTCCTCAATTTTCAGGTCCCGCTGGCTGAATACCGCTACCCACTTATCGGTATCGGAAGCCTGATTAATGGCTTTGATGGAGCGGTCCCGACCAATATTGATCGGGATGACGATGGTGGGAAAAAGCACGGAATTTTTCAGTGCAAGAATAGGAAGGGTGGCCGGCAGATCACCGGCGTTCATTTCCTCATCTCCTTCTTCGGTACCGATGAAGGGGAATAGTTCCTGCTCGTCGTCAAATCCACGGTTATCCATCTTTAGCGTAATCTTTTTTGGTCGGCTCACATTTTTTGTTTCGTGACGGGGCGGGACTGGCCCTTAAGTCAGTAAAGGTACTTAACACTTAGGGCATGGTTTGGGTTTCTGGCAATAATCGTGCCAGAGGATAGTCAAGCAGTCAGGGAGTCAATGCGTCAGATAGTTGGGCCGTAGGTTCTGACGCTTTGACTGCTTGACTATCTGACTACTTGACTAATAAGGCGGGCACGCAGGTGCAATCAAATGGTTGTTAAAGAGCAGGGCTGTATTGGCCGTTACCTTCCACTGCACCTGCGGCCCCGCCAAATCTGCCATACCTTTCCACCTGCGGCCCCGTCACCTTTCGCATCACCCACTCCAAAGGACCGGCCCCCTTGAGGAGATAGAAGCGCCTTTCCTCTAAGAGCCAACAAGTTCCAGTAGGAAGTTCTTGCTCAAATCGGTCTACTCCACCAACAAACCGCTGCACAAGTCCCTTGAGTGGCGGTTTTCCCTACCCCCTCATAACACGCTGAGAGTACACTCCCGGAATCAATCAACGGTAGAAGGCAAGGCGGCCCAAGATGTACCTCCTGAAGAGCTGGCGAACGCACTATTTTCTATTCTGACGAACTGACTACAAATTTCCCACAACCAAAATCAACCCCACTAGTTACCTTTGCGCCAACAACCATTCCTCCGCCCAACCAACCACTCAGGATGCCTGCGCTTACACCACGTTTCGACCAATTCCAGGATCGCCACATTGGCCCCGATGCAGCAGCTACAGCTGCCATGCTTAAGACCATCGGTGCTGCTTCCATCGATGAATTAATGGACCAAACGGTCCCCGCAAATATTCGTGACCACCAGCGCCTTAACGTCGCTCCAGCGATCAGCGAATATTATTACCTTCAACACCTGAAAGGCATTGCCAAGCGCAACCGGGTGATGCGTTCCTTCATTGGTATGGGGTACTACAATACGGTAACACCCAGCGTCATTTTGCGGAACGTATTTTCCAACCCAGGTTGGTACACCCAGTACACGCCTTACCAGGCGGAGATCGCCCAGGGGCGGCTCGAGAGTCTACTCAATTATCAGACGATGGTGTCCGACCTGACCGGCCTGCCGGTAGCCAACGCCAGCCTGCTTGACGAAGGTACCGCCGCCGCCGAAGCCATGAGCATGTTCTACGGCCAGCGAAATAAGCGGGTGAAGGGAGAAGCCGTAAAAGTATTCCTGGTCTCCGACCAGGTGCTGCCCCAGACCATTGCTATTCTGGAAACCCGTGCGGAGCCGCTCGGCATTAAGGTAGACGTTCGGCCCGTAGCCGAATTCGACTTCCCCGCGGATACCGTATTTGGTATGTTGCTACAATATCCCGGCGCAGATGGGCAAATCGGGGATTACCGGGACCTCGTTGCTAAAGCGAAAGAAGCCAACGTATTTACCGTTGTTGCCGCCGACCTTTTGGCCCTTACCCTGCTCATCCCTCCTGGTGAATGGGGAGCAGATGCCGTAGTGGGAAACAGCCAGCGATTCGGCGTGCCAATGGGCTTTGGTGGCCCCCACGCCGCTTACTTTGCCACAACCGACAAGTACAAACGACAGATCCCTGGCCGCATCATTGGCGTTAGCCAAGACCGTTTCGGGAACTACGCGCTGCGCATGGCCCTGCAAACACGCGAGCAGCACATCCGCCGGGAAAAGGCCACCTCCAATATTTGTACCGCCCAGGCGCTGTTGGCCAATATGGCCGGCTTCTACGCTACATATCATGGTGCCGAGGGGCTCATTGCCATTGCCAAACGGACCCACCACTTCACCGTCATCCTGGCCGATGCCCTGAAAACTGCCGGATTCACCCTGGCGGGAAATGCTTTCTTCGACACGCTGCACGTAGAGGCCAGCCCCGAAAACGTAGCCAAGATTCGCCTGCGGGCGGAAACCGAAGGCTACAACTTCTTTTATCCCAAAGAGGGTGGTATCCGTCTTAGTTTTGATGAGTCAGTCGCTACTTCTGATCTGCAGGCGGTTTGCCGCATCTTCGCTGCCGACCTCGATTACCAGGGAGCGGACCTATTGCCCGACGGCAGCGTAGCCGGGGTTAGCGACTGCATCCCTGCTGCCCTGAAGCGGACCAGTGATTTCCTAACGCACCCTAACTTTACGGAGCACCGCACCGAAACGAAAATGATGCGCTACCTCAAGCGCCTTGAAAACAAAGACCTGAGCCTGGTACACAGCATGATCCCACTGGGAAGCTGTACGATGAAGCTGAATGCTGCGACACAACTGATTCCCGTCAGCTGGCCGGAATTTGCCGACATCCATCCATTTGTTCCCATCGAACAGGCCCAGGGGTACAAACTGATCTTTGCTGAACTGGAAAAAGACCTTGCGGAGATCTGCGGCTTTACCGCCTGCAGCCTGCAGCCTAACAGCGGCGCCAGCGGGGAGTACGCAGGTTTGCTCGTGATCCGTGCCTACCACCACGACCGGGGGGACTTCCACCGGAACGTCGCCATTATTCCGGAATCGGCGCACGGCACGAACCCTGCCAGTGCGGTGATGGCCGGCATGAAGGTGGTTGTCGTAAAGTCCGACGAAGCTGGCAACATTGACATTGAGGACCTCAAAGAAAAAGTCGAAGCCAATAAAGAAAACCTTTCCAGCCTGATGATCACCTACCCCAGCACCTATGGGGTCTTCGAAACGGGGGTCGTTGAAATTTGCGACATCGTCCACCAGGCTGGTGGCATGGTATATATGGATGGTGCAAACATGAACGCCCAGGTTGGCCTTACCAGTCCCGGAAAGATCGGCGCAGATGTGTGCCACCTCAACCTGCACAAGACTTTTGCCATCCCTCACGGTGGTGGCGGACCCGGCATGGGGCCGATCTGTTGTAACGAGAAATTAGCGCCTTATTTGCCTGGCCATCCACTTCAGGAGACGGGGGGCATTAAAGCCAGCAATGCAGTTTCTGCAGCCCCGTGGGGATCAGCCAGTATTTTGCTCATCTCCTATGCCTACATCAAAATGTTGGGGGCAAAAGGACTACAGGCGGCTAGTGAGTACGCTATTCTAAACGCCAACTACATCGCCAGGCGGATTGAAAACCACTACGATGTACTCTTCCAGGGCGAGCAGGGGCGCAGCGCCCACGAGCTGATCATTGACCTACGACCGTTCAAATCGGTGATGAGTGCTGGTGACCTCGCCAAGCGCCTGATCGATTACGGTTTCCACGCGCCGACGCTGAGCTGGCCGGTGGCTGGCACGGTGATGATTGAGCCTACGGAGTCGGAAGGCAAAGAAGAACTTGATCGTTTTTGCGACGCCCTGATCTCTATTCGGGCTGAAGCTGACGCCATCGCTCGCGGAGACGTGGATGCTGAAGACAATGTCTTGGTCAATGCACCTCATACCGTTGCGGAGATCACCGCCAATGACTGGCAACACGCCTACAGCCGGGAGCAAGCCGCTTACCCCTTGCCCTACCTGCGGGAAGGGTTAAAATTCTGGCCATCCGTTGGTCGGGTCGACGATGGGTACGGTGACCGGAACTTTGTTTGTACTTGTCCGCCAATTGAGGCTTATACGGAGTAGGCGGCCTGCGGCCTTGATAGATTGATAGATGTGATAGATTTATAGGGCTGCCGTAGGGGGATGCTCGCTGCGCTCGTT
>JBGCFZ010000469.1:0-35417 GCA_045110355.1 Lewinella sp. | reverse complement strand
TTTAGCCGTAGCTAAATGAGGATTCAAGCAACGCAGCCAGCGGGTAAAAGACGCCGCAGTTAATGTGACAAGATCGGCTTGACAGAGCACTAGTGGTCGACGAAGTTTGGTGTACGCTTGTCGCGTAGCGACTACCCTTGATGATTACCGGGGACGGTGTCCCCGGTAATCATCTTATTGGTTAGAATTGATTGCCTGCGGCAATCAGCGGACTAACTGTTTCCTCGTTGCCCCACACTATGTACGGGGCAACCGTAAAGGATAATCGCTACGCGATTTACATCAATACTTAGGTTACAGTATACTAGTGTAATAGGGCTAGAAGTGAAAGTGCGATTTCTATCGTTTGATATGTGTTTATGTTTTTTGATTAATGATAACACAAAGGTGCAGGCGAAAAGGTGGTTGAAAAATAAGGTACCTTAAGAAAAATAACTATTGGGATGATTTTTGCGCAAGTTTTCGTCTCAGCTCACTGAGCTACTAAGGTGTGATTCCTGTGTGCGAGGCGATAAGCTTAAGCGGAAGTCGTTGAACTAAAGTGGGGTAAGTCTCGGTAAAACGTGAGCTTTCCCGTTCAGCCCCGGAGGGGCGTCTTGCGTAGCGAGGGGTCAGTGATGGTCCGCAGGACCGAACGCAGCCCTTCGTTTTCGTTGTGTTTGCTCCATACCCCTTCCCTCGCACCTGCGGCCCCGCCCTGATGATAAATAGTAAGAACAAGAGCTACCGCCACCATCTTTTCTCCTTTTTATCCCTTCTCCCTTCCTTTCAGTATCCCCGCAATAATAAACGCCAGTACCGCTACCACCAGCAATACCGTGAAGCTAAGCCGCAAGGAACCGATCCCAGAGAGGAACCCGAGCAGTGCCGGACTCGCCAGAAAACCAACGTAACCCAACCCTGCTACCAGCGCAATCCCTTCGGAAGAAGACACCCCCTTCGTTTTCCCCGCAAGGCGAAATAGCTCGGGGATGATGACTGAAAAACCCAGCCCCACCAGGCCAAAACCGATCAGCGCCAGCCAATACCCCGCCGTCAGTACCGCCAGGAAACCAAGTGCAGCCAGGGCCGTTCCACCCATAATGATCTTAAGCGGACCGATCCGAGCCGATATGCCATCGCCCAGAAATCGGCCCAGCATCATGGTGGCCGAAAACGCCACGAAGCCAAACCCGGCCAGCTGATCGGATCCAATTTTTACGATGTCAAGCATGTAGAGTTTACTCCAATGCTCGATGGCACCCTCGCTGCCCATGATCATAAAACTGATGAGCGCTAAGCCCAATAGGGGGCGGAGCAAACCGAGCTTAAAGCCTCCTTCTCCCCGGTCGGTCTCCGGGCTCCTGGCGGTCCGGTAGCTACCGGAAAGCAGCAGGTTGGTGCCAAGAATGAACACGCCAACCAGTAAGGCATGCTGCCAGGGAGCGGCAAAGAGTACACCTGCGGATTTCGGGATGCGCCGTATTTCAGTCGGGCGTTTAAACGCTACGTTGGGCTTTCGCCTACGGCGTTCAGGGCGGCGAGTTGTCCGGTTTTCTAGTTATTAAAGTTTATCCAGCGTTCAATTATTTGGACAACCCGACCTTACTTATTAAAAAACCGAAACACCGGTACGTCGATACTGAACGTCAGCATTCCCCTTACACTACGGGCTTCCTGTACGATGTTAGAACCAGCAACAGTAAATTCCCGTACGCTCGGGCCGTCTTGTATGCCTAACCCAAGGGTAAAGGGAGATTTAGGGAAATTGTACATCACGTGGAAACCGGGAGCAATGACGTTTGCCGGCCGGAATTCGGGTAGTCGTTCCACGTTGGGAGCCCCCGGCCCATCGGGCTGGCTGCCAAGGCGGAAGGCCGTAATTGCTCCAAGATCAATGATGGAACCAAAGAAAGTGATTGATTTACGTCCGCCAATGTTTCGGCTGTAGCTGAAACCAACGGGAACAAAGAGGGCCGCGCCAAAAGCGTCCTCCTCAATGCCTTCTGCGTTGGTGCCGGGTGGAAGGACTAATCGTTCCCGGCTGAGTGCCACGCCAAAGTAGGCCCCAAGTTCCAGGCTGGAAGGTCGGTTTCGTTTAATCTGAGAACTGCCCACGGGGAGGGCAATTGTGGTAAGCGCGGCCTCGAAGTCCGCAGGGTCATTCGCCGCAGCTACGTCGGCCATAAAGGTGCCATACTTAAACAACTTCTCCTGGAAACGGTCAACGCGCTGAGGATTCAATTTCCGCAATTTCTTTTGCACGATTTGCAATTCTTCCTGGATACGCCGGACTTTCAGGTCCCGGATGCTGTTGGTGGCATCCTGCTTTGCGTAAACATCTAACCCAGGCGTATTCAATTCTGCTTCATAACGGGAGAGCAGAATTTTGTCGCGGTCATCATTGCCAAAAAGGGGCAAGGCTGCCGCACTGGGTGGTGCCAAGCCGATGGCCTTCAGGTCCTCGTTCTGGTTAACTACATAGTCTTCAATCAGTTGCTGCAGCTTATCCCGTCGGTCTTCCAGCCGTTGCTGCTTTTTGCTGGCCGTTGGGGCAACGTCAAACAACCGAAGCAGATTCAATAAATTATCAACGGCGTACCGGTATTCTCCCGTCTGGCTTAGCCGGAATAATTCATTCAATTCTTTACTGACTGCAGGTACTTCCGTAAAGGCAGGGAACTTCTCGATTAATGAGGCAGGCTTCCCGGCCTGTCCGTTTGTATTGAAAACGGGCGCCTGCAGCAGGCTTTCCATCGTTTGAGTGATGAAACTAACGGCAGCAATACGTTTGCGTTGTTTGGGGGACAGCCCATCCATACCTCTACCGTAGGAAGCCGCCTGAAAGTCGGACAGGTAGCGGCCAAAGTCTAGCAAAAAACCCGTAACGCCTCGGGTGGAGAATTCGCCAAGGTCCGGAACCCGGTTCAGTCGTTCCATACCGATGCCGGTAAGTAGTTGCTGCGCATTAGCGTTGGTTTGGAATAGGGCCAGATCTTTATTCGTCACGAAGAGCTTGTCCTTACTGTCGGCGTCGACGGACAAGAGGAAAAACACCTGCTGAGCCATCCCGAACACCGTCTCGAAGGTGGAGAGGTTGTGGTAGGCGCGCACAAGGCTGTCGGCCTGGTTCGCACTGTAAGTTTCCACTGCAGCAGCCAGGTCGTTGTAGGCGAGGCGGGCGTTATCAATGGCAGGCTGTAGCGGGATGAAGTAGTCGACCTGATGAGGTGCTTCGCGCATTTTTGCTGCCAGGGGGGAATTGGCGTTGCCTTCCATTTTTACCCATTCGGTTAGCCGTTGTCGAATGGAGGCCAGGCGCTGTTTCCCGGCTTTGGTTTCGGGAAGGACTTCGTCGGTGAGTCGGGCAAGCATGCGTAAGGCAGGAGCATCAGAGACGGCGGCCTCCGCCTTAATGTCCGCCAGTAACAGGGCCTTGTTTTCTCCCAGAGACTTGGCTTTGAGCGCCGCTTCGTCACGTTGACTACGTATTTCGGTGCGGATATTTTGCAGGCCCTCCTGCGCTTCGCGCAGGCTGCGGAGTTGGTCTTCATAGGTGTTCAGCTCGTTCCGATGAGCCAGGGCTTCGCGCACAGCCGTGAGGCCGGCAGCACGGAGCTGGTTGGGGCCAAGTTTGTCCGCATCTGGCCCGAAGAGTTGATCGAACCTGGCCAAACTGGGGTAGGCTTCGTAAAATTCATAGGCTTCTTTTCCCCGGAGCCACGCTTGGACGATGCCGGTGGCGGGCGGGTTGCTGTTCGTTTCCCAGTAGTCGTTTTTTAGGGCCAGTGAGGCGTTGTCTACCGGGGTGTAAATGCTGTCGATTCGATGGAAGAAGGCCTCAAAATTAGGGCTGGCAAAGTCGTCTTCTTCAATTTCGGTCAGCAGGGGGTTGAACAGCCGTGCACTCAATGTGTCCCTGGCCGCCAGGAAGCGATTGTTCAGGGTGGCGTTGGCTTCGGTAACGGCATCGAAGGTGCTGAGAATGGCCTGGTAGCCAGGGTTGGTGGTGTCCACCTTGGTCATTTGCAGATCGATGGCGCAGCGCGTATCAATGCGCGTGCGTTCGAGCTCGCCATAGGTGAAAGCCAGGATGTTGGCCAGTGGGACGTCCCGCATTTCCAGGTCCAGAATGCGGTAGATCAGGAAGACATTGTATACCACCGGATCGCGGAAGGTCGCCTGGTTTCTGGCATCAAGGTAGTTGCCGAAATTGAAGGCGATGGCATTTAGGTCTTCCACAAAAGCTTTGCGAATACTGGGGAGGATAGCTTTGTAGTTCAGCAGGTCGAGCGAGGGTAAGAATTCGTTGGTTTTGGGGAAAAGGTAGTTTAGGTCATTTCGTTGAATGTCTTCCCGCAACTTGGTCAAAAATGTATAGGTCAGTTCTTCCTGTGCCCGTCGGCTGATCCAATCACTGAGGCCGGCCAGGGCTGATCCCACCAGGTTCGCCGTAGAAAGCCCCTTGGGTTGGTCATTGGCACTGTTGGCGGCAGCTTTAAGACTAAGGTTATTGGCCGGAGGGGCAGAGAAAACCTCGTGAATTTTGCCGAGGTCAATCATCCCATTACGGCTAAAAAGCTCGGCCCCGGGAAGTTTTTGAAGAAAGGCTCCCCGGTCAGCTACGTTCAGGCCGGAAGGTATTTTTAGTCCCTTTCCCGGAGTGTACCCTTCCAGAAGGCGGTCCAGTTTTTCGTTAAGCAGGTAGGTGCGGATGGGCCCGTTGGCGGCGTAGTGTGCCAATAATTCAGGCCCGGATAGTAAGTTTTTAATCCTTTCAACGTCCGGCATCCCACCATAGTAGGCGAGCGTCATAACGATGGTGTCGAGCGCCGGGTTGTTATCGGAGGTGCCCTTTTCGCGAGCGTCCGGAGTAAGGCGGACAATCCGCTCCAGGTCCACGCCAATGTTTTGGGCGAGGACGCAGGTGCAAGTCAACGGAACAAGGAGCAAGGTGAGGAAAAATGAAAGCTTTTTCATACCGGTTATCATAGTGGAATCAATAAAACTGTGGATGGGATGGGTAGGTAAATAAGTCTCTCAAAGCTCTCTTCTCAAATCTAAACAAATATCTTTTCACTCATAAAATCGGCCCCCGCCTGTATCGTTTCAGGAAAGGTAGCTCCCGTTGCCTGCTTGACGGCCGGGATGACAACCTGCTCCATCCGGGCCGCCTGTTCATTCGTAGCGGTAATCTGGTTAAGCGTCAGCCGCTCCTGATACACGGCACGCGCCAGGGTGAAATCATTACGCGCCGCTACGTATTCTGCCTTGTCGTACGGATCACGGTTGCGCAGCAACCGCAGCCTGCTCCGGTCAATGGCTGATCGTAAAACACCCAGGTTATCAATCATCCGTTGGTTGATGGGGTATGGGTCGGCGGCATTACTTTCTTCAAGCGACTCAGCCATCGGATAAGTATCCGGAGAATGGACCTTTCTGGCCCAATCCATCAACGCATCCTGAATGGCCTGCTTATCACTATCTTCTTCAGCAATATCTACTTTTAATTTTTCTAAAGGGGCTAGGTCCATCTCCGATTTCTCAGGGAATGGATTCATCTCGCGCAGCTGGTTAAGCTGGAAAATGAGTAGTATTATATCTTGCTTCGAATTGTCACTGACCAACTGTTGCGTACGGACGACTGCCTGACGAGACTCGTAAAGTCGTTGGCAAAGCCCGCTAACGTCGGTCAGCAGCTGTTCTCTGAAGGATGACATAAGTTGTGGATAGTAATGGGTAAGTAATGGGTGGAAAGGTAACGTATTTAACCGATTGTTAAGTGTGCCACCAGGTATCGATCTCTACGGTACCGCTCAAAATACCACCGTTCCTTGGCTTAAATGTCACATAATCAGGGGGTCAGGTAGTCAAACAACTTGAACCAAGCGCTAAAGTGAGTCGCTCTGTTTTATAGTTAGTTTGGTGAGTAAGCGACCGCTGAAGGCAGCCACGAAGTGCACCGTAATGAGCGGTATTCGTGGTAGCACTATCAATCTATCATACTATCAATCTATGGCGAGCGAAGCGAGTCCTACTGCACCGCATCCCCCCGAAGTTCCCGATACTTCTTCCGGGCTTCTACCGCCAGTATACTACCGCTGTAATCAATGAACAGTGTTTCGTAGAGTTCCTGGGCTTTAGCCTTGTCGTCCAGCTGGTTCTCATAAAGGCCGGCGAGGGCCCACAAACTGTTATCTAGGCGAATACTCTCCGGGAAGTTGTCAAGAATTGATTGGTAGGCAGCCAAAGCTTCATCGTAACGACGGAGCTTGACGAAGCTGCGAGCCTTCAGGTACACAATGTCGTCTTCGAGCTCGTGGCCGGGAAAATCAGTTTTCAGTTTGTCGAGTTTGGAGAAGGCTTCATCGTAACGATTCTGGAATACCAGCAGCTCAGCATCGGCATAAGTCTGCAGGGCAAGGGCGCTGGTGTCTAAGCCGAGGTTGTCAATAATGAACACGGAGAGGTCGAGCGCATCGTTAGCAATGAGGCGGGAAGTAGAGGCTTTCAGGACATCGAATTGAGACTGCGCCCATTCAAAATCTCCCCGGAAATAACTAAGCCGTGCATTACGGAAGCGGGCTTCGTGGCCCAGGATATCTTCCTTGAATTTTTTGTCTACCTGAGAGTACAAAAGGGTGGATTCCCAAATTTCTCCCTGCATAAGGTAGTAATCCGCCAGGGCTATTTTGGCCCGGGCCTGAACGTCGTCTTGTACCCCCGGGGTGTCAACTACTTTCGAAAGGATGCTTACAGCCTTGTCGAGATTATTGAGGTAAAGCGCTTCCAATTCGGCCAACTGGATGGCAATACGAGCGGATGCGGGGTTGGTGCCGAATTCATTCAGGAATTCCTCGTAGGCCGTTTCCAGAATGAGGAGGTCTTCACGGGTGTAGTCATAACCGTCCGTAATGGCCCGGCGCCGGGTCAGGAGGCCTTCACGTTTAGCCTCCAGGTAGAAGACATCAGCGGGGCTTTTATTATCCGTGATGTAGTCAAAGGCGCTGATGGCCGTTTCGTAATCCTTGGCATTGGCCGCCATCCGACCTATCTGGAGGACGCGTTCGCCGCTTTCATCCAGTCGTCGGTCCAGTGCCCGGGCCTGGCGCAGTGCCGCTTTATAATCTTTTCGTTGAATGAAGACCCAAGCCAACATTTCAGGGTAGGTCGGGTCCTTGTCGTCACCCTCCTGAATCCGGGCATAAAGCTGTTTTTGGGCCTCAAGCAAACTCTCCGAATCAAGGTACCGCTGGAAGTAAGACTTGATCTGCCGTTCTCGCTTGGGCTGTGATTTCAGCGCATCGAGGTAGTTGCTGATCATTGGTTCCACATCACCCTTACGGCGATAAAGATCGCCAAGGTTATAACTGAAGAGTCCTTCCTTTTTAAGGAGTTTGCCGCCTTTCTCATACACCGCAATGGCGTACTCATATTTTGTCATCCCGATGAAGGCATTGGCCAGCTGAGTGATGCGGTATTGGTCAGATGGCAATTCTTCAACGGCCTTCAAGTATTGCTTCTTGGCGCCCTCTTCATCAAATTTCTCCTCCAAAAGCTGACCATATTTGACGTACAGCGCGACCTCCTCAGGGCGCTTGCGAAGTTGTTTTTTCAGGGCAGCTTCAGCTTCGTCGAACCGCTGGAGCTTCAATAAGCTGGTGACGTAACGATCGAAGTAAAAACTATTACCCGGCTTCTCTTTAGCCAGGCCCAGGTAGAGTTCCGCCGATTTTTCATATTCACCATCAAGGTAGTATTGCTGCGCCAGTTGGTTGTTCTGAGCGGTTAGCAAGGTGGTAATTGAGAGAAAGAGGGATAGTAAAAGCCAACGCATATGGTATAATTCTGGGGGGGATGTAAAGCTAACGTTTTTTGTCGCAGTTTAGGTGTGGGCAGTCTTACAAACCTCTCCGAAGGCTTACCTTTACCCCAGTATGCCGAATCGCTTACCAAACATCCTGCTGGGGCTCCTCTTCGTCTACTTTGGTTTCGTGACCTTCACTTTGCTGGATGATCCTCAATTGGAGATTTACGACGAGGCCCGCAGGGCCGTCAGTGCGCTGGAGTTGGCACGGGGAGACGCGCCGTCCCTACTCACCCCACCGTACTACGGAGCGCCAGACCACTGGGGCACCAAGCCACCATTACTGGTCTGGTGTCAGGCCATCTGGATGAAGATCGTTGGGGTAGGGGAGTTGGCCGTCCGGTTGCCCTCGGCGCTGGCCACCCTGGCCTTATGTTTTTTGCTGACCTGGTGGGGGAAACGTGATTGGGGCAGCCCGCTTGCCGGTGCACTAGGTGCGCTGGCGGTGCTCTGCAATTGGGAGTATATGGGGAACCATGGTGCACGAACGGGCGACTTCGACGCCCTCCTTGTCCTCTTCCTGACCGCTCAACTTATTTTTCTATTCCGCTGGGTGAAAACCGATGAAATTAAGTGGTTGTGGCTGGCCGGCCTGGCCGTTTTTTTGGGAGGGATGACGAAAGGCGTAGCCGGAGGCTTCTTGTTGCCGGGTATTGGGCTTTGGTTCCTGGCCGACGGCGCAGCACGGCGAAAACTCCTGCATCCAGGCCTCTACGGCATTATTGGTGGTGCCATCTCCCTGGTCGTTGGGTACTACTTTTTACGGGAGACGGTTGACCCCGGTTACCTGGAATTAGTCAGGGACAATGAGCTCGGTGGCCGTTTTAATGACGTAAACGAAAGCCACCAGGGCCCCTTCTACTTTTACCTGCAAACACTGGTGGCCGATCGGGCTTTCGGTTACCTGGTCCCCTTGCTCTTCCCTGCGCTGGCCTACTTATTAACGAACAAGGAACTGCGCCGCCCGGCGGCGCTGCTGGCCATCGCAGCAACGGTCTTTCTGGTCATCATCTCTATGGCTGCTACCAAGCTTTATTGGTACAAAAGCCCGGTGCTGCCATTGCTTGGTATGCTGATGGGGGCTGGTGCCTTTCACCTGGCCGACCTGCTCGCCCAAAAGATCGGCAGCACCCGAGGTAAACTCGTTGCCATTGCGTTACTTGCTGGCCTGTTCGTCGCTCCAATGGTACTGATCACGCACCGGATAATGAACCCCCGGGACCATCAGGAGACCCCCCTCCGTAAAGCAGGTTTCCGGATTTTTATGCGTAAGGGGGATGTGGTGCAACCACCGTATACTGTACTAATCGACGACTACCACCCCAACGCCCGCTTTTATGTGGAACGCGAACGAGGCCGCGGGAAAGACATCTCCCTCAAACGAATGCGCCGGCTTCGCCCGCCGCTGGTGGTGACGGAGCAACCCGCTGATGCCGCCTTTGCCGCCGGAGACCGCGTAGTGGTATGCCACACCAACACCTGGGAATACATGTTTGATCGGTATACCATGAAACAGGAGTTTACGGACGGGAGGTGCAAGCTGTTGACGGTGCGAGGTTTGAGGTCTCCGGTAGAGGACTTGTAGTCCGATCGAGAACAGGGCCGCAGGCAGCAGCGAAGCTCACTCCTCAACCGTTCTTTGCACCTGCGGCCGCGCCCTAAAAAGAGTGGAAAGGAAAAAGGGGGAAAGTGAAATGATAAATCATCAACCGTTGTCCCTCCTGCCTCCTTTCCCCCCTTATCCCCTTCCTTCTTGCCAGAAGAACGTCATATTTTATTTAGACCACCTCAAAATAGACCAATCCTTCCTATATTTGCGTTCCTTAGTCGAACCAGTCAAAAAGCAAGCTATGCCATTCATTCGCAGTACCGCAGCTTCCAATTTCGTCGCCGGCATGTCCGGCACCATAGAAAGGTTTACGAACGAGAATCTGGCGGGAAAACTGTTGGACATAGGTGTGCGTCCGGGCTCCCGTCTTCGCCTTGTGCGTAAGGGCCCTTTTGGTGGCAGCTGGTACGTGAAAATTGACCGCCACTGTGTGGCCCTCCGCAAGCAAGAGCTGGCATGCATAATGATCAAGTAAATGCTGCGCCGGTCGTCGGATTGGTCGGTAACCCCAACAGCGGAAAGTCCTCCCTTTTCAACCTACTGACCGGTTTGCGACAGCGCATCGGTAATTTCCCCGGCGTAACGGTGGAGAAAAAATCAGGTACGCTGAAAATTGCAGATTTTCCACCAGTAGAACTGGTTGATTTTCCAGGTGCTTACAGCTGTTATCCTACCAGCCTCGACGAGCGCCTCGTTGTGCAGGAGCTGACGAACCCCAAGGGTGATCTATTTCCCGACGCCATTCTCTACGTGGCCGATGTGACCAAACTGGATAAGCACTTACTGCTTTTTACCCAGTTGAGGGACTTGGATCTTCCGATGATTCTGGTACTGAATATGGCGGACCTGATCGAAGAAAACGGCCTACAGGTAGACGTTGTCCGGCTAAGCAAAAAACTCGCCGTCCCCGTAGTTCCCGTAAGTGCTCGCGAAAGCCGGGGGGTGGATGAACTGAAAAAGGCCATTGGCGATTTACTGCGTGATCCACAGGCCTTCCGACCCGAAGAGGCCTTTTATGAACCTGGCGTACTTGCCCGTGATGTTTTGACGGACCTTCGTCAAGACCTCCCCGCTCGGAACGATTACCATGCCTTGTTGCTCACGCACCACGCCAGTTGGCTGGCCCATATTCCCGAGGAACTTCGCCATAAAGTACAGAACGCCCGCGTGAAAAACGGCTTTCACAGCCTACGTGCGCAAGTGGAGGAAACGATGGAACGCTACGATGCCTTCGAGCCGATTGTGAAAGACACGGTGCGCTACGCCGGAGATAAAGCATCGGCCAGCGACCGCGCCGACGGGATCCTGACGCACCGCATCTTCGGACCAATAATCTTCGTCGCCCTGATGCTCCTGCTCTTTCAGGCGCTTTTTGCCTGGGCTGAGTTGCCGATGAACGGCATCGAATGGCTTTTCGGCCAGCTTGGCGAGGGGGTTCGTAGTACACTTGGAGAAGGGTGGTTAACGGATTTGTTGACCGATGGCGTCATCGCCGGCCTTGGAGGTGTACTGGTCTTCGTCCCACAAATTGCCATCCTTTTTCTCTTTATTTCTATTCTGGAGGAAGTTGGCTATATGGCCCGGGCGGCTTATATGTTTGACAGCATGATGCAGCGTTTTGGCCTCAACGGTCGCTCGGTAGTGGCCCTTATCAGTGGTCATGCCTGTGCCATCCCGGCCATCATGAGCACCCGAACCATTGCCAACTGGAAAGAACGATTGTTGACGATTTTGGTGACGCCACTGACGAGCTGTTCGGCCCGGATTCCCGTCTACGTCATCCTCATCAGTTTTGCGGTGCCCGACGGAACCTTCTGGGGCTTCGGCTACCAGGGCCTGGCCTTCGCCGGGTTGTACTTCCTGGGCATTATCTCCGCCATGTTTTCTGCGCTGCTGTTTAAACTGGTGCTGAAAACCAGTGAGCGTAGCTTCCTGATGCTGGAGATGCCCGATTACCGCACACCGGTATGGCGAAACGTTGGACTCACCGTTTGGCAAAAGGTGAAAACCTTTATGGTCGAGGCCGGTAAAATCATCCTGCTGGTAAGTATTGTGTTGTGGGGCTTGTCCACTTATGGACCATCGGGCGCTATGGCAGAGGCCGAAGCGAGAGTGGAGCAACTCACGGAAACAGATGGGCTGAACGAGGCCGACGCAGCCAACCTCCTTGCCAGTGAAAAACTTGAGGCCAGTTACGCTGGCCACTTGGGCAAATTCATCGAGCCGGTTATCCGACCACTGGGCTACGACTGGAAAATTGGTATCGCCCTGTTCTCCAGTTTTGCCGCTCGGGAGGTCTTCGTTGGCACCATGGCCATCATCTATTCCGTAGGAGATGCCGATGAGGAAGACCCTCGGATCCGTGCAAAAATGGCGGCTGAAATCAACCCGCGTACGGGCCAGTCCGTCTACAACCAGGCGACCGCCTGGAGCCTCCTGGTTTTCTATGTCTTTGCCATGATGTGTATGTCGACCCTGGCCGTTACGAAACGGGAAACCGGTGGCTGGAAATGGCCAATCATTCAGTTTACGTTCATGACGGTGCTGGCTTATGTTTCGGCTATGGTGGTGTATCAGGTGCTGGCCTAGGGAGTCACTGAGTTGGTGAATTAGTGAGTTGGTGAGTGGCTGCAGCAAGTGCCGTTCGCTACCCTTCGGGTGCTCACCTTAGCGAATTAGTGAGTAGTAATAGGATGGGGCTTGATTAAACGAATATAGCGAGCTGTAATATTAGGCCTTGTCTGATATTTTTATTATTTCAAACGGTTTCTCACTTAAAGATTTCACTTGGGGCATTCCAACCGTGAGAGAATACCACAGTTGCGTAAATGAAACCTTTAACCTCCATCTCTCTACGTTCAAGCTCTTTAGTCGGTGCTGCCTCTTCTTTTTTATATGTTTTTTTGAGAGATTCATTTTACTGTTTTGTAATGCTTAGCCACTAAACTAATAAGGGCGCGGCCGCAGGATGCAGAATAAGGTTTAAGGAGCAGTGGTGGAAGATGGTACCCAGACGAGCGCAGCGAGCACTCCCATGCGGTAGCCACTCAGTAACTCGCCAAATCAAAGACTCACTACTCCGCCACCTGCACCTGATCATCCTCCAACAAAGGCTTCAACTGGTACCGGAAGAACAACTGCGTCGTGGCCAACACATCTTTCTCGCAATAGGTAGCAATGCGCTCCAGATCGTCTTCTTCCCAGAAGACGCGGCCGACCTGACTACCGTCGATGTCATCTTTAGGAGTAGGGAAGCCCAGCACACCAGCGAGTAGCTTAAGGGAGGTGTAAGATTTGAAATCACCAAATTTCCACAGGGTCAGGGTGTCTACGAGGTGGTTGGTCTCCCAGGGTTTCTTGCCGGCAATATCGAGCATTTTGGGCATGGGAAGCTGATTGACCAGCAGGCGACGGCACATATAAGGAACGTCAAATTCCTTGATGTTGTGTCCACAGATGAATTGCTTGTGGATGTTGCCGTAATACTGGTCGAGCATAGCACTAAAATCCTGCAGCAGAATCTTTTCGTCCCGATTAGCGAAGGATTTCAACCGGATCTTTAACCGCTTATCTTTGTCACGATACACCGCGCCTACACTGATACAGACAATCTTTCCGAATTCGGCGAAGATGGCAGCCTTGTCTACGTAACTATCGGCCAGCTCTTCCTCCGTTAATTCTTCGCCATAGCGTTTGAGAGCACTGGGCGCTTTGTGGCTCCAAAGGTATTTAAAGGTGTCGTCCAAGTCGTCATATGAAGGTTGACCGCTGACGGTCTCGATGTCAAGGAAAAGAACTTTGGTAGCGTCGATGTGCTCGATCATAGTGAAAAGGGATTATGACTAAAGATACGAATTAAAACGCAAATAGTTTACTTTTTAATAAAGTGTTATCTTATTGATGTATTTTTGAGCAGCCCACAACTATTCCTTAAGCCGCTCCAAAGCCCTAAGCAGGTTACCAACATTATTCCGCAAAACAAAATCTATCCGTCGGTTGGCGCGCTGCCCTTCGGGCGTTGCGTTGGATTTGATGGGGGCAAACTCCCCCTGACTGGCGGGAATGACCCGGTTGGAACTGAGGTAATAAGTATTGGCAAATTCTTCGGCGAGGAAGTTTGCCCTGAGGGCGCCGTATTCCTGGTTACTGGTGTTCCGGCGTGGGTTAGGCTGATTGTCCGTATGACCAACGATCATCAGTTTCAACAGCGGATCACGTTGCAGTGCATCCATTACCGACCGAAATATTGCGGGGGACTCCTCCGTGAGTTTATTCACGCTGCGGGGCTTGAACAGAAAATCTTCCTGCACACTAAAGGTGAGGTCACCTGCATTTAGCGAAACGGTGTAACCACCTCCCGCATAGGTAGAATCCAGCGATTCGACGATGACGTTCATGGCATCTTCTACGCTGAATTGAAACTCGGCGATGATGCTGTCTTGCCGCCGGAGTAAATCTGCTGCCGCCGCTTCGGCGGCCCCTTTCTCCTTTTTCAGCCGATCTAATTGTTGGCTCATTCGGCTACTGGTGGAAGTTAGGTTCCCTTTCAAATTATCGAGTTCGTCTTCCTGAACAGCGAGCCGATCCTGCAGCTTGTCCTGGGTAATCAGTAATGCATCATTGTTTCCCCGGGAACGTTCGAGGGCCAGCATCAGGGTCAGCATACTATCCTGTTGCCATTGGGTATTGTGTAACTGTACATCGATGACTTCCTGAAAGGAGGAACTCATTTCGTTGAACTTCTTTTTAGTTACACAGCTGGAAAGCAGTAAGGAGAATATCAGAATAGAAAAAATACGCATGTCAGAGTAGGGGATGTATGAACCGCAAAATTACTCAATGGAAGGCAACTTTAATTAAGTAACTGCTCTAGGCAACATCAATGGCCGTGGGCTGAAACAACAGGGACTTTCCGTGATCTTTTAACCATTCGTCGTACTCAAGGTAGTTGGGTAATGCCCTGGCTACCTGTGCCCAGAATCTGGAAGAGTGGTTTTGTTCCACGAGGTGAGCTAACTCATGGATGATGACCGCGTCAAAGACTTCATCCGGAGCCAGCAGCAGGCGGGTAGCCAGGTTAATGTTCCCTTTGTGGGAACAACTTCCCCAACGGGAATAAGTGTCGGATAATTTGACGTTGTTGATGGGGCGGCGAAAATGGGCCTCGTTCAATTCGTGGACCCTCCGGGCCACGTCCGGCAAATAAATGCCTCCGAAATATTTCGCCAATAGCTTCGGGAGAATTTTTCCGCTGGCGGCACGTGCGTCGTTGGCGTTCAGTAATATCTGAAGCTGGCCTTCTCCGGTTTTTAAGATGCGGTGGCTGCGCAACTCATGTTGATCTACGGTGATGTGGTATTCCTTGCCCCGGATACTGAAGCGGTACCGACTGGCCATTTTTGCCGTTCGGAAATGAGCAAATGCTTCCGGCTGGTTGGTATGAAGCTCCCGGGCCCACTGGAGCATGTTCCGTAGTTGAGTAGCCCGATCACTTTCAGACAGCTGCCGGGGCAGACGAATAATCATGGCTTTTGACGTAACGGATGCACGGGTGTTGTACCGGCCAGACTCCGTAATTACCCGAACGGGTACTTGCAGGTCTCCGAAGTACAACGTGTCTCGTTGTTCGTGGACTTTTTTGGGGCGGCGGGGCATGGCTGCAAGGTAATTGGCTTTTCAGGAAAATGAAAGCGGTATCTTCGCCCTTACCCAACCAAATTGCATGCGCCTTTTACTGATTACCATTGTTTGTGCCCTTTTCATTGCTATGCTGGGGGTCAACCTTTACTTCCGGGCCAAGGTGTTGCGCGCTTACCGGGTGCTGGTGAAGAACGAAGTAGATTTCACTCCGTCTCAGATTTTTAGCAAAGTACGGGTGGAGGATGAGATCATCCCCGCATACCCCGCCCAGGCAGAAGCCATCCGTAATTTCAGTAATTACCTACAGCTGAGCATTAAGATGACCACCGTGCTGATGGCCTTGATTACGGCCTTTGGGGCTATTTTGATGTGGTACCGACATGAGGCGTAGACACTTTTTACGTCTGCCAGAAAAACGTCACTACGCATCCTTATTACACTGGACTCGATCACTTGGGGTGGCCCGAGCCCAGTATAACCTCGTTCAGCTTGAAATTACCTCACCAACCCCTCCTCATGGGGCAGGGCTAACGCATACTTGTACGACGTATTGACAGCTATTCAACAACCGGCCCGACGGCCCCCAAAAAGTCGACGAAGTCGGCTGGCGGCTAGCCATCCGACCGATGCTTAAGGACACTCGAAGACAGCGAAACGAGCAAAGCCAAATGCGAAGCACTTGAGCGTCTAATTTGAGTTGTCCAAAAGATCGCTATAACTATTCTCCACCAGCTCATCCTCCCGTACGCCCAGGTAAGCCATGTATTCCTCGCATTGTTTGAGAAGGTCCTCCCGCTGGTCGGAAGAATTTCCAATGGCTTCAATTTCAAGGAAGCTGCCCAGGCCGATCACTTCGTCCAGGTGAAATTTGACGTTGCCAATGAAATAAATCTCCCGCTGCTTGTCCACTTTTACCCAGGTGCCAAGGGCCTGGTTTAGGGTCACTGCAACACTGTCGGCGAGTTCCTGACTTTCGATGCTGGTAAGGGCTACGGAACTGTCTTTTGGGCCAGCCTGATTGCTGCGTTGGTAATAAATGAGGCTGTGTTCAATGTTGCCGCTGCGGAGTTTCAACCTGCCTGCTGGAACGTTAAAATAATGATCGACTTGATGGTCGGTCCCTTTGGACTCAGCTCCTTTGGCCAATAGTAAGGCACGTTGTTCGGCGGTACGGGTGGTGTGGGCTTTGATTTCTACCAGGTGTTTTTGCATGGAGCAAAATTACTAAACCAGCGTGTTTTATGTCCTCAGGAAGCTGGATAAAGCGATCAATTTGTGCGAGTTCAAATTTTACCGATTCCCGATCGCTTTCAACCCGAAAGAACTTCAGAGATTAGAAGAGCGAAAAGAAGCGTTTAGAGAACTTTCCGGAACAAACAAGGTAATATTTAGCTTCATGATTTCTTTCAAAGGACCTGCTTCGAAAACACAAGTTGGTGAGGTGATTAACCAATCGATTACGCTGGAGGCGTTATTTGAGTAGTGATGAGCTCAACTTTTAGTTTTTTCATAACGCTTTTCCTCCGGCAAACTTTTTAAGTTTGTAGCCTATGAAGTCCCTGATCCTGTCCCTTGCTTTTTTTACCCTTCTCTGCACTGGCGTCCGCGCCCAAATTGTTTATCCAGACCCACTGAAATTCGATAAGGCAAGTATTGCCTTTATCAAGGGGAGTGAAAGTAGGTATATTGACAGTATAGCCATAAATACCAGCACCGATAAGGTGCCCTATGGTTTTGCGTTTCCAGCGGATACGTTGCTGCTGGACATCAAACTTCTACTGCCCGTAGATGAGCTAACGATTGAAACGTTCGCTCGTGGCAGGTCTTTCGGGAAAAGTACTTGTTGGGTTGACCCACCGAGTGCGGATGTTTATTTGTCCGTTACTGCGGGGCAGATGAGTATAGACTCCGTCGGGCTGTCGGAGGTTGACAAGTGGTACCGGAAAAAGGTACAGACAATTCTCGCACTTCAAGGCCTTGACCTTAGAAAATTTGAGCTAGCCAGAACGATTTCAATATGGGTAGAAGATCTGGTCGTTCTGCGATTTGTAGAGGCGTATTTAGGTATGCCGAACCTGACGCAAAATGATGCTTATGAATTGTGGAGAACCCTGGCGGATCGGTCTGACCCTGTGCGTGCCCACCCGAGTTTTGCTCCCTTGCTAGCGCACGCAAAACTACTGGGAAGCCAAAAGCCAGCATTTTTTAAAAAGCTTGAATTTCAGGATGCCAAGCGAAGAAAGAGGGCTTTGCCAGAACCCGAATCGGAGTTCTTTTTATTGGAAATCTACCAAAGGGATAATCCGGTCAGCCAGAAAAATCATGATGCTTTGATGGAATCACCAGCCATCGATTCCGTCTTGCAGAAAATGTCAATAATCAGCCTGACGAGTGAAGATAGTCCTGCCCTGTGGAGTCTTTACGTCAAGGACCGTAAATTCAAATGGCTGCACGGCCTGCATGTGCCAAATAAGAAGGTTCCCTCGCTGGACAGATGGGCGATTTTTCCGAATTCTACCTACCTGCTGGTGAATAAGAAGTTTAACGTGATCGGGGCATACCCCAGCTTGGAACGTATGGCTGCAGGGATGTCTTGGCACTCGCAGGGGGGCAAGTGGTAATAAACGAAGGGCCTCCAGGGCCGACTCATTGCTATGGAGCCGGGGCTGGAAGCCCTTCGATCAGTCTGTTTATTTAAGCACTTTGACTTAATAAGCCTTAGCAAAAATAACCCGCTGCTTAGAGGGTTTACCGGTAAGGATACACTTGCCATCTTCCTCCGGTGCGTCGTTAGGGATACAGCGGATGGTGGCTTTGGTCATCTCCTTGATCTTCAGCTCCGTTTCGGTGGTGCCGTCCCAGTGAGCGTAGATGAAGCCAGGAATATCTCGCTTCAGGATTTCCTGAAATTCTTCCATGGTGTCTACCTGATGAGAATTTTGCTCGCGGAAGTCGATGGCGGTTTGCAGCAGGTTGTCCTGAATGTCTGTGAGCAGCTGTTCAACGTGGTCGACGATGCCTTCGAGCGGCTGGCTGGTCTTCTCCTTCGTGTCGCGGCGGGCCACTTCAATGGTGCCGTTCTCCAGGTCGCGCTTGCCGAGGCCGAGGCGCACGGGAATGCCCTTCAGTTCGCTTTCGGCGAATTTGAAGCCAGGACGCTTCTTCTTGTCGTTGTCGTATTGAACCCTGATGCCCCTGGCCTTCAGCTCCGCCATCAGCTCTTCGGCCTTGGCGTTAAGCACTTCGTTGGGTTTAGGGATGGGGACGATGATCACCTGGATGGGGGCCAGGCGGGGAGGAAGAACGAGGCCTTCGTCGTCGGAGTGGGTCATGATTAAGCCGCCGATGAGGCGGGTGGAGACGCCCCAGCTGGTGGCCCAAACGTACTCCTCTTTGTTGTTTTCGTTAGCGAACTTCACGTCGAATGCCTTCGCAAAATTCTGCCCCAGATTATGGCTGGTGCCAGCTTGCAGGGCCTTACCGTCCTGCATCATCGCTTCGATGGTATAGGTGTTGACGGCACCGGCAAAACGCTCGTTGGCAGTCTTGACGCCACGGATGACGGGCATGGCCATGTATTGCTCGGAGAAGGTGGCGTAGACCTCCTGCATCTGCAGGGTTTCTTCCTGGGCCTCTTCAGCCGTGGCGTGGGCGGTGTGGCCCTCCTGCCAGAGGAATTCGGCGGTACGGAGAAAGAGGCGGGTGCGCATTTCCCAACGGACGACGTTGGCCCACTGGTTGACCAGTAACGGAAGGTCCCGGTAGCTGGTGATCCAATCCCGGTAAGTGTTCCAGATGATGGTCTCGGAAGTAGGCCGGACGATCAGTTCTTCCTCCAGTTTGGAGGTTGGGTCAACGACAACGCCTTCCCCGTTGGGGTCGTTCATCAGCCGGTGATGGGTGACTACGGCACACTCCTTAGCGAAGCCTTCTACGTGAGCGGCTTCACGGCTCAGAAAGGACTTGGGGATGAAGAGGGGGAAGTAGGCATTTTGGTGGCCGGTTTCCTTAAACATGTCATCGAGCTGACGCTGCATACGCTCCCAGATGCCGAAGCCATAAGGCTTGATCACCATACAACCCCGCACGGCGGAATTGCTGGCCAGGTTGGCGTTCTTTACAATGTCGAGATACCACTGACTGTAATCTTCTTCTCTGGGAGTAACGGCACTTGCCATATTGAACTATATCTTGTGTGTCAACGTTTTATATAATGCGGGGCCGCAGGTGCAAAGAAAAAGTTTTGCAAAGCAGCAATGTTACCAAACACTGCTCCTTTCGTCTCATACATTGCACCGGCGTTCGCGCCAAATTCATTTTCTGGAAACATGAAGTTGTGACCAAAAATTGAACCATAAAGCCGTCTGGCAGAGGAGAAAGTTGCTTTTTCCGTCGTCCCGAAGCGATTTAACGCTTGTTTTTACGGCTTTAAGCCCTCCTTAACCAAATGGAAGGCACAAAAGTACTACTTTCGACCTTGTAATAAGTGGCAGACTCACGGATTACATCAAAACTCTAACATCATGCGTAAGCAAAGCATCTTCACTACAGTTTTTAGCCTTCTGGCTTTACTGTTCGTTGCGTCACCGGCCATGGCCCAGTACGACGACGTCTATTACAACCCCAGCGATTTCAATTCAACGGAGTATTCTTCGTCTGAAAGCTACTATGCTGACGACAACTACGACGATGAGTCTTACGCTGAGAACGATTACAACTACGATGATGATTCGTACGACTACGAGTACAGCAGCCGTATCCGACGTTTCCGTCGCCCCCTGAGTGGTTTTAATTACTACGACCCGTACTACGTGGACGCTGGTTACTACAACCCTGCTTTCCGTAATGCCGGTACTACTGTATTGATTTACAACACGGGTAGCTACTACCGCCCGATTCGCACAGCCTTCGGTACGCGATTCGTCAACGTTGGCTTCGGTAGCCCGTGGAACCGTGGTTTCAACAACGGTTTCAACCGTGGCTGGGGTAACTCCTGGAACAATGGTTTCAACCGCGGTTTCGGCAACGGCTGGAACAATGGCTGGAATAACGGTTTCAACCGTGGCTTCGGTAACTCCTGGAATGGTGGCGGCTTCGGCGGCAGTGCTTTCGGTGGTGGCTACGCTTGTCCTCCCACTTTCGGTGGTGGCGTCAACTACAACGTTACCAATAACGTAAACACGGTCGTCAACAACCGTAGCTCAGTTGCCCGCCCCCGTGGCAGCTCAACTTCGATTGCCAACCGCATCAGCCGTACTACGGCAACGCGTTCTACGCCATCAGCTGCCGTTGGTCGTTCTGCCACTCGTGGTACTACAGCCAACCGTACTTCTACCCGTCCAACAACGACCCGTTCTGTAGGCCGGAGCCAGACGACGCGCTCTACGCCATCTGCCCGTGCTGCTTCTTCCAGCCGCATCGACCGCAGCCGTACCACGGTTCGTCCATCTTCCAGCCGGAGTGCCACGCCTAACCGTACTACTACTTCCTCAAGTCGTACACGTACCGCAACGACTCCAAGCCGGACGCGTTCTGTTAGCCCAAGCCGCTCATCCCGCAGCTACACGCCAAGTCGTTCGGCTACGCGCTCTACGCGTTCTGCTACACCAAGCCGCAGCTACACGCCCAGCCGCTCTTCCAGCAGTCGTAGCCGCAGTGTATCTCCGAGTCGCTCTTCCAGCAGCCGCAGTGCTTCTCCGAGTCGCTCTACCTCCAGCTCCAGCCGGAGTGCTTCGCCCAGCCGCTCTTCCAGCAGCCGTGGCCGTGGTGGGAAGTAATGCTATAAATGCTTCGTGAATTGCGGAGCGTTGATTACACCGAATGGGTGGGAGTGCTAAAGGTGCTTCCACCCTTTTTTAATTTTACCCCAACCACTCCCGCACCACCTTCCGAAAGTTCTTTCCCACTGGCAACATTTGTTTATTCTTCATCACCATCATGGCGCCTTCTACGTAATCAATATGGTCTTTATTGATCAAATAAGACTTATGGATGCGGACAAAATTGGCGGGCAATTCTTCAACGAAACTGGTTAGGGTACGTGGGGTCAAATGGAAGCTGGTACCGGTCCATATCTTAACGTAGTTGCCGTAGCTTTCGAGGTAGACAATGTCGGCGAAGGGAATGCGGAGGTGGCGCTTATCGACCTTAACGAAAAGGTGATCTCCAGATGTTTCCGTGAGGGCAGCAGGAGTTGTGCCTTTGTCGCCCTGGGGGACATTATTCAGCGCTGACCTGACGGTACCCATCGCCCTAAGAAAACGCTCGAAGGAGAAGGGCTTCAGCAGGTAGTCTGCTACCCGCAGCTCATAGCCTTCCAGGGCGTACTCTTCGTAGGCGGAGGTGACGACAACCAGTGGTGGGCGCTCCAGTGTACGGAGGAAATCAAGGCCCTTGAGTCTGGGGAGATTAATGTCTAGAAACAGGAGGTTAACCTCGCTGTTTTCGAGTAGAGGGTAGGCTTCAGAAGCCTTATAGCATTGGCCGACGATCTCCAGAAAGGGGATGTCAGTGGCGTACTGAAGGATAACTTTATGGGCCAGCGGCTCATCGTCGATAATTAGGGCTTTGATGGTCATAGTCGGATGATGAGGGTGGCTTCGTAATCCGTGGCGGTTTCCTGGAAGGAGAGTTCGTGGCATTCTGGGTACAGGAGCTCCAGCCGGCGGCGAAGATTCTGCAGGCCGATGCCGGGAGGGGTAGGGGGGAGATTCGGAGGCCTTGAGTTGTGTGTGGAAAAAATAATCACGTCTTTGGTTGCCTCCAGGTGAGCATGCAGAAAACAGGCTTCTTCGGCGGGCTCAATACCGTGCTTGAAGGCGTTTTCGAGTAGTGTGATGAGTAACATGGGAGCAATGGGTAATTCCTCGTTGGCAATTACCTTCGTAAAATGGAGGTCTGCTTCTTTGTGCAGGCGAAGTGTTTGCAGGTCGAGATAGTCCTGTAAATAGGCTGTTTCTTCCTTAAGCCTGACAAAGTCTTCCTTACCCTTATAAATGACGAACCGCATAAGGCCGGAAAGCTTAAGAATGGTTTCCGGTGTTTTGACCTCCTGGGTGAGGCTCATGGCGTAGAGGTTGTTCAGGGTGTTGAAGAAGAAGTGTGGGTTGATCTGCTCTTTAAGCAGGGCCAACTCGGTGGAGGCCTGTTCGGCCCGCAGCTGACTGAGGGCCCGTTCTTTGCGGGACCACTCCACGATGATGATGAGGGGGAGCGAAAAAAGAAAGATACTAAAACTCAGACTTAGATTGATGTCGTTCACAAGTCCGTCGACAAAACCCGCCGGGTGAATGAAGTAAGTGCCGGTGGCCGGCACTATAGCCGCAAATACAGCGTGTAGCGGGGTGAATGTTAGTAAGAGGGCGATTGCTCCCATAGCGTAATGGAGTATCCCGCGTTGTTGAAGCAGGCCACGAAATAAGTAATGATGATGGACGTGGTAAATCAGGTAGTAGGGGAAATAAACGAGGAAGGTCTGAATGACTACTAACAGGTATATTCCCAACTTCCCTACGGGACTTAATGGGGCTGTCGCTTCCTGAAAAGGGTTACTCATGAAGGTAAGCCCGGCGCAAAAGGCGGCAATTACGATCACGGCCAGCCAGAACATGCTGAGCTTGCGAAACCATCCAGAAAACAGTGTGGCGGTTACGCTTCGATGTTGCCACCAGAGGAGTCCCTGTAGCAGGAGAAAGGCGGCAAAAAGGAGCCTGACGGCATTTAAATTGGAGAAGCTATCGGCCTCCAGTTGGTACCTGGTAAAAGTGAGGTTCTGAATAGTTGGGTTATAAAGGAGTATGCCAATGGTAAATAGGCCAAAGACGGCTGCAGCCATCACCTTATAAATTTTACTGCCTGGCTTTAGGCCCATTGAAGCAAAGACCAAAATCGGTGCACTGATCATGGCCAGGCTGCCCACGAACCTGAGATAAACTGTCGGGCTTCCACTACCTGCCGCCTGGGTCAGTATATAACTGAACAGGAGAATGACGGTTAGAAACAGCCAGGTAGTGGTGCGGTGAAGGTAGTCCGTGAAGGTAGAAAGGGCGGCTTGCATTTGGTAAAGAACGTAGGCAATGCGGCATATTGGGGCATTTACGTGGTGAAATGCGGTGAAATGCTGATGAGAGGAAGGATTTTACCGATTAAGGTCGAACCCCCTTCATCACGCAAAACCCTGCTTTCGTCATCCTTCCCCTGCACCTGCGCGCCGTCGCCCTCATGTTTGTCCCATCAAATAGAAACGCCATGCAACTTGACCTTCAACAAATAAGTAAAACCTACCCCAACGGGACTCGTGCCCTGAGTGAACTGTCCTTAAGTATTAATACGGGGATGTTCGGCCTGCTCGGCCCCAATGGGGCGGGGAAGTCTACCCTGATGCGAACCATCGCTACCCTACAACAGCCTGATGCCGGGAGCATGCGCTTCGGTGACATCGACCTGCTCAACGACCCGATGACGCTGCGGAAAACCCTTGGGTATCTGCCGCAAGAATTCGGCGTGTATTCGCGTATCTCGGCCGAACGCTTGCTCGATTATCTCGCCCGCCTCAAGGGCATCTCCGGGAAGAAAGAACGCCGGGCAATGATTGATTACTGCCTGGAAGTTACCAACCTCACCGATGTACGGCGCACTTCCGTCAGCAGTTACTCCGGCGGAATGAAGCAAAGGTTCGGCATCGCGCAACTGCTGCTGAATAACCCCAAATTGATCATCGTCGACGAACCCACCGCCGGCCTCGACCCCACCGAGCGCCAGCGCTTTCTCAACATCTTGCGGGCCATCAGCACCGAGAGTATCGTCATTTTCTCCACCCACATCGTTGATGACATCAAAGACCTTTGTACTGATATGGCAGTGCTCAACCACGGCCAACTGCTGTTGCACGCCACCCCCGAAACCGCCATCGAAAACCTGGAAGGCAAAATCTGGACGACCAATATTTCTGCTGCCGAATTGCCCGATTGTCAGAATCGACATACCGTCCTCTCCTCCGCTTATAACCGGGACAACAGCCTCCGGATTCGGGTGCTGGCGGATATCGGAATGCCTGAGTTTAGGGTGGTCACGCCTACGTTGGAGGACGTTTATTTTGCTGCGCTAAGAAGTAATCAGGATTCAGTGCTTAGAGGTCAGCATTAGTAATCAGAATTCAGTGCTCAGCCAGCCATTTCCTTACTGCAACCCTGATCCCTGAACCCTGAACCCTGAATCCTAAATCCTGAACACTAAATACTAAACCCTGAATCCTGAATACTGAACCCTGAATCCTGAACACTAAATCCTGAACACTAAAAACTAAAAACCAAATGCTACCCACCATCTTCAAGCACGAACTCCAACACTGGCTTCGCCAGCCCCTTCCCTGGCTATTCGGCCTGGTCCTCTTCGGCATTTCGTTCATCACGATGTGGGGGACGGCCGGCGAAGCGACGGGCGGAGACAACGCCGAAGTCATCAACTCCAGCTACCGGCTGCTGTTCATGTCGACTTACCTTAATAACCTCTTGCTCTTTCTGCTGCCGACCATCATTGGCGCAGCCATTTACCGGGATTACAAAAGCCGGATGTACACCGTTCTGTTTTCCTACCCACTCACGAAAAGAGATTACCTGGTCGCCAAATTTGGCAGCGCCATGTTGGTGGTCACCATCATCGTGTGTGGCATAGGCCTGGGCTTTAGCCTGGGGGCCATGATGCCGGGCATTGAGGCGGAGGTGATCCGGCCTTTCAATGCACTGCATTACCTGTTGCTCTACGGCGTTTTTCTGCTGCCGAACGTTTTACTGTTCGGTGCCCTCGTTTTCTGGATCGTGCTGCGAACGCGCAACGTCTACCTGGCTTTTATCGCCATCATCATCGTCGTTATGGTGCAGGCTTTAATGGGAAGCATGCTGGGCGGAAGTGACCTGGAGACCGTCGCTGCCTTGCTCGATCCCACGGGGATGACGGGCGTCAAGAGCGCGGTGAAATACTGGACCATCGCGGAGCGTAACGTACTGGCTGTCCCGCTTACCGGCCTGGTCATTGCCAACCGGCTGTTGTGGCTGGGGGTGAGTTTGCTGCTTTGTTGGTCGGCGTGGCGAGGCTTCAGCTTCAGCCAATTTGGCCGCCAGCCTTCCCGTCGGACGGCTACTCCTCCGGGCCAGCGACCCGGAGAGGAGGGCCGTCGGGCGGGTAGCGAGATATGGATTCCCAAAACGCGCAGCGTTTTAAAAAGCCCTCCCCCGTGGGGAGGGTTGGGAGGGGGATTAAACTTCACCTTCCCAACCCGCCTAAAAACTACCTGGGCCCTTTCCAACACCGACTTCCGTTTCATCGTCTTCAGTTGGCCCTTTGCCGCCCTCTTGGTTGGTGGATTCTTACTCGTCTTCCTACAGCAGAGCCAGATGAACCCGATGTTCGGCTTTGAGATCCAACCGACGACCTCGACGATGCTCTCGGTACCGATGTTCATCTTCAGCTTCGTGATCAACCTGGTGACCTTTTTATACGTCGGTGTGCTGGCGTACCGGGGTCAGACCAGCCGGATGGGCGACCTCGTCGACGTATCGCCACAGCCCGATTGGGTACTGATGCTTTCCCGGCTGTTGGCCGTGGCAAAAGTCCAGTTGCTTTTGCTCGCCATTGTGATGGTGGCCGGCATCCTCAACCAGACGGTGAGTGGCTACGGCCGCTACGAGATCGGTCATTATATGTTCGAGCTTTTCGGTCTGCACTTTATCCATTTCCTCATCGCAGCCTGTATGGCCACCTTCATCCATACCTTGTTCCGGAACCTCTATTTGGGCTTTTTTGTCTTGCTCATTCTTCCCTTCTGTTTCGGGGTGGTTGCCGAGGTAGGCAAGTTTATGGAATGGCCCTTTTTACAAGCGGGCATCTTCCAGTTCAACAGCGTGCCGGGCACCTTGCTGGGCTTCCCGTACTCAGATTTCTTTGGCTACGAACCCGGCTTGCTGTATTACTTCTCTTACAAGTTTTACTGGTTCGTTGGTGGGCTGATGCTGTTGGGAGGGAGTTTACTGTTGTGGAAACGCGGCTATGTCTTTTCTTGGCGCGCACGCAGGATGCAAAGTATGGTTAAGGGCAAGCGACCACTTCGGATGGCGATGCTCGCCGGACTGGTAGCTTTCATCGGCCTGGGCGCCGGACTGCATTACCACGATGCCTACAGTAGCTTCGCCAACCTCAGTGATGCGGAATACGACGCATTTCTGGCCAAAAACGAGCTGGAATACGGCCAGTACTTCGATATGATGCAACCTCGCCTGGTCCGTGTCAAACTCGATATGGACCTCTATCCTTCTACTTTCGAATACCGGGCGGAAGGCACCCTGTGGTTCGTCAATAAAGTAGATCAACCCCTGGATACTATTCTGTTGGCCACCAGCCTGAAAGATGTAGGGGAATATCAAATCCGGAATCCCCATACCGTCATCACCGACGATGAGGAATTACGCTATACCATCGTCAGGCTCAACACCCCTTTGCTAAAAGGAGATTCCATGGTCCTTGAGGTAGACATCCGGAACAAGGAAAACGGTCTCTTGAAAACGAACGACCGGGTAAAGACCAACGGTACCTACCTGCTCGGTTACCACATATTGCCGAGTCTGGGAATCCGTAATGCCTTTCTGGGTAATACCGAAAAGCGGAAGAAGTTTGGCCTTGGAACAAGAGAACTGCCTCCGCAGCTACCTACCGATTCCACTTTGCTGGGATATGCTTTTCCTAGCAACACTATGGGCGGTATTCGCTACGAAACGACGATCAGCACCAGTGGTGATCAACGGGCCTTCTCCATGGGCAACCTGGTAAATGAATGGACAGAAGATGGAAGGAACTACTTCCATTATCGGTCCGACGAGCCCATCGTCAGTGACGTCTCCTGGCTGTCGGGGCGCTACGAAACGCAACGCGATACGGCGGGTGGTATGCCCCTCGAATTCCACTGCCACCCCACCCACGGCGAAAACATCCCCCACATCCGCCAGGGCGTACGTGCCAGCATTGATTACTGCAGTTCGATCTTCGGACCACTGGAACACGAAAGCCTCAAGATGATGGAGTTTCCCAACAGCTTCGGCAGCCACGCCACGCTGAACGGTAACCTGATTCCTTACTCGGAGCGGATGCTGCTTTGCGACATCGACCACGAGAACAATGAGGTGTTTAATGTACCCTTCTTTACCGGTGCGCACGAAGTGGCGCACTACTGGTGGGGTCATCGCGTAGACCCGGCCAATGTGGCCGGAGGGAGTGTCATCACTGAAGGTATGGCGGACTACCTCGCCATCCGGATCACCGAACGTGAGTTTGGGCCCGATTTCTCCCGCGGGATCCTCAAACTCTGGCAGGAGCTTTACCTGCAGGACCGGGCACGCAGTACCGATGAGGTGCCCCTCATTCTGGCTGGCAAGGACCAAAAGCGCCTCAATTACCGCAAGGCCTCCGTTGCCTACAACGCTTTGTATCACTATCTGGGGGAGGCTACGTTCAACGAAGCCGTCGCTGGTTTTGAACGCCGGTACCGCAACGCCCCACCGCCTTTTGCCACTTCCCTCGATTTCGTCGAGGCCTTCCGCGCCGTTACCCCTGATTCGCTGCAGTACCTTCTCCATGATTACTTTGAGACCATTACCCTCTACGATAATACCCTGGAATCCGTCGTCGTCACCCCAACCCCGGACGGTCAGTTCCAAGTCACCGTTGATCTGACGGCCATCAAGTACCGCTCTGATGCGGTTGGCACCAAATCTTTCGCCGATACCGACGGCCGCACCCTTACGGATGGTGACCTTCAGTCCTTACCGCTGGCGGATTACCTCCGCCTTGGCTTCTATGCCGGGGAGCAGGAGTTGGACCTGCAGCAGGTGCGGGTGGATGGTATGCGGAATACGTTTAGTTTCTTGCTTCCGGCTGCGCCGGATCGGGTGGTGGTTGATCCGGAGTATTTGTTGCTGGAGGTTGATCGGAAGGGGTTGGTTTGGCGGGGGGAGTAGGAGCTTTCTCTATCCGGCGGTATTTATCGCGTAGCGATTCCCCTTAAGGTTTGCCCCGTACGAAGTGCGGGGCGAACAAGAAGAAGCATGCACAGATTGCCAATGGCAATCAAAAGCAGTTAAGAATGTGCATTACCGGGGACTTTGTCCCCGGTAATCTCTAAGGGAAGTCGCTACGCGACAGTGGAAAGAGCAAGGCAGTTGTTCTACGCTCAAACAGCTGTCGTTTTTAGCGTATTTTGTGAGAGTAGCCGCGATGAGACGGAGAAAGCAAAAAATACCCATGCCCACCCCAAGACCAATTCACCCAGACTTCCAGCAATACCTAGACCTGAAAAGTCAAGCGTTAATATCGTTATTCTCCGATCTAAGAGAATACATACTAGAGCTTCATCCCGACAGCACCGAGCTCTTGTACCACACGCACGCACTGACGGCCGCCTTCTCCGTATCTGAAAGACTGTCTGACGCCTTTTGTATGATACCGATATACACCAATCATATGAATCTTGGATTCAATCGAGGTACGCTGCTGGAGGACCCTCATAAGTTGTTGACTGGAACCGGAAAGCTGATGCGGCACCTGGCGGTGAAGACGCCAGCAGACTATCGGAACACTAAAGTGAAGGCCTTGATTCAGGCGTCGATTGACTTTGCTTTGGCGGATATGGACAAACCGGCAAAATCTACTGGGACTACGATATCGAAGATAAAGAAGTAGCAATGTGTCTTGCCTCTTTTTCTCCGCGCAACTCTGCTGCTCCGCCACTCCGCGCGAGAATGAAATAAGTTTTCGCGCGGAGTGGCGGAGCAGCGGAGTTGCGCGGAGCGAGTAATTTTTTATGCACCAGAGGTGCTCCCTTAGGAGGTTTTGGAGGCGTTTAAAGAAACATCAGAAACATGATTATTGTCCCATGTTTGGGGGAGCCTTTGTTCAAACGCTCATCTGTTAATGCACTTCAAAGCGCATGTTAACGGCCCCAAATGATGGTGGTGCCCAAGGAATTACACCTACTTTTAGTGAAGTGAGTTAATAACAACTGAACATAAGAGTAATCGTTATGAATGTGAAAACAATCGTTTTGGCAATGGTCCTGTTAATGCCCATACAGGCCGTAAATGCGCAAGAATCAATAATAAATATAGGTGCAGAAATTAACCTTCCGAAAGACAGCATCGATAGTGAATACTTATTGTTGTCGTTAAATCAATTCTTAATCGCCGCACAAGCAGACGCGAAAAACAAGGACTGGGTTTACCCGCCACAGTATTTAGAAACCACGGTTTTATTGGATGAAATCGAAGGCATCGATAAAAATGAAGATAGTGAGGGCGATTCTTTTTATCAGCCTTATCTCATAGACGTAATTCCAATAGAAGATGAGCAGTACTTTATTCAAGTGTCATACATGGGGGTAGTCGAGGAGGCGCCTGTGGTAAGGGCTAATTTTGAGTTTATTGCGCATAAATCAGAAGGTAAATTCTTGTTTTCATCACCATTGGTTCGAAATATAAGGAACTGGAAAACAGCGACAATAGAAAATTTCACTTTTCGCTACCGGGGTACGCTGAATCTGGATAAAGTAAATGAATATCAAAGGCTGACGGCCTTTTATGATGAAAAACTCAAGATCAAACCTAAAAAGAAGACCTATTATTTATTCGAAGATGGCTTGATCTCACAACAATACTTTGGCTTGCCCTATAAGTTGGATTATAACGGTGAAGGTGAAGGCATGCGTTGGACGGTGCTGCTCGAAGACCAGGATATTTATGTGATGAGTACTGCACGATTATACCAATTCGACCCGCACGACTTGTGGCATCACCGATTGGTCCAGGTAAAGTCAAGAAGAGCGGTAAATCGTGCGGTAGACGAAGGGATCGCAACGCTTTATGGAGGTTCCTGGGGCTGGAGCTGGCAAGAATTATTTACAGCGTTTAAAGATCAAATAAAATTTGATGAAAATACAGACTGGCTACAGCTGAGGGAAGAAAGAACGGCTTTTATTACCGAAGGACACCGGAACCCAACAGACTTCATGGTTAATGCGCTCTTGGTTAAGAAAATTGAGCAGGAAAAAGGATTCTCCGCCGTTTGGGAATTGTTGAATGCCAAAGAGGAAAGCGCTTATCTCACCACTTTGGAAAGGCTAACGGGGATTTCGAAGAAGAACTATAATAAAGAAGTTTGGAAATTAGTGAAAGATGAAATGAGTGACTTGAAAAGTAAAGGAGCGAAATAAGGGGAAGGCCTTCAGGCAATCGCAAGAGCGCCCCTCCCAAACCGTGCGCTTCGCGGCTGCCTGCGGCGGTCCCACGGGGGAGGGCTATTGAAAACGCTGCGCGTTTTTAGTAGAATCCCCAACTTAAACTGACCTTTCGATTGCCCTATACGGCCCCCTGCCTCATCTGCGTTAGTCGGCGTAATTCGTTATCATCTGCAATTCAAAATGTGTACGCTTCTCCCAGAAGGGTAGGGCTGAAGCGTTTACCCCTGCTCTTTCTACCTCTCCCTTGCACCTGCGGCCGCGCCCCAAAAAGCACTCTACTCTTCAGTGGGTAAAGTAACCAGTATCTCTTCAATCCGCCGGGTGGTCATCGACATGACCTTGAAGCGATACGCCTCGCAGGTCAATTCCTGCTCCACTTCCGGAAACTGACCATGCAACTCAAGGATCAGCCCGGCAAGAGATTCTGCTTCCCCTTTGACGTCGTCGAACGTACCGGTAGAGAGTTCAAGCACCCGGCAGACATCATTGAGTAGGGTCTTACCGTCAAAGACGTAGTTGAAGTCGTCGATCTGCTCAAAAATTATCTCGTCGCCTTCATCGAACTCATCCTGAATATCTCCGATGACTTCCTCGAGCACATCTTCCAGCGTAACGATTCCCTCTGTTCCGCCGTATTCGTTGACCACAATGGCCAGGTGCATCTTCTCTTTCTGAAACTTTTTGAGGAGATCATTAACTTTCTTATTCTCCGGTACATAGAGGACGTCGGGACGAACGAGTGTCATCCAGTTAAAATCGGCCTTTTCGTACCTATAGCCCAGTAGGTCTTTGACGTAAAGGATTCCAAGAACTTTATCAAAATCGTCCTCAAATACCGGTATTCGGCTGTAGCCATGTTCCCGAATTACCGCCAGGAGTTCATGGTAATCGATCTTTTGTTCCACGGCAATCACATCTCCGCGCGAGCGCATTACCTGGCTTACGGTGACGTTGGCGAACTGAACAATTCGTTTCAGGATACCGACATCCTGTAGGCCGCCTTCTTCACCGTTGTCGTCGTTGTTTACCGTCAAGTCGATCGCCTCATCAATTTCCTCTTGGCTGGCCGCCGCTGCATCAAGCGTGTGATTTTCCAGTCGCTTCTCCACGACGGATGCACCGCTGACCAGTACGTAAGACAAGGGGCGAAATAGGTTCGACAACGTATTCAACGGCCGTGCCATCAGGTTGGCAAGCTTAAGTTTGTTGTAGCGGGCGTAAACCTTTGGCGCTACTTCGCCAAAAAGGACCAACAAAAAGGTGACGCCAATTACGGTAATGAGGAACCGTATGCCCGTGCCCATTGCTTCTGCAGTGATGAAGTCCAGCCACGGAGCAGATGCCAATAAACCTTCCGCCCGGGAAACGAAAAACCCTGCTGGAAACAGCTGCTTCAGTATCAGGTCCGAAATCAGGACGATGGCAATGTTGATGAAGTTGTTGGCAATGAGAATAGTGGCCAGTAGGCGGCGGGGCTGATCTCGAAATTTAAGGATCAACCGGCCGTTAGCCGTCTCCTTGTCTTCAATCTCATCATAATCATTTGGCGTCAGCGAGAAGTACGCAACCTCCGAACCAGAAACTAACCCAGAAAGGAAAAGAAGCAACGCAATACTAAAAACGCCTAGCCCTATTCCGGCTCCGGTGCTGAGCAGAAATAACTGAGGTAAAAAGGCGGAAAGAGGGTCGGAAGCTTCCAACGATAGGTTTGCTATAGATTTTGAACCACAAAGATAGGGCGAAGGAACCATCCCTTCGCCCCATATTTTCCCTATTGACAGAGGACTAAAACGGTAAATCCTCGCCGTCGTCACCACTTTTTTCTGCGGGGGCCGCAGGCTCAGTTGCCGCAGTTGGGCTCTTGGGGGGAGGTGCCGAGGATGCCATGGCGGGTTCCTCCGTTGGCATATAGTTGCTACTGCCACCGTTGCGAGGAGCCGTAGGCATTACCCGGTAATAGCTACCGACGACTTCGGTCGTTTTGCGGTTGTTACCATCCTTATCCTGCCACTTGCGATGCGTCAACTTGCCTTCCAAATAGATCAGAGATCCCTTCTTAAGGTATTCCTGCGCGCGTTCAGCGAGGCCACGCCACACCACTACGTCATGCCATTCGGTTTGCTCCTGCCATTCACCGGCTTTGTCTCGGTAGTTTTCGGAGGTGGCCATCCCGAATTTGGCGACCATCGCCCCACTTTCCAGGGTGCGTACTTCCGGCTCGGCACCTAGCCGGCCAACCAACGTTACTTTATTGATCATTTTAAACTTGTTTTAAAAGAGGTCTAAAAGTAAGGTTTTATCCGCCAAATATTTGGTAATGACCCGTGGGAAAGCAATTTTACTAAACATTTTGTTTTTAATTACTTGTCTGCCCACTATTTTTTGAGGCAATGCCGGGTAAGTGAAATGATGAAATACGGCAATGATTGATTGGTGGGTGAGCTGCTGCTTAAGCGGCGGGCTCCTGCGCGTGAACGTCAGTTGATCGGCCGGAAGCCACTCGGGCCAGCCTGCTTGCTGCGGTAAATCTTCGGTGGTGAGGCCGTCACGATCTACTTCAACCAGGGGGAATTGGTACAGGGCCTGCCAGATGTCACCTTCTCCGCGTTGCTCAATGATGGTATTTCCTTTCTGGTCATTCACGACCAAAAAGTGGAAGTACCGGTTCCGCCGTTTAAGCTTTTTCTCTTTCACGGGGAGGTCATAGACCGTTCCCGCTGCCAGTGCCTGGCATTGATCCGCCATCGGGCATTGGTTGCAACTTGCTTTACGGGGCGTGCAAACCAGGGCCCCAAAGTCCATGATGGCCTGGTTGAACTTACGTGCCCTGGCGTTGCCGAGTGCAGAGGTTACCTGAGCCTCGTAATGCTTCCTGCCTTTGCCGGTATCTATCGGAGTGGAGTCGTTCACGAAACGGGCGAGTATCCGGAATACGTTGCCGTCCAGTACGGGCACCTGTCGGTCAAAAGCAAAAGAGGCAATGGCCGCAGCGGTATATGGCCCTACCCCCGGGAGGGTCAGTAAGCCGGAGTAAGTGTCCGGAAAGGTCCCTCCATGTTCTGCTGCTACCATTCTGGCGGCCTTCAGGAGGTTTCTGGCTCGGGAGTAATACCCGAGCCCTTCCCATAATTTCATGACGGCGTCGTCTTCGGCGACAGCTAAGTCAGTTACCGTTGGGTAGGCCGCTAAGAATCGTTCGAAGTAGGGAAGGCCTTGTTCCACTCTTGTTTGCTGCAGGATGATCTCACTTAGCCAGATGGCATAGGGGGCCTGAATGGCTTTCCAGGGCATCGGCCGCCGATCCGGACGATACCAGCCTAAAAGCGATTGCTGAAAGAAGAGCCAGTCTGTTTTGGGCATAATTGGGCTGCAAGATGCATAAAAAAACCGCCGTGACTGCAATGAGGCACGGCGGAGGTTTTAATTTGTTTTTTGTAGGGTGGAATAGCAGGGCTATCGCAAGATTCAGAAGGGTAATTATTCGTGAGAAAACGTGGAGCGTTTTTAAAAATCTTCCCGGTAGGACCGCCACGGGACGTCTTGACCGACGCTTAATAATTCCGAAGGACACCCGGACGGTAGGGAGGAGGGTAGACTATTGTTCCCGCAACTTACCGTACTGACGGGCAATCTTAGCTTTCAGGTCTTTACGGGCAAAAAAGATTCGACTTTTTACCGTTCCAAGGGGAAGGCTCAAATGATCAGCAATCTCCTGATACTTGAAGCCTTGATAATGCATCAGAAAAGGTATGCGGGTGCTGTCGTCCAGCAACTCGATCATTCCCTTAAGCTCCTTGATCAGGATGTTGCTGTCTGCGGCATTGTCAATAGATACTTTACCGGAGTTCAGGTAATACAGGTTGTCCGTATTATCCATAATGGTATTCGCCTTCACCTTCTTACGGTAATTGTTGATGAAGATGTTCTTCATAATCGTAAACAACCAGGCTTTAAGATTGGTCCCAGGGCGGAATTTTTCACGGTTGGTTATCGCGCGGAATGCGGTTTCCTGGTAGAGGTCTTTCGCGTCCTCTGAATTTTTTGTCAGGTTGTAGGCAAAGGAGTTAAGGAGGGTGGTGAGCCGATTAAATTCGGTAAAAAATTCCATCTGAGACATGCTGGATAGCTTTAGTGAGTTTTTTTGTTGAACCAAAGTTAGGTAAAAGTTAGATATAGTACAAGTTTGTGCCACTAGTGGATGCTTGTTTTCAGACCAAAGTAGGGGTTGAGTTTAGGAAACCCTATGTAAATGGTTGTTTTACAGGCTTATTTGTGGACAAACAGATAAAAATTAAAATCCTTATTTTTCAGTAAAAAGTGAAAATTGTAGAAATTTGTCTAACCTTTTGCCCCGTTTAAGCAGTAAAAGGTTAGACAAAAATGATTTTTTTGCCCAGAATGAAGGTTCGTATACTGACTTTAGGACGTAAAGGTCTGTAATGCGGCCGGGGGCAGAATACGGACAAAGGGGCGGCGAATGCGGACAACCCAGGTAACTTTGTCATTCCATATTTGGCACAATCAGCTTGAGACGTGGTTTTACCGGAAGCTGAAAAATCATGTGGGTTGTCGGGTTCGCTTTTATCAGCAGGCGCGGCCGCAGGTGCAGGGGACGATCGATTTGATGAGCAGGCCAATCAGTTTATCGCTGAGCATTAGCGACAAAGTACATGGCTGCAGCGAAGAAGATCAGGTTGGGCATCCACATGCCGAGGTAAACGGGTAAGTCAGCACTGGCGCTTATGGTAGAGGCAAACCGACTCAGGAATACAAATAGTGCGCCGACAAACATACCGATGGCCAGTTGCACTCCCATGCCACCACGGGTCTTCCGCCCGGCAACGGCGACCCCGATGAGGGTCAGGATGAACAGCGTAAAAGGCTCCGCCGACCTGCGAGCCAGTTCTACTTCGTACCTGCGGATGTTGCCTGAACCACGTTCCCGTTGTTTACGCAGGTGAGCTAAAAGCTCCGGGGTCGACATAGAGGACTGTTGCTCCTGGTAATCCACGAAGTCTTTTGGGGCGAGGTTAAGAACGGTATCC
>JBGCFZ010000468.1:0-18247 GCA_045110355.1 Lewinella sp. | reverse complement strand
AAATAAAGTTGCAGAATTATTTTTCTCAAGAAGTTTATACTGATCAGTTCTCTTTTGCAAATCAGCTAAATGTTTATATCGACATCACGGGCTTGAAAAAGAAAGACTTTGCTGATAACATCAGCCTTCATCCGACAAAATTATCGAGACTTGTCAAAGGTGTAGATAGTCCCAATATTGATCTGATGTTTCGTTTAGCGATTCACAGTAATGATGAAATTCCTGCCTTTTATTGGTGGCGACTCTATGCAAGAGAGCTTGAAGACAGCATTCGGAAGGATATTAAAAGGAAAGTTGAAGAAACAGAGAAGGTGAAGAGCTCTATGAAGTTCAGGGCATAAGTTTCCCCTTGGTGAATGTGCTATAACTCCTCCCAAAGTACCCGCCGAAAAGCCAGGGTCTGGAGCGTCTCCGTCGCTAATTTTCCGAATACATCTGCCCGTTCGGTCATGCTGTGTAAGTGCGTCCTACTCCAGCCAAAGATGTCGGGGGAAAGCAATGGGATGGAGAGCTTCCAGTGCGACTGCAGGTCGCGTTGTAAGGCAAATGGTAATTGCGTGAGGTTGCGCAAAGTCCCGACCAGTTGCAGAATGAATGCCTTGCTGATCCGTTCCGACCACGGCTCCTGACGGGAGAGGACCAACAAGCGTGCTATGCCACCATGGTGGAGTGCGTGTTGCTCGGCCGTAAGCAACTGATGAAAGATGGCGAGGAAATTCTCCTGTGGGAGCATGGACGTAATCTCGGCAACTAAGCCGACGGGCAGCTGTGCAACGTTGGCCCTTAAGGCAAAAGCAACAAACTCGGAGGCTACGGATAAGTCCGCATAATCTTTGATGGCGGTAGCGGCGGCGTACAGCTGTGCTTTGGTCAGGGAGGCCCAGAATTCAACAAAAGGCTTATCGATCAGCTCGGGGAGGGTAGCCGGAGGTAAATTGATGAGCAGGAATTCGCTGATGGATTCCTGCTTGTGCAGTCCGCCGTAGGTATCAAGGATCGCTTTGGTGTCACCATCGGAAATGATGCTGAGGAACCGACCGTCGGTATCGAAGGCGGCGGTGGCGGCCTGGATCAAATCATCGTGGGCCCGGTCTTCGCCCGCCAGTAATAACAGGCGCAGAATGGCCCGGCGAACGCCGCGCCGCTTAGGCGTTAACCCATCCCGCAACCATTCAACATCATCATCACTCAGCCCCACCCGTAAGCCAGCCAACAAGGTCTCCTGATTCTTGGGGGATTGCTTCGGCCAGATAGCCGCCAGTGCCTCCCGGGCGGCGGCGGGGGCAGCGGCGCGCCAGCGCCGCAGCAGAGGGGTTCGCCGCCCCGGGGTGGCTTCGGCGGCCCAGGCAGCGGAGAGGTCGTAGTCTGGGTCAAGCACCAACCAGTCTGGGTGTTGCCGGGCCAGCCAGAGGGCCCGGTGGCCACCAACGCGGAGCATGTTTCGGGCGACAGCCGGTTCGTCGGTCAACTGTTTAATGGCTTCCTCCAGGAGTTCGGGCAGGAGGTGGGGAGGCAGCAGCAGGTTACCCCGTTCGAGCACCGTAATTGCTTCGGGTAAGAGCGTGGGGTAGGTGCCCCGGAGGATGAGCTCCAGCGCCCGCGCGCGGCGCGGGCCGGGCAACTCCCGTTCTTCGGCCGGTGCGGCGGAGATGTTGGTGTCGACGACTTGTCCCGGTTGTAACCGCTGCAGCCGTTCCGTGATGGTCCAGGCGGTGAGTAATTGTTCGGCAACGTCTGGTGTAGCGGTTGGGTCCAGGGCGTCCTTTTCCTCCAACCACTTGGTGAGGTCGGTGCTGATGTCTCGGCGGGCGGTGCCGAGGGTTAGGGTGCTGAGGAGGGTGTCGTGCCAGGTGGGCATGGGGCTAAGGTAGTGAATAAGGGAAGGAGTGAATAGCTACCGCAGCTGCCCTTCGGGTTCGTGAATTATAGAATGGGCGAATGAGAGAATGGCGGCTGATTCGACTAATGATTCACTCATTCCAGAATTCTCTCCCCCACCCGGCGAGCAAGCGCGGCGCCGTGAGTAGCAGCAGCGGCAGCCACTCACTAACTCGCCCATTCTCCAACCCACTAATCGTCCTAAGGCCCTTGCTCCTTAAAACCCTTCCCCAGCACCTGCGGCCCCGCCCAATTCCGCCAAAAGTGTCTAGAAACCCCAGCAAACAACCAAATTCGTCCCTTTTTCGTTAAAAACCCACCCTGCCGTCCACCAAAACCGGTCAAAAACGTATTTTACGAATCGAAGCGGTTTCAGGTTTTACTTAAGGTGCTTCTTTACCACTAGCTCCCCACTATGTACTCCATTAAGCTTTTGCTCCTGCCCCTGTTACTTTGTTTCACCATTAGCCACCTGCCCGCGCAAAGTACGCTGGATGGTACCTGGGAAGGCGTGATGACGGTAGGAGGCATTCATTCAGACAAACAGCTGCCAACACAGCTTTACCTGAAAACAACCGGCAAAAAAGTGGAGGGAAGAAGCTACGTACAACTGCCCGACGGCTCCACACTCCGCATGGATTTGCAGGGGTACCTACACAAGGATTATTCCATCACACTGGTGGAAACGTCCTTTGGTGGCGATCCGAACAATGACATCATGCCGGAGTTCAACCGCCAGTATCAGATCGTCTTTAAGGCGGATCTTTGGGACCCAAGACTGAAAGGATTCTGGCAGGAAAAAACGGAGGACACCTTCGGCGAAAAACGCCGGCGAGGACGAATGTCGCTGACACGTAGGAAGGTCAAGGGGGTATAATTATTGATGGTAGATTTGTGATGGTTAATTCGTGATTTCACTTACGTGCAGCATCAACATTCTGCCATCATGAATCAACCATTAAAGAATTCCTACCTTGCCCCAAAGTTAATTCCTCATGCAAATTCAATTCTGCGGCGCAGCCCGCGAAGTAACGGGCTCTGCTCACCTGATTACCCTTGACGACGGCTATAAGATTTTACTGGACTGCGGCCTGTATCAGGGGAGGAATAAGGAAATGCAGGATTTTAACGAGCACTTCATTTTTAAGCCCGAAAGTGTAGATTGTCTCCTGCTGTCTCATGCGCACATTGACCATACGGGACGTGTGCCGAAATTGGTGAAGGATGGTTTTCGCGGACAGATATACGCCACCCACGCCACCCGCAGCCTGTGTGCCATCATGCTGCTTGACTCCGCTTTTATTCAGGAAAAAGACGCAGAATACTTCAATAAAAAACGCGGTAAATTCGGCGAAGGCAAAAAGCCCTTATATACCCGTGCTGACGTAAAACCGGCTATGGACCGCTTCGTCGGCCTGCCCTACGAACAGTGGGAGCGCATCCACCCCAACGTAGAAGTACTGTACCGCGACGCCGGTCACATCCTGGGCAGTGCCAACATTACTCTACGCATCAAACGGGCCGATGGCACGACCACAACCATCGGTTTCAGCGGAGACATCGGCCGGCCAAACCGACCTATCCTGCGCGACCCGCAGCCGATGCCTCCCTGCGATTACATTCTCTGCGAATCAACCTACGGCGATCGGGAGCATGACCTGCCACCCAACGAAATTGAACGGTTCCTGAAGATCATCAAGGATACCTGCGTAAAGAAGAAAGGTAAATTGCTGATTCCTGCCTTCAGCCTTGGGCGTACGCAGGAGATCGTACACATGCTCGATCAATTGGAATCTGCCGGCCGCTTACCAAAGATCAAGGTGTTTGTTGATAGCCCGCTGGCCGTCAACGCCACCACCGTTTTTGGTGCACACCCGGAGTGTTACGATGCCGAACTGCAGGAATACATGCTAACGGACGAAAATCCCTTCGGCTTTAATCAGTTGACGTACACCCAGCATGTGTCCGAGTCCAAAGCGCTGAATTACCTCAAAGGCCCTGCCATCATCATCTCCGCCTCGGGTATGATGAACGCAGGGCGTAGTAAGCACCATTTGCGCAATACGATGAGCAACCCGGCCAACACCATCTTCATCGTCGGTTATTGCTCCCCGGGAACTCCGGGTGGGAAGTTGCGTGCCGGTGCGCCCGGGCTCAAACTTTACGGTGAATACCACGAGCTACGGGCCGAGGTGGTGATTATGGACAGCTTCAGTGCCCACGGCGACCGCTCCGAAATGATCGACTTCCTATCCGGCCAGCAGAAGACCTGTAAGAAGGTGTTTCTGGTGCACGGAGACATTGAACGGATGGAGGCCTTCGGAGGTGCTTTGGAAGAAAATGGCTTTGCGGAATGGGTGGCACCCACGCTGGAACAGACTATTGAGCTGTAAGATTCTCGATTCTTGATGTTTGATTCTCGATTGACGAAGTGGCGGACGGGCATAGTGAAAAAGGCTGGGATTGAGGCGATTGGGGGCTGCCTACTCCTTCTTTTTCTTTTTTCGTGCAATACCGAACCTCATCACCCCCCAATAACCACCTTCTACCACTGGCAAACCACCCTGGCACCAGACACAACTGCCCGTATTTTACTGGCAGCGAATGACTGCGACCGGCTGTTCGTGAAAGCGTTCGACGTGGCCTGGACGGCAGGACAGCCGGAACCAACTGCCCTGATTCGGCTGGAGGATACGACGGGTTTACCGGCCCTGGTCCCCGTTGTTTTCATGACCAATGAGGTGATGGTGGAGCAGCCCCCGGATCAGCTTCGTGACCTTGCGGATAACCTGGTTGGCCTGGCGGAAGAACTCCTGCCGCAAGGCTTCGGAGAGTTGCAACTGGACTGTGATTGGACGGCGCGGACGCAGGTGCAATATTTTACCTTTTTAAGGGCCCTGCGGGAGCGGCTGGGGACGGGGCGAACGCTAACTTGTACCGTCAGGCTCCACCAGTACCGGAACACCAAAACGCAGGGTGTCCCACCCGTAGATCGCGCCACGCTGATGGCCTACAACGTCGGTGACCTCAACCTTTGGGAGACGCAGAACTCCATCGTTGATACCAACATCCTGAAGACTTATCTGGCCGGCACTTCCACTTATCCGCTTGATCTCGACCTGGCGGTCGCCGTCTACGATTGGGCCGCAGTATACCGACGAGATAACCTGGGTTACCTTATCAATGAGCCCGACCTTACGGAACTGAAAGACACTTCCCGCTTTCGCGAACTTTCAGAAGGTGGACTTCGCTACCAAGTCAAACAATCCACCTACCTCAATGGCATCTACCTCTACGAGAACGACCTGCTGCGCCGGGAAGTCGCTTCGCCGGAGCTGGTCGCTCCTCAGGCGGCTTTACTGCGCAGGTACGTGGCGGCGTTTCCCGGCCAGCGGCTAATGGTGTACCGGTTGGGGAGTCGACTATGGAAAGAGTTGGATGAGCCTGCGTATGATTAAGAATAGTTGATTGGTCACTATGGTGAGGAAAAAGGTGAATGCAAGGGTAATCGGAATCCAGAAAAGGATTTGAAACGTCAGCCAATGGCCATCGTCGGTACGCATTCGCTTAACGATTTTGGTGGCTAGCAGACAGCTTACGATAAAGCTGAGGATCGTCAATAGTAAGGCGATGCGGAGTTCTACTAAATCCATGGGGCTACATTGATTGCAGTAACCATCGTATTCCAAATACGACATGGCTGGAAATCACAAATAAAATATACGTGAAAAATAACGTAATCGGAAACCAGATGACTACTTGAAAAACGAACCAGTACTTGGCTTGGTCTTCCATTTGCCGTACAGCTTTTGCCGCAAGAACGCATCCTGCGAAAAAGCTGAGAATAAATAAAAGCAAAGCGATGCCCAAGCCACCCATATCTAAATTCCCAATCTGCTCCATGTTGCAAATTTAAAGAACTTTGAATAAAAAAGTGCTTGCTTGTTGGCTCCAGTAGTCGCGGCTTCAGCCGCTGACTAGCAAGCGGAGCGCCAAAAAGTATGCTCAAAATCTTTAATCTCCTTTGTTAACCCAGCCTTAACCGGATTATTAAGTATGTACCACCAGATACTCTCTAAGCTCTTAGCATCTCGTACAAAGTGGTCATAAGAATCTTTCTGCCAAAATGGTTTGCCAGTACGGCCGAGCTCTTGATTGATGAACCTGGATGTAGCACCCTTAATTCGCCGCATTACTTCATGAAGTGGACGGTAGGTAAGAGATAGTTCTTGATCACTCACATAACACTGGTGCTCATCAATGACTTGGTTTTCCAAACTGATGAGTAGATGCACATGATTTGGCATGATACAGTAAGCAATAAGATTATAGAGTTCTCCATCTAGTTCATGAAGTTTATTTTTAAGAATAGAGGCGATCTTCGGATCAGCTAATGGGAAATCATGATGGGCGGCACGATCAAGCCTAATATCAAAATTTCTAAAAAAGCGATAACGGGCTTTAGCAATTTCAAATTTATGAAGCGATTGAGATAATTGTTGTTGCTTAATGACTTTGACTTCCTTAAGGAATTGTAAGCGCATACCTTTTACCATAGCCACAGGTAAGGTGTCTTTTACCCTGAATGTAACAAAGAAGGTTCCTCCGATTGGGGTGAAGTGGGGGAGGTTAGAGGTATAAAATGTAGTCAATCTATTAAACATAACTTGAGTTTAAGTTAAACTTAAAAATAGGGTATTTTTAATTTAAACTCAAATTGTTTTTTGTGACTCGCTTGACCTTGTGCGCTGCGCTTGCTAGCCAGCGACTGAAGCCGCGACTACGGCTACCGCCGCTTACGCTTCCCCACAGCATGTTTCCGAACCTTAGTCCCCTCACTCCCCACATACAACCAGCGCTCATCATAAAAGTCTACCGCTTCGAATTGGGTGGGGATGAACCAGCTGAGGTTTCGGCGTTTTATCTTACCCCGTAGGAACCTACCTTCGGGATAATCCCGGATGGTGATGAGCGAAGCAGCGCCGCTGGGCCAGAAGCCAGCGAGGAACTTGAAGTTGTAGGCAGTTAGTACCAGTTCTCCGCGCTTGGCGTCCAGGGCTGCGGCGGTCACAACACGTCGGGGTAGGTACAGGCTGTCGACCAATTCCGCGACGTAGCTGCCAGGAGTGGCCGGCAGGCGGTAGTGGTAGGTGTAGTACCGTCCTTTGCCGAAGAGTTGATCTTTGGTGAAAAGGTGAAGTTGCTCTTCATGATAGATCATTGCTTCACAGTCATAATTGCCGGGGACGTCCCGGCCCCGGCCATCCTGGCCGGGGTAGGTAAAGTTGATGGTGTCAGTAATGTCCGTCGATGGCTGATAGCGGTATATCTGCATGGTGGTCCGTCGTCCGGTGTTGTTGCCGAAATCGCCGAGGTAAAGATTGCCGTTGGTATCCCGGGTGATGTCTTCGTAGTCGACCGCGCCTGCGGCGAGGGACTGCTGACCGGTGATGGTACCGTGTTGGTCGGTGGTGTAGACCTTTGGCCCGTCGCCACTGTCGTTGTGCCAGATGAAGTCATCTCCGCTAATGCTGAGGCCCGAGGCCTCCGTTAGTGCCGGAGGCAGGCGGATTGTTTTAGAAGGTGCAGTAGTGGTGCAGGCCGTCAGGCATCCGATGACCAATAAGAGTACGGGGAGTTTCAACATATGGCGAAGCTACGGCGGTATTCAGAATACCACGCTGCTCCTCAAAACCTTCCCTGCACCTGCGATCGCGCCAGCAAGCCTATATTTTTTTGCCAATGACAGCTTTACGGAGCTCCTGAAGGCACAAAATATTCGTTTGCTGCCTGGCGCAAAGTCGTTGGAAAATACCGTGCTATCAAGCGATAAGCCGATATTAAGGTGGAAGGAACGGTGATCAATGAGTGTTAAAACACTCTACACTGATTTCAATCCGTTATCTTTGGCAGCTACTTCGATTGATTATTTTTGCTCCCTCTCCCGATGAAACGATCTCTTACTTGCCTCCTGCTCCTGTTGAGCACCTCTTTTGTTTTTGCTCAGACTACGAAGCCCAAACTCGCTTTACAGCGCATCTCAGGACATGCGTTTCATCCCGCAGAAGATAAAATGCTGTGCGATCCTGCAACGAGTCCCATCACAATTTTAAGCTGTGAAGGAGAGCCCGCAACCCCTAATGGTCCGGTCGGAGGTGCACCAATGACATGGACGGCAACGGGAAGCAACAATTTTTACTATAGCCGCATCTATAACGGCCTCGATACTTTCCAGATCGTACAGGCTGGTACAAGTAACAGTGTTAACACAGCGGGAGGTGATGGTAACTATACGGGAATTCTGGCCATCGGTATTGGTACGAATACTTGCCTTCCGGCAGGAACATGGACCGTACAAGTTTGGGACGTTATGGATGCGAATGGAGATCTCCGCCCTGATCGTGTTGGTGGTACCAACAACGCCGATGACCCCATCATCGGCTGCTTCACAGAATGTACTTATGTATTCCAACCCTCTTGTCTCCCCGATAATTCCCCCGCATATACAGCAACGGTTACAGATAATGGGTGCACTACAACCGGTAGTATAAGCCTGTCCAATTTCGACCTGGACCGGTTCTATTGTACCAATATTAATGGTTTTGACTTGTCCTATTCCTGGACGGGCCCCAGCGGCTTTACCGCCAACACCACCTCCATCTCCGGCTTAGCGGCAGGGACCTATACGGTTGTTGTTGAGGATTTCTATGGCTGTACCTCTACCCTGACCAGGACGGTTAGTGACATTGCCCCCGTAACCCTTGACTGTCCCGTTATCGGCACCGCACCAACCACCGTTGGTGGCGCCGACGGGTCTGCTATCATTACTATTTTAACCGGCTCCGGCGACTACTCGATCACATGGACCGGCCCGAGCACGGGGAGCCTGGCCAATGCTGTTGACGGGCCCAACCTCGTCAACAACCTCAGTACCGGTACCTACACCTTCATCGTAACGGATGACATCTCTGGCTGTACTGAGATGTGTACGGTCACCATCGAAGAACCTCCTTGTCTCATTGATTTTACCGTGATGCTTGATGCGGATGGCAATGTAGTGATTACCATTCTGGGAGGCTTTGCGGATTTCTTCCTGGACTTTGTTGGCCCCACCAACATGACCGCTATCGGACCCATTGGCCCCGGGGGCATTACCATTCCTGCAATTAATTTTATTCCGGGAGACTACGACTTCTTCCTATACGAGTCAGTCCGACCACCGTCAACGCCGGTCCCGTGTGAGGCCTTCCGGGACCTCACCGTCCCACCAGTAGACTGCTCCGATCTCACTTTTACGTTGGAGGATCTTCAGGAGCCTAATTGTGGCGGTATTGACGACGGCCTGATCGAGATCTCCTTCACTGGGAATTTCAGTCCGGTAATCGTTTGGACCGGACCCGGCATTGATGGTGATGGCGATCTGCTTCAGGACAACCTGGGGCCAGGTACCTACTCCTTCGAAGTTTTCGACAGCAGGAATTGTTCGCTGATGGACAGCTACACCTTCACCACACCTCCCGCACTGTCTATGACCTGTGGTGCAGTAGGTGAAACGTTGGCTTCCCGGGATGATGGCCTGATCGGCTACCTGATTACGGGTGGCACCCCGCCCTATACCCTGACTTATACCGCCACAGATCCCGGGGGAACTCCGTTGCCGCCGTTGGCCGGCTTGGTTACCGCAAATCAGGACACACTGCGCAACCTTCAGGCCGGCACCTATAATCTGGCGATTTCGGATGACAACGGCTGTATGACCACCTGCACAGCTGTGGTTACGGAGCCGAACTGTGCGCTGTCGGCTACCTGCGAAGCGATCAATCCCATCACTGCAGGAGGAACGGGAAGCCTGACCGTTACCCTCGATGGTAATCCGAACTGGACCGTTATGATCACCGGCCCCAGGGATTCCACGTTCACTACAGGGAACAGCTCGGAAACAATCACCGGACTACCACAAGGCGACTACCTGGTGGAAGTCTTCAATTCTGAAGGCTGTGTGGGTAGTTGTTTTACCTCAATTGTTGGCCCTACCTGTGCGCTCGCATTTTCAGCGACTACCGAAGCTCCTTCCTGTGCGGGAGGAAATGACGGGGTGATCAATCTTGAGATTACCGGAGCCGCTCCGGGCCTGGTCATCGACTGGGACAATGATGCTTTTGATGGCATGGATACAATTCGAAACCTGCCTGCGGGTAGCTATACCGTAATGTTGTCTGATCAGACTGGTTGCCCGGTTGCGCCGCAAACCATTATGGTTATGGATCCGGCACCGATGATCGTTACGCTGAGTCAATCTTTTGAAATTGCTTGTAATGGAGACAATACGGGCTTTATTTCGGCCGTCGTTACTGATAATGTAGGAAACATTACTTACGAATGGTCGGTCGATACATTCCCCGATAGCCCTACGGCCAATGGGGTTGCCGCGGGGACCTATCATGTGCTGGCCACCGACGAGAATGGTTGTACCGCCAGAGATACCATTATCGTTGATCAGCCAGAATTGCTGATGTTCGCCTGTAGTGCAGTCGGAGAATCATCTGCCGGCTCTATGGACGGAACCATTACGGTTAGTTTTTCGGGCGGGGGCGCAGGTGCAGGGGATGTTGTACAGCTCAGTGGAGACCTTGGCATCCACGATATCACTGCCGGCGCCGATTCTGTCTTCACTAATCTTGGTCCTGGTACTTATAACCTGACGGTCACCAACGCCGCTGGTTGTACGGACCAATGTACCGCCATTGTAAGCCAGGGAGGGTGTGACATCGTTGTCACTGCCGTCCCTACCCAGCCAGATTGTGACAACGCTCTCGGCAGTGCTACGGCTCAGGTAACCAATCCTAATGGAATGGTTACTTACTTGTGGAGCAACGACAGCACCACTGCAACCATCTCTGACCTGATACCCGGCGACTATTCCGTTACCGTTACGGATGCCCTGGGATGCGAAGCCCTGGACGAAGTAACCATCTTACCATTTACTGCCTTCCCGATGTTTAATTTTTTAAACGCTACCGATGTTTGCGATGATAACTGTGTAAATGTGCAATTCAATGTTATGGGCGTTGCCCCTTTTGAGATTGAATTCAACGTGGAAAGAGCAAGTGTTATCTTGCCATATTCCTTTACCGTTCTTGCTGAAGGAGACGGAACGCAGTTACTTTGCCCCGGTGACTTTGTCGGTGTTCCTGACTTTCGGGACGTAACCTTACAGCTAACGCGTATTGTCGATGCTAACGGTTGTTCCCAAGAGCTGACGGATCTGATTGATATATTTGTTTTCCCGGCAGCGATCAGTACGCTGGATACCACAATTTGTGAGGGGCGCGAGCTGAACTACTTTGGCGAAATCTTTAATACTGCCCGGACCACCGGCGATGTGGTATTACCAATCCCCTCTCCAAACGGCTGTGACTCGACGGTCACGGTTAACCTGAGCTTCTTCCCTGCAGCAACGGGAGTACTGGATACGATGGCCTGTTTTGGCGAAGACGTAATCTACGAAGGCGAAGTCTTCAACGCCGCCCGTACGACTGACGACGTGGTGATCTCGACGCCCTCGGTGAACGGCTGCGACTCGACGGTCACGGTCACCCTGAGCTTCTTCCCCGCCGCCCTGGGCACGTTGGATACAACGATCTGTGTGGGTACGGAACTGAACTACTTCGGCGAGATTTTCGACGCCGGGCGGACGACGGATGACGTGGTGATTCCTACGCCCTCGGTGAACGGCTGCGATTCTACGGTCACGGTCAACCTGAGCTTCTTCCCCGTCGCCGTGGGTACATTGGACACAACGATCTGTGTGGGTACGGAACTGAACTACTTCGGCGAGGTTTTCAACGCTGCCCGGACGACGGACGACGTGGTGGTCCCTACGCCCTCGGTGAACGGCTGTGATTCTACGGTTACGGTCAACCTGAGCTTCTTCCCCGCCATCCTGGGCACATTAGATACTACGATCTGTGTGGGCACGGAGCTGAACTACTTCGGCGAGATTTTCAACGCTGCCCGAACGATGGACGACGTGGTAATTCCCACGCCCTCGGTGAACGGTTGCGACTCTACGGTGAGCGTGAACTTAACCTTCTTTGCACCTGCGGTCAGCGCCCTTGACACGACAATCTGTGCAGGAACTCAACTTAATTTCTTTGGCGAAATTTTCGATGATAACCGGACCATGGGAGACGTAGTTGTGCCCACCCCTTCTTTCAATGGATGCGATTCTACGGTAATGGTCAATTTGAGTTTCTTTCCCCAGGCCGCTGGGATGATTGACACTACCATTTGTGCCGGAACTACCTTCAATTATGCTGGCCGAAGCTTTTCAACGGCAGTAAACGCAGAGCTGGTGACCATCCCCGAACCAACGGCCAATGGCTGTGACAGCATCGTTTCGGTTACCGTAAGGGTTGAAGAGGTGCCAACCGTGACACTTTCCGGAGATGGCATTATTTGTGCTGGCGGAGAACTTGATATAACCCTGAATTATGACGGCTCGGGAACGGCTATGGTTGTCCTTAGCTCTGACCCCGGAGAGGTGATCAGTATTCCTTCGGGGACGACGACGATCCAGCGATTGGTGGCTCCCGGAACCTCAGTTCGTATTGACAATGCGACCAATGAAGGGAATTGTCCACCGGTAATTAGTGGAACCATCAGCGTACAGGAAACGGACTTACGCGTAAGCATTGACGTGATGAGCGGCGACGGCGTATTTGCCGTTAGTTGTGCTGAAGGTAGCGACGGTGAAGTAATCGCCCTGGGAGAAGGCGGTGCCGAACCCTATGCTTTCAGTTGGAGTACAGGAACTGATGGCCCTCGATTAGAAGGACTGGGGGCAGGCCGTTACAACGTTGTGTTGACCAGCGCCCGGGGGTGTGAAACGGATGCCCTGGTGGTATTGTCCTCTCCAGACGCTATGGTTGCTGCCATTGCCGAAGTTTCGGCTAACTGTTTGGATACCTTGCCATCTTTAATTATCCGTGATATTCAGGGAGGTGTTGGCCCTTATTTATACCGAACGGATGACGGTGCCTTTCAGCCAATTCCAGTATTTCCCGATACTTTGGCCGTGGACGTCGGTCGGACAAATCTTGCCTTAGAAGATGTCAATGGTTGTTTGTTGGAACGTTCCTTTGACTTGGAAGGCCCGCCCTCCAGCGATGTCGTGATTTCCCCTAATCAAGCCATTATAACACAAGGAGATAGTGTTGAACTGACGGTAATAACAGACCTTAATATTGCTGGGTTTTTACTTACTCCAGGTTCGGAGGAATTGATTCCGGGTAACAGTGTATTTGTTGGCCCGCTAGAATCTACGACCTACGAAATCTTTGTCGTTGATTCTGCAGGCTGTACAGCCGATGCAACGGTTGATGTCATTATTGATGACTTTGTCCCCGTTTATGCACCCAATGCTTTCTCCCCTAATGGAGATGGTAGGAATGAGCTTTTCCGAATCTTCGGCAGGTCTACCGTTGTCAGCTTCCGTAATTTCAACGTGTTTAACCGATGGGGCCACTTAGTTTACGTTCTGGAAGGTCCCATTGATCCACAGGATACCAACTGGGGCTGGGATGGTAGAAATGAACAAGGGATTATCCATGAGCCGGCGGTCTACGTCTACAGTATTGAGGTAGAGTTGGCGGACGGTCGGATGGTGACGATTAAGTCGGATATGGTATTGATGCGGTAGTCGGAAAATCGCTCCGCTCCTTTTCTCGGTAAACGGGCTCCGCCTTTGGTAGTGGGTAGAAGGCAGTGCTACTGCACATGGCAGCTCACGCTGTTCGTGAATAATATTGTTTGGTCTTTTTACGTGGCTAGCGAGCTCGGATTTGGGAGTAGCTTACCGAAAAAAGGAGCGTGCGACTTATCGAGCCTATCGCAAAATCATCACACTTCCGCTCTCGATCAATTCTCTGCCGTCGCATCTGAAGACCACCCGCCAGACGACGGGGCCTGGCTGAACCGGGTCACCTTTGAAGGTGCCGTCCCAGCGGGCGAATGCATCGGTAGATTGGAACATCTGGGCCCCGTAGCGATCGTAGATTTCGAAACTGAGCAATTCGGAAATGGCGAAGGGGTTGGAAATGCCAAAGTCCTCGTTGGCCACAGGGCCAATACCGTTAGGGGTAAACGCCTTGGGGAGGAAGACTTGTCCGCAGTCGAGTGCATCGGGGTCGATGACCTGCAGGACGAGGCTGTCAATGGCCGTACAGTTACTTTCCATGTCGGTGATGCGGACCAGGTAAGATTGTCGGCCGGCGTCTACGGGAGTAATCATTGGTTCCGCATCGGTAGGGCTCATGACGTCGGCGGGCGGCGTCCAGCTAAACGTAATGCCGCAATTACTATTGATTTCGACATCTACACTTTCTCCCAAAAACACCCGCTGGTTTCCGGTAACAATCCGATCGGGAGAAGCATATAGGCCCCGGACTTCGGATAAGCGAAGTGCTCGGTTGTAAATACGAACTTCGTCAATCAATCCGTCAAAAGGAATTTCGCCGTTGGTGCGGCATTCTGTGGATCCGATCAGGAGCTCACCATTGTTTTCAACGTCTACTCTGCTGGAGGTCCGCGATTCGCCTATTTCTTCGCCATTGAGATAGAGTAGTACGCTGTTCTCGTCCCGAACAATCGTGATGTGTTGCCAGCAATCTCCGTTAGTGATACGGTGGTCAATTCTAGCCTGTTGATTATTCTGCTGAAGCAGGACCGATACGGTACGCGTCAAAGGGGCATACCGTACGGTGAAAAATTGCAGGTTGTTGCAATTGGTGTCTCGTTTGGCAACAAGGAACTGGGTGCCATTAACACCTACTGACTTAAAGTAGAGGCTGATGGTGAAATCTTCCGAGTCGAATTCCCGATTTACGTTATTGGTGTTTCCACCAGCTACCCGCAGGAAATCGTTGCCTCCGTTCAGGACTAATGCATCGCCCTCGGGGCCACATCCGAATTCGGGTACACCACTGGCAATGGCGTTGTTGGCACTGTCTCCGGTGGCGTCGGTGAAATCACCGTCGAAGGAGTAGTGGGCCACTAGGCCCACGGTGGTTGGCTCTGCTCCTTGTCCGAAAACTGCACCTGCGGCCGCGCCTGAAAAAAGAAATAGTACCAGTAAAAAAGCTCTCATATACCAATTTTGAAGAGGGCAAAGGTAGATTGATCGTCTAAGATTATGTTAGAAAATCCGCTTCCAACTTGCGACGGGCAACCTTGTGCCGAATAGATCAACGTGATCTGGCCATTAATCATTGCAAAGAAAGGGCTCCCTTAACCCACAAAGCGGTGTTTCCACTCCGGGCGAGGCAACATACAGGCTTCTTCCTTGCCGAACCACTGGTAGCGGTATTTGGCAATGAGGTCATACACACCGTCGCGAATAAAACGTGGAAAAAGGCTTAGCGTACTTGCCAGTGGCGACCAAATACCTCCTAAATGCCCCGTTGCCCGCAAAGCCCCTGTGCTTTTTGAATAGGCTTTTCCTCCTTCCAGCAGAACAAGGCTGGAGAGGGAAGAGGGATCAACGCCTGCGGCCGGAAGTAGCTCTTGCGCCAGGTCAGACTGCAGACTGGCGAAGCGTAGCCGTTCGCTTTTGTCGCGGGTAATGAACCACTGCACTGCACCATTACAAAGGTTACAGACGCCGTCGAAAAAGAGTATGGGGTGGGAATCAGACACAAACTAAGAACACGTGGGCAGCCAAGTGGTTTAGGCATAGGTAAGCGGCGAGGAAAATTTAGTCCTTACTCGGTGACCTGGAAGTTGAACCTGGAATAACGGATGCTGTCTTCACTGGCCAAAACGTGTGGCACATACAACCCGTCCGGAAGCGAGAGCATGCCTATGAACACTCGTTTTTCAGGTAGTCGGCTCAATTTTTCTACGCCCGTTTTCAGGTTGATGGCCCGGAGATAAATTTCTGATGTTGACGCTCCCAACGTAGGGGGGATAACTGCCTGGTAGTACCATTTGCCCTCCCAGCCAATGACGCTGTTGTTGTAATTGGTGGCCAGGAACATGTGTTCTGAAATTTCCATTGCCCCTGCGATCGGGGTGGCCGGGAAATCATAAGTTTGCTTCAGCACTTTAGTAGTGCCGCTTTTACAGGAGTAGACATAGACTTCGGGAAAACCACCAAAATTGTAGATGATCTTGTCGCCTGCGTAGTTGAACTGAAAATTATTGGAAAAACCATACAGGTCTTTCTGGAATTTCTCCGGATACTGGATGGGTAAAGGTGCAAACTTTCCGGTGTGAATATTTAGTTTTCCAATAAGATGGACGTTCTTTCCGTAAGCCTTTTTATCGACGTAGGCTTCGTGACCAAAATAGTTCAGGGGGAGATACAATTCGTTTCCGATGAGGGCAATACGATTGCCCTCGCTTTGCTTCGCCGATGGGTGGTAGGCCGAGAGGTCGAGGCCATCAACCTTGTTCTCAGGCTCGGTGGAAATGTTTTTACGGTAGATTTCTTGCCCGCTTTCATTGATCATTATCAACCAGAATCGGGACATCACTACGATGGTATCCGGGTTTACGTAGTCAACAGCACGTATCTCATCAATATGACCAGGGCCTTCAAATACGAACTTTATCCCCTGGGAGAACTCAATGTGCTTATCCGAAATAGTGTAAAAATCAAGGCTGTGATTAGCAGCATTGTAGCCAATGATGTTGTTTTCTCCCTGCTTGCCTTTAAACCCCTCGGCTAATGTATACCAGCTTTGCTGGGGGACGTCAATGTGGCCACTAAACTTACCTTCATCTAGCTCAACGAATACTTCCGGTGCTGTATCACAACCGGCAAGGATGGTCACTATAAAAAATAACAGCAGGAAGCTCCGAAAGAATGGCATGTGTATGCATTAGATTAGTGGCCGATCCGTTGAGGTCGGAAATTAAAGGAAACATTGCTTAATGTTGTTGAAGGTATATTTTTAATATACATCCGTGAAGTGCTACCAATCATGAACAACATTACCATGCTACGATTTCAGCTAAAGCAAGCTGCAGCTAAAGACTGACTCAATTATAATTCAATGACCATTCCGCCACATGGGCAGACTTGGTCACTGCAAGCGCCACCGGATTCGTCACACTGTGTGACCATACGGAAGTTGCCCATGTAATCGTAGCACCACACATGATTGGGTTTCCAGCTATGTTGGTCGGTACCTGCATGTCCAGTAGCATCAGGGCTTTCACCAGAACTGGCAGTGACGGTAGCAAAGCAAATAATAATAATGAGTAGGGTGAATAAGGTTACGAATATAGATTTCATGAGGGTATAGTTAAAAGGACAGGTTGACCCAAAGGGAGGACCCATTGCGAATGCAAAGTGAAGGGAAGTCTTAAAGTCAAAAAAGGTTTAATTCAAAAGAGATCACAAAGTTAAGTGAATTCGCAGGTATAAATCAAATTAATTTTCAACTGTTGTTTTCGACCAAGTAATGCAAGGAAGTAATCCACAAGCTGTAGGTATTTTAAAAATCTTCTGGCCGCTTTCCTTTTTTAAATTTTTCGCCAAAGCCTGAATTGTTAGGAGAATAGGTCCCAATGATGGTGGCATCAAACCCGCTGGCGGGAATGTCGGTTTCCCGGCCTAATGCCCATGCGATACCGTTTAGGGTTAGCCGCCGCATATTGTCGTTTTTCCAGTCAAAGGGATGGCCCAGGGTGGTGAAGAATACCCGGGCGCCTTTGTAGTCGTTCGTCCAGGCAACCGGGTTTGTTTTGGGGAACTGATCAAGCCGACCTCCTTCTTCGTGCTTCGAACGCAGTGAGGTGCCCAGTAGTAGCGGATCAGTTTTAGGATTAATGTGCCACTCACCGCCGTCTACGTGGTAAAGCCACGAATAGGCGTCAAAGGGTTCAACACCATTGAGGATGGAACTTGTGGCACCTTCCACTAAGGTGATGCTTGTTAGTGGGTCATGACCATCGTCAAAATGTCCGTGATGGGTAATCCATTGCTGGCCGAAGACTGCAGTGGGCCAATCGTTGTTGAGGTGCTGACGAAGGGTATCATCCTTGTACAGGAAGGCGTGGGTGGTGGTTCGGAATCCAGCCATGGGTTTGCCGCTTTCGGCAAAGTCTAAAATGTATTGAGCCTGCTCATCTGGTAGCTTCCGCCAGCGGGTGAACAGGATCATCATGTCGGCTTTTTCGAGTGATTCCAGGCCCGCAATATTATCGTTCACATTGGGGTTTACGATACCGTTGGAGTCAAGCGCAAAGAGAACTTCCGTCGTTGCACCAAGTTCACGCTCCACCATTCTGGCAAGCATTGGCATGGATTCCTCCGACCGATATTCTTCGTCACCGGTTACGAATACGATGTGTGGTTGTTTAG
>JBGCFZ010000467.1:0-12065 GCA_045110355.1 Lewinella sp. | reverse complement strand
AGTGGTTTGGGACAATTAGCGCGCAGTTAGCGTGGTTCCTGACAAGGCAAAAAACGTAGGCGACGCCTTAGTGTCGGCGAGGATTTTTAACGAAGTCAGGGGCCACGATAACAAGTGATAAAGTCCCAAACCACTTTGACTTAGGTATAAATCTTTTATGAGAACGCTTTGCTATTTCTCCTCAGAAGGAACACCTTAGTATTAACCACTACATCCCCAAATCCGGCAATTGCTTCACCGAATGATAATGCAACGCTGCGCTGATACAAGATTTTAGTGCCGCTACTGGTACCTCTTCCTCCAACTTAAACAGGATGGCCCGGCTGTTTTCATAGCGAAAGGTATCCCCGTGCACTACCTTGAAGGTTTCTACCAGCTTACTGGTACATTTAAAGTACATCGCATATTGATCCGGAGCCCTCGCTTTCCAGTCCATTCTCAGGGTACTTCCCTTTTTCGTCAGGTAACTTGGTTCTCCCCATTTCAGTGTCTCCTCAATTGCACTGATGATGTCGCTTTCGGCCGCCACCTCCACGATCAATTTGCGCAGATACAGCAACCGCTCCTTTACTTCAGGTGGATAAGTCTCAAACTTTGGCTCGACCCTGGGGTCCGTTTTGATTTTTAGCATAGCACATGTTAAGGTACTACTATAAATACCCACTGCACCGTTTTGAAAAAAATCAGCATCTTACGGAGGAAAACACCCTATTATGAAAAACATCCTCTTCTTTACGCTTCTTTGCCTTACTATTTCACTTTCGGGTCAAACCCGTCAAGACACAGCCTACCAGGAGTCAGGGCAAATAGCCAACATTAAGCACTTCAGTAAAATAGATACGAGGACGGTTTCAAAATCCTATCTTTTCCAGCGCGGTCTTAATTTTGGCGATGAAGTGTGGCAACTCGACAGCATCAGTGTTTTTGATGCAATGGGAGCCTTCCTGAACACCCGGTCGACCTCAACATTAGATCCCGCGCCAACAAACATATCCAACCCGAATCAGCGGACACACCCTGCTCCGGAGATGAAGGAAGAAGCAATCCACCTATTTAGAGAAGCACGTATTGCTGGTTATGCCAACAGCCAGGTTTTCACTACCCTTAGCCTATCCGTCAAAAGTCAGAAAAGCACTCAGTTGAAAATAGTTAATGGTCCAAACAACATCAAACTATTCGGGGCGAGCAGGCCCGTATCTCAAAAGCGGCATGAAGTCACGCTTTCTGTTAATCTGCCGCCAGGCTACCGGCAACAAACCCTGCGCATCGAAGGGCCAGAGGGAAAAATGCATGATGTACGACTGTCCCTACGTGGACATGATCTCACAGAAGCTGACTTTATCCCGAATAATACGGATGTTCCGCTCAAGCAGGTTGATGCACAAGAACGTGAAAACATCTACCTCAGGCTTGAAAGCACCGAGAAGCTATTGTCCATTTACCGAAGTGATAAGGTACTCTACAGGCTCCCAGTAGGAAGACAGGTGGATGTCATCCCAGTCTACCATCTCCCAGCGGGCGATTACCGGATGGAGATCATTGATTTGAGTACCGGAGAAAAGCGATCTTATGGGCTCAAGCGTTAGGATCAGCTGCAATCTGCATCCTTAAACCTGCAACTTGGAACCTGCAACCAGACTACTTAATCCCCCGATAAACAACTTTCCTAAGCTCATCTCCGTATGGCTGCCGGTTCCCAGAGGTTTGCGTCATCAAAATGGCGTATAAATCGTTGGCCGGGTCTACAAAAAAGTAGGTGGCGTAAGCGCCGCTCCAATAAAAACGACCAGTGCTGTCAAGCCCATCTTCCGGAACATCCACTGCGACACCAAAACCGAGGCCGAAGGTATGGCCGGGGCGAAAAACATTGTTCCCGATATGATTTTCGGTCATCAGTTTCAGGGTTTTCGCTTTCAGGATACGTTTGCCGTTGGCCTTACCGCCATTGACCAGCATTTCACAGAATTTGCCGTAGTCGGCCGTAGTAGACAGTAGCCCGTGTGACCCACCAAATACCGTGTGCCCACTGGCGGGCATCTGCATCAGATCACGCTCCAGTTTCCCGTCAACGGGCTTATAAAGTTTTGGCATCCGAGCGGCCTGGGCGGCGGTCATGTTATAACCGGTATCTTTCATTCCCAGAGGTTTGAAAATGCGTTTATGGAGGTACTCCGCCACTGTCTCTCCGGTAAAGTGTTCGATGAGTAGTGCGGCGATGTCGGGCGAAGCACTGTAGGACCATTGTTCACCCGGCTGGCCGATCATCGGCAGTTGGGTTAGTGTGCGCACCCGGGACTTGATGTCCTTTTGCGGGGAGAAATAGAGTGCCATGGCGATGTCGTTGTCGAGTGCCGTTCCACTGAGACCGTGGCTGAATCCAGCTGTATGAGAAAGCACCTGGCGGATAGTGATGGCGCTTTTGACGGGCACCGTTTCGCCATCCTTTCCCTCGCTGACGTCCTTTGCTACGCGCAGATTACTGAAGCCCATCAGGTGCTTGCTAACGGGGTCATCCAGCTTAAACATACCTTTCTCCCACAATTGCATCAGCGCAACGGATACAATTGGCTTGGTCATCGACATCAGGTGGAAAACGTCGTCTGTTTTCATCGCCACGTCGGCTTCCCGGTCGCTCATTCCCCAAGCGCCCTGGTGGAGGACTTCACCGTCCTTCACAATCAGCGATACGGCACCGGAAATATGCGCTTCGGAAATCTCCTTTTGTATATAATCTGTGTAAGATGCGAATTTATCGGTTGTCTGGGCGTTCAAAAGCTGACCGATCAGGAGCAGGGGTAATATCAGGCGCAAAGCGTACATCTGGAGTTGTTTTTGGTAAGGTAATTATTTTGGGCGCGAACGCAGGTGCAAAGAAAACGTTTTAAAGCGCAAGGATTGTTTACCTGGATGTGTACTCCCCTGCTCATTTAACTGACATTGTACCTGCGGCCCCGCCCTTAAGAAACCTGACCATTGATTGATAATTAAGCATAAAGCAATTGCCCTGATCCCTTACACCTTTACTACCTTTATTCCTTTACCTCCTTCCTATGCGTTATTCCCTGTTATTATTTCCCATTTTCGCCTTCCTGTTTATAGGTTGTAAAAATGAAAATACCGGCTATAATATTCCCAAAGAGCCCTACGCCATTTCCAGTATGGATGGGGAGGCCCTCAACGTTATTGTTGAAATTCCGGCGGGTACAAACCATAAAATTGAGTATAAGACAGAGACTGGTTTTAGCAACGACACACTGCTGGGAGGCGTTACCCGTGTCGTAAATTTCCTTCCCTATCCTGGTAACTATGGCTTCGTACCCAACACCCTAATGGACCGCGATCGTGGTGGTGATGGTGACCCACTCGATGTACTCATTATTTGTGAAAGCGTGCCAACCGGCACCCTGCTCGCCGTCAAACCCATCGCTGCGTTGCTATTACGAGACCGCGGAGAGATCGACACTAAAATTATTGCCGTCCCCGCAGACTCGACCCTACGAGTATTCCAACCCGAAAACTTCCTGGAATTCGCCCTTGAGCAAGACGCTGCCCGCTCCATCATTGAAGCCTGGTTCCTCAACTACAAAGGCCCCAAACAAACCGAACTCATACGATGGGAAGACGAAACTTACGCTTGGCGCGAGGTGCGAAAATGGAGATTGGACAAGTAATTAGTAGTAGGTAGTGTTGCCGCACGGCTTTGATCGTGTAGGTTAGGCTCACAAATGAAAAGCCACGAACGAAGAAAGCAAAGCCATGCGGCAGCCCTACCCACTACAAACTATACATATTCGTTAAATTTTATTATCTCCGACATACCATTCCCTAAACAATTCCCGTTAAACCTTCGCGAAAAACGACCATTTAATAAGCCATAAGCGCAAAAAGGTGTTAAAAAACCACCTGTTTCGGCAAAAAGATGATGGTTTTCCAACATTTAAGGTGTCAAAGCCATTATTTTACGTCTAACACATTGACTCTCCGGATCTTCCTCCCGGTTTTCTGACTTACATAATCCCCAACCATAACGATGAAATATTTACTCTCATTAATTATCTGTTGTGCTTTCAGTGTCATTCATGCTCAACAATTCGAGTGGAATACTAAGTCCGTTGAGCCCAATCCGAAAGAGGTTTTAACCAAAACCCCAGCACAAGTTGCCTACGATAAAGCCTTTAACGAACGCCAAACCGGGCTGGCTGGAATTTACAATCCTAACGCTCAGGGTGTCCGCACCGCCTATGGCGAAGTTTATAATAGCAGTTTCCTGACTGCCAGCCATCCGTTGCTGCCGCTTGGCACCCTCATTCGGGTACAGAACCTGGACAATGGACGCCAGGCAGTTGTACGAATCAATGATCGGGGACAAGAATGTGCCAACTGCCTGTTGATGCTCAGCCAGGCTGCGGCCAATCAACTTGGCCTCAACTACCGTGGCCGCGTAACCGTTGAACGCACTGGTTTCAGTAACTGGAACCCATCTCCAGCTGCGGCTCAAACCAATAGCTATGCCAACGTTCCTACCTATGGTGGGCAGGTAACACGCCCCGTAGAGATCAATCGTACCGATCAATGGCAATCTCGTGGAGGGACGGCGACCAGCACACCAACAACGCAGAGCAATAAAGCGCCCATCGCTTACGGCAATCAGGTTGTTACTCCTGCTACAGGATATAATCGGCCGCAGGCTTATGGCACACCTTCACAGCAGGCTACTGCTGGAAATTACGCCGTATTAAACGCGCCAGGTACTACTTCGGTCATGTCTCGTGAAGTACAGCCAGCTACCGTCAGCCGGCAACCCACTACTTACAGCCGCTACCCCACTGCCGTTACCCCCACCACCCAGGCCAATGCGCAGCCGCGCAGCTATCAGCCTGCTCCCCGGGCGGCAACCAGTAGTCAAACGACCCCGTATTACCAGCAGCCAGCCCCCGTTCAGCAGGCAACACCTCCGCCTTCTACCGTACTGCGGTATCAGGAATCCCGGACGGTACCTGCTCCGGCTACTTACGCCACCCCTCAGCCCTACAACCCACCTTCTGACATGACCGCCCGTGGTGTTGCCGCACCAATGCCCGCAGCCACTGCCCCCGCTGCAGCACAAACCGGTTACGTTGTCCAACTCGGTGCCTACAACAATGAGTTGTACGCAAAAAACCGGGTAACTCAATTAAAGCAAATGGGACTAAGCAACGTCTTTTTCCGTGCTTTTCAAAAGCCTGATGGCCAGTTCATTAATCGAGTATACGCAGGTACTTTCGCCTCCATGGCTGCTGCACAACAAGCTTCAAAACTAATTCAGGGCAATTATCAGATTGCCGGTATTGTTTCTTCGCTTAAATAGTTGAAGGTAGAGTTATTAAGTCAAGCCTGAAAGCGCGAATTCTGTTTCCGGAATTCGCGCTTTTGCTTTAACGCAATGTGTTCTCTCAAAAACCGAACGAAATTCGCTTTAATCCGTTCTAGAACGTAGTATTTTTGCTATTTGCCTCATTTACCAACCTGCTAATGGTGTTTGACGTATTTTGTTGGCACTAAAGATTGATGGTTTTCCAAGATAATATAACCTACTAATGAACGAAACAAGAGCACAACTACAGCCAGCAGTATTACTGTTCCTCATCTCTGTCCTGGTGTTCCTGGCCTTTGGCTGCAACACCGGGGGAAGTAATAGCCACCGAAGTGTATTGGTTTTTTCTAAAACCGCGGGGTTTCGTCATGCCTCCATCGAAGATGGTAAGGAGATGTTCCTACAGCTTGCTGCGGAAAAAGGATTCACCGTAGACACGACAGAAGATGCTTCCGTTTTTACCGAAGAAAACCTGTCTCAGTATAACCTCATCGTTTTCCTGAGTACAACGGGAGACATCTTAAACGAGGAGCAGCAAATTGAACTCCGACGTTTCATGCAGGCTGGTGGTAACTGGATGGGTATCCATGCAGCGGCGGATACGGAGTACAAATGGCCCTGGTATAACCAACTTTGTGGCGCTTGGTTCCTTAGCCACCCGAAGCACCAGGAAGCAACCATTTTGGTCGACGATCGGAACCACCCATCAACGAAACACCTCAATGAAACCTGGACCCGCTTTGATGAATGGTACAACTACAAAAATATTCAGGAAGGCGTAACCACCATTCTTCGGGCCGACGAATCCACCTACGAAGGTGGTAAAAATGGTGATTTCCACCCGCTGGCCTGGTACCGTGATGTTGAAAACGGTCGTTCTTTCTATACCGGTATCGGGCACACCCCTGAAAGCTACCGGGATGCCAATTTTGTTTCTCACATCTGGGGAGGAATGGAATACCTATGGGGAGAAGACAGCAAAGCGGTAAATTACGAAGGTGTAAAACGGACACCAGAGGCCAACCGCTTTGAAGTCGAAGCACTAGTTACCGGTATGAAGGAACCAATGGAATTGGAGTTGCTCCCCGATGGCCGTCCGGTTTGGATTACGCGCCAGGGAGAAATCCACGTCTACGATTTTGATTTTGAAGCCTCGGCAAAAGTTGCTCAGTTGGATGTGTGGACGGAATTCGAAGACGGCCTGCTGGGCATCGCCCTTGATCCTGATTTCTCGGACAACAACTGGATGTACCTTTATTACAGTCCGAACGGCGAAGAATCGGTCAACCGGTTGAGTCGATTCAAATTCGCAAACAACAAATTAGATCAGGATAGTGAGCAAGTTATTCTGGACGTTCCTACCGATCGTAATAAATGCTGTCACTCCGGTGGAAGCATAGAGTTTGGCGGTACTGGTCTGTTACATCTTTCTATTGGTGACAATACCAATCCTTTCGAATCGGATGGTTTCGCGCCAATTGACGACAGCCGCGAAATCCAGAATTTTGATGCCCGCCGTTCCTCCAGCAATACGATGGATCTTCGTGGAGGCATTGTCCGAATAAAAATTGAAGAAGACGGCAGCTATTCTATCCCGGAAGGCAACCTCTTCACGGACCCTCAACAGGGACGTCCGGAAATCTATGCCATGGGAATGAGAAACCCTTTCCGGATTCACGTCGACCAACATAATGGGAATGTGTATTGGGGTGACGTGGGCCCTGACGCCAGACAAGATAGTATTGGCATGGGCCCGCGCGGGCATGATGAGGTAAACGTTGCCCGGGAAGCAGGCTACTTCGGTTGGCCGCTTTTTGTTGGCGACAACAAAGCCTACCACGCCAGAGATTTTAAGTCAGGAGAACTCGGAACGGCCTTTGACCCGGCAAAGCCAATCAATGAATCAGCCTATAATACAGGTGCCCGGGAGCTGCCGCCCGCCCAGCCAGCTATGATCTATTATCCGTACGCTCAGAGTGATGAATTCCCGCAGTTGGGCAACGGTGGGCGTAATGCCATGGCCGGACCTGTCTTTTACCACGCTGACTATGCAGACAACGGTGGGCGTTTCCCCGAATATTACAACGGTAAATTCTTCTTCTACGACTGGATGCGTGATTACATCATGGCAGCAGACCTGGATGAAACCGGCTACGTAACGGAATTTGAGCCCTTCCTCCCCAATCAGGAACTGCTTCACCCGATGGACATGTTGTTCAGCCCAGACGGTGAACTGTACATACTGGAGTATGGCCGAAAATGGTTCTCCCGAAACAATGACGCACGACTCCTCCGTATTCGATACAACTCCGGTAACCGGGCCCCGGTGGCCTCAATGGAGATGGCGCATACCATAGGGGCATCTCCCTTCCAACTTGAAGCAGATGCCTCGAGCAGTCTGGACTACGACGGAGACGACCTTGATATTACCTGGCTACTTGATGAAAAAGAAATCGGTAAAGGAGAAAAGCTGTCTTATGAAATCACCAGTAACGGCGAATATGTCTTAACGGCCCTCATTGATGACGGCCAGGGAAATAGTGCCCGGAAAGAGACCAACGTTTTGGTGGGTAACAGCGTGCCTGAAGTCGACATCAAGATTGCGGGGAATCGTTCCTTCTATTTCCCTAATGAAGCGCTCGACTATGACGTTAAGGTAAGTGATGTAGAAGATGGCACCATCGACCCCGCAGCCATTACCGTAAGCCTGGACTATCTGGAAGGAGAAGACCTCGTACAGATTGAACAGGGCCACCAGGTGGCTGGGCAGGGTACTGCTTTTGCGATCGGAAAAAGCCTGATCGATGACGCCGACTGCGCCGGTTGCCACGCCCTGAACGAAGCGAGTATTGGCCCCAGTTATCAGAAGGTAGCAGACCGTTACCGGAAGGACCCTAAAGCCGCTGATTACCTGTCCGGAAAGATCATTAACGGCGGCGGCGGCGTATGGGGAGAGCAAGCCATGGCGGCCCACCCGGATCTTGCCAAAGGAGACGCAGAACAGATGGCCGAGTATATCCTCAGCCTGGCTGGCCCAGCACCTTACGCAGAGAGCCGGCCAGCAAAAGCAAGCGTTCGACTCGACCAGCATAAAGCAGGAACGCCCGGCAGGTACTACCTCCAGGCCAGCTACACAGATAAGGGTGCGGGAGACGGCCTGCCCCGGCTCACCTCTAAAGAAGTAGTAGTACTTAGGTCGCCAAAACTGCGTGCTGACAAATTCACTAAAGGCAATAAAGTCATGGCTTTCCACGTAGAAGCGGAAGACAACCCAATGGGTGACGAGGCCGCTGACGTACTGGTGGCCAACGGCGGTGGATGGGCCAGTTACGGAGACATTGACCTCTCCGGTATCAAGAACATTAAAGTTGACATTGCCCTGGCGCCAACCATTACTTCAGGTGGAACCATCACCGTACTAGCCGGGCACCAAACTACCGGAAAGGTCGTAGCTGAAGGCAGCATCAAACAAGGTATATCCACCTACGGCCTTAACGAATTAATACTCCCCATCAAGGAGACACCGGCTGGTGCGCAGCCCCTGTTCTTCCGCTTCAAAGCCGACTCTGATGAGGCCGAAGCCGTAATGGGTGCCGTGATTTTCCTCGAGTTTTTGCGGGGAGAGGTTAGTAAGTAATCTGTAGTCAGTAGTTGATAGTAGAAAACTACCTACTATCAACTACTGATTAGCCAGGCTAGTCAATAAACAACTTCCCATTCTGCCCTTTGACCTTAATGATTGGGCTGTCGTTGGAAGCATTTGGCGTTTTGAGTTCGGCCTCCAAATCTGAATGTTCCTTGATCTTCTTAATTGTAAGCAGGTTGTCGGGGACCCTAAGGGTGCCAAAACTAAGGTCTGCAAATACCCGGTAAACAGCGGGCTTGCGGAAATTAATATCCACTTCAAAGAATCGGCCTTCTACGGTAATACCCCGAAAATCTGGACTTACTTCATCAACACGGAGTTTCCCGTTTTCCAGGTCCAGTTCCGCTCTTTGGCTGAGCTTATCTGCAATTACGTTCGTAAATCGGCCACGACCACTAACGGAACCAAGTTCCTTGATGTCATAATCACTGTTGTTATTATCCATCAGTTTCAGAACATCAAGCCGATCAAAATCAAAGTTGCCGAATCGGCCGATGATTTTATATTCCCCACCGCTCTCGATCTCGAAAGTTCCGTTATTGCTCTTGATTCTTCCATTTCCGGTACTCCCGATGGTATAGGTTCCGAAACGATCATCTATATCGACTTCACCCAACACCGATTCTACCTCCAGATGGTCGTTATTTGAGGTCCAATCCAATGATTTCAATGTGCCCATGCGGTGACGAGAAAACCTGGATTCAAGCCGAACATCACCGACGTTGCCGAACTCCGTTCTGACATTATTTGTCGTTCCCGTAAGGCTACCTGCTACATCTCCTATTTCTAGTTCTCCAAACCGAACATCCAACTTTAAGTCTCCGGAAATATCTCCTGCCCGGCACTTAGAATTGTTCAGGACAAGTTCCAGGTCCTTAATCTTCACAGAAGGGTCAATGTCTACGCGCTCAAACCTGGCAAAAAGTTTAAGCCACTGGGTAGCTGGAAGGTAGACCGTAGTGCTAAGTTCAAAATTGCGAATACCGGTAAACTTACTGCCATCTTGAAAAATGACTTTCATTGAGTGCTTGGTCTGATTCCAACTACGAACGTTTTGTAGGCCGACCATCACGGACAAGCGGCTTCCCGTTTCTGATATCTTCGTCTCCAGTTTATCTAAAAAGGCTTCTGCATCCGCCTTAGTCTTTCCTTCAACGGACATTTCTGCGACCACTCTAATTTTCCCGTCCTTAGCGGGTAAAATGTTTAGCGGACCACGACTTTGTGTGATGCTCACCTCTCCGGGATTAGCATAAGATTTGTCAAAAGTCCGTGTAGTCGATTGGCCGGCTAGAGAAGAGAAAAAGAATATGGTGGTGAGGAGTAAACTAAATTTCAGTTTGTTGATTCGGAGTACCATAATATTGTTGTTTGGCCAGATCATTTTCCAGCTGTTCGAGAAGAAGGATTTTAAGTTCGTAGTACCTGATGATGGTATTTAGCAGGCGGTCATTTGCACCATAATTCGGTAGCTCCTTTTGGGACTCCGTCTTAAAGGAATCCAATAAGGATATTTCTTCGAAAAACGGGGCGTACACCGTTCGATCAAGTTCATTGAGTTTCAGGGCCGCCTCTTTTTGGGAGATGATGGCCAGAAAGGCCGCTTCCTGTTGGGCCAATTCCGGAGAAAGGTCACTCATCACCATCGGGGCTACAGCAGGAGCTTGGCGGCCAAAGAAGGCAACTCCTAGCGACAGCAACACCAGTACCGAAGCTGCCATGAGCCACCGTTGGTATGATCGGATTCGGGCGCCGGACCGTTGTCCGGCCATCCGTTCCTCAATGCCGGTCCAAAGCTTTGGTACCGGGACGTCTTCGACCCGGTCCAGTTCCGCTCGTCGCTGCTGAATCTGTCTTTCGAGTTCATTCATGCTGTGCGGTATTTTGGGTTAAAGCAAGCCGCAACAAGTGTTTGGCCCGCCAGTATTGTGATTTAACGGTAGAGACCGAAACCGCCAGTATTTCGGCAATTTCCGCCTGTCGGTAGCCCTCCAGCAAGTAAAGCGTCAGCACCACCCGACAGCCCTTGGGCAGTTCTTTGATAGCATGGTGTACCCGGGTCATGTCCGCCTGAGGCAATGGAGCTTCCTCCGCAAGGACATGGTCATCAACGGGCACCAAAATCGGCTGTTGCCGGCGCAGGTGTTCCAGGCTGATGTTGATCGCAATGCGCTTTATCCAGGTCCTTACCGACGCTTCACCACGGAACTGCGGTAGGCGTTGAAAGACTTTGATGAAGCACTCCTGGGTGAGGTCTTCCGCATCCATCCGGTTGGCCACCAGGCGTATTACCAGGTGAAAAACGCCGTGGACCTCCCGCTGATACAGCTCGTTTTGCGCGTCGCGGTTTCCGCGCAGGCAACGATCAATCAACGTGTCTTTTTCGGGGGTCCTCATTCGGGCGGGTAAGCGGTCATTTGCTCATTTGATGGGGAGAGGAAGTAAAAGGTTGGAATTTGGGGGGAATTTATTTTTAGAAAGGGAGGAAAGGGAGAAGGGAGTAAGGTGAAAGCAACAGTTTTCGTTCTATGCTTTTCTTCCTTTTACCCTTTTCCCTTTTTGGGGGCGGGGCCGCAGGTGCAGAATAAGTTAGAGGAGTGGAGGGTCCGGCCGTCAGACGTAGTAGATCGTTTTATAAGTTCTGATGCTTAGTCAGAACACTATTTTTTTGCCGTAATTGTTGCGTAGCGACTTCCCTTTAGTGATTACCAGGGACTTTGTCCCTGGTAAATTATCTGACGTATTCCCGTTGATTGCCGCAGGCAATCCATTTACGATGAAGGATCGCTATTACCCCACACTACGTATGGGGTAATCACTAAGGATAATCACTACGCGATAGCACGTTCAGATTGGCCCCAGGGTGCGTGGTCGCTAAACGAATCCTAGCCCACCCCCTACGAATACTAATCGGCACCCAAAGCCGCCCGCACCAGCACGAACTTTGGGGTAACTAATCAACAAAGCCATGCGCTACCTCCTGGTTCTTTTACTAACTACCACTACCCTCTTCGCCCAAGACGGCCCCACCTCCAGCGACAAATACGTCTGGGCAAAATCTGGCCT
>JBGCFZ010000466.1:0-3514 GCA_045110355.1 Lewinella sp. | reverse complement strand
ACTCAATGCCCAGAAAGGAATACTTGCTGAATTCACCCAGGGTTTTTACGGGACGGTACTGGGGGGAACCAGTGCTTTTCAACTCAGTAAGCTGGATTTGCGTGGTTACCGTCGGCTAAACCCCAAGGCCGTATTGGGTTTCCAGCTTTTTGGCCGTTACGCTGCTGGCGACGCCCCGATTCAGGAGCTGAGTTCGCTGGGTGGACCAGACCTCCTGCGAGGCTTTCAGGAATTCCGGTTCCGGGACCGATTAGCGGTATTTGTCCAGGCAGAATACCGCTGGCAAACCTGGCAGAGTGTTGGGTTTGTCTTCTATGGTGGTACCGGGCAGGTGGCCACAGAGTTAGCCGCGCTGGCGTTGCCGGAGTTACGTTACACCCTCGGGACCGGTCTGCGCGTTACCATCATCCCGAAGGAGAACATCAACCTGCGGGTGGATTATGCGCTGGGGCTCGGGAAGAGTAATGGCAGTGGGTTTTATCTTGGGTTGGGGGAGGCTTTTTAGGGTGCGGACGGAGTATATGGGACAAGCTAGAGGAGGAAGGGAGTCCCAAAAGTGTAACTAATGTTCGATTTTAATCGTTATCTTGTAGACTAAAGTAAGCGCCATGACGACACTTCGTTTAAACATCTTAGAGGAACATGCACTCGATATCATTCGTAGCCTGGAGAAACTCCGAGCTGTGGAAGTTATCGTTGAGCCCGCCCTTCCTGTAAAACCTTCCCCAAAAAAATGGGGCGGAATCATAAAAGACCCCAGTGAAGAACTTCTGTCCTATGCTGATAACGTAAGATCAGAATGGGACAATCGTATTTAATAGATACAAATGCGGTGATTGAACTTATCGCAGGAAAACTACCAACGTCAGGAGAAGAATGGGTTGAAAACATACTTATTACTGAAGACGCCTACTTATCAATTATTAATCGGATTGAATTGCTTGGGTTTAACGGACCTACACAAGAAATGGATGCACTTTCTAATTTTGTTACATCCGTAACTGTTCTTCCTTTATCTGATGAAATTGCTGAGAAATCAATTTGGGTTCGCAAACAGAAGAAAATAAGACTTCCCGATGCCATAATTGCGGCAACAGCTCTTGTCCACAGTTTAGTCATCATCTCCCGCAACACAAAAGATTTCAAGGACATAGAAGGTCTGAAAGTGAAAAATCCACATAATCAATAATTTATCAGAGGCATCCACCGATAAATGGCCGGCTACAGCGAGTACAATATAACTTACCGGTTAAGTTTGAGTTACGCTGAGATAGTAAAGCCTTAATGCAAAATAAAAAACAATAAAGTTAGCAAGCTTACACGCCAAAATCACCTCTGCCAGCATCAGCCTATAAAACCCACCCTATAAATGTTTCCTTCCCGTAGCCCCTACCTTCGTTTAAGTATTCTACTAGGTTTATTCATCCCGGCATTTGTTGGCGGATTATTCATGGCCTTTAGTACCAATCCAGATGGCCTGCAGCATCATGACTGGCGCCACCACGATGATCTTAAGGCAGAACTGGTGGACGATTCTCCCGTCTCCTTGGCTCCAATATCTACTGACGGACGAAAAGTGCACAAGGTTGTTGATCAAATGCCCCTATTCCCCGGCCACAATTGCGGAGATATCACCAACTACAAAAAACGCAAAGCCTGCTCCGATAGGGCCATGCTGGAGTACATCTACAAAAACGTCCGGTACCCCAAGCGCGCCCGCGATCGGAACGTATCTGGAATGGCCGTCGTAAGCTTCGTAGTGGAGCCCCACGGCGCGATCACTGACATTAAAATTGTCCGCGACCCAGGCAGCGGACTTGGCGAAGCGGCCGCAAAAACCGTTCGAAAGATGCGGAAAGACAACCTGCGCTGGGAGCCGGGCCTGCACAAGGGCAAGCCGGTAGCCGTACAGTTTAATTTGCCGGTGAAGTTTAAGTTGGAGTAGCATCATTTTCAGGTATTGGTCTTTGATTTAGTTTGAAAGAGAACGGGCGCTTTGCCTGCTTCTACAACCTTTCTTTGCCTCCTGCGTCCGCGCCTGAAATGCTTAACAAAGCCATTCCACTCACCAACCCTCCTTCTCCATCCCGACATCAGACAGGAATACCCCCAAAGGAACTACTCGCTTTTTTACGGTAAAAGCAGTATAGATGTAACTTGTTTCCCTTTATAAGCCTTAGCTTGAGACCAAGACAACCTCTTGGCTGTCTAAACATCATGCCTCTCACTTGCATCTATTAAACGAATACCGGAATGAATCGCCTCTTACTCTTATTTGTCCTCCAGGTTTCCCTGTTTACTCTCCATGCTCAAACGAACATTACTTTTTGCGTCGACATGACAAGCGTGGCGGGTAGTACAGACTTCGCCGCACAAGCGATCGCCTTTGACTTCAACAGCTTCAACTCCGGAAGTACGCCACTCTCCGACCCTGATGGTGACAATACTTTTTGCGGAACGTTTAGCCTCGCCGATGGAGAGGTACGGTTCAATTTCTTCTACGCTGCAGCTGGTGGTGCCGGAGGGCCTGAAAACCTCAACCCACTTGATGGTTTGGCATGTGTCAATAATGGGGACGGTGGCATAAAACGCACCTATACCGTGGTGAATGGCCAGCCTGAAACGATTTCTTTTGTCTGGGAAAGCTGTGATGGGTCGTTGCCCGTAGCGCTTTCGGACTTCAGTGGCGAAGTCCTGGCGAAACACAACCGCCTGAACTGGACGACGACCAGCGAAGAAAATGTACAGTGGCACATCCTGGAACGAAGCGATAATGCACGAAACAACTGGGAAGAAGTGGCACGCACGCAGGGGGCAAGCTTAGAGACAGAAGAGCAGACTTACTCGCTCGACGATGCAGCACCGCTGACGACCGCTTACTATCGCCTTATCAGCCTGGATTACGACGGCAGCGAAAGCATTAGCCCCATTGTCTTGTTGGAGCGCACTGACGATGGTATAGCCATCAGTGCCTACCCCAATCCTGTCGGAGATCGGCTGGATCTTATCCTGAACAGCCAAGAGGCGGGCTCCGCTAGCCTGTTTTTGTTCTCGGCCGATGGCCGCGAGGTGCTGTCCGACAACCGTCTGCTTGACGCGGGCACAAATAACCTCTCCCTTGACCTGAGTACTGTCCCGATGGGCATTTACTTTCTGCGGGTCGGAGAACAGGTATTACGGGTGGTGCGTAGGTAAGCTTAGCTATTTCATCGACCATGCCAGACTTCATTTTTACCGATAACCCGGTGGCCATTCATTACGCTATCCCAGCCTTTATTCTACTGCTCTTAGTGGAGATCGGCGTGGCGGCTTGGGAACAACAGGACTGGTACGAAACGAAGGATACCATCAGTTCGCTGAGCATGGGTATTGGTAACGCCATCATCAGGCTCTTCACCAAAGTCGTCATCGTCGGTGTTTATTTCTTCCTATACCAATACCGGCTTTTCGATTTAGGTGCGGCTTGGTGGGTATGGGGACTGTGTTTCTTCGCCGAAGACCTCACCTACTACGT
>JBGCFZ010000465.1:0-10926 GCA_045110355.1 Lewinella sp. | reverse complement strand
GAAGGAGCAATCTTAAAACGCCGTACGGTACTACTACTCGCTTTATAATCGTACTCTCCATCGGCGTTGGCCTGCCCGCTCGCTTGGTAAATCATCAGGCTTTCGTTCAACACTGCCTGGGTTTGGGTCACTTCCTCCCCGTCGTAACTGACACCGGCAATTACCTGCCGGTCGATGAGTTCCTGTGTTGCAGGATGAAACGTAGCCAGGGTGTAATGATACTGAAGTAAATCAGCTCGCCAATAAACGATCCCTACATATTCATCATTCTTCGGCAGGCGCAAACAGGCAACGAATTCGGTCAACTCATCGGCCATTCCAGGTTCGATGGGTAAGATGAATTGGGCGATCAAGGCCGGTGGCAGCGGCGGCGTTTCTCGGCTGATGGTCCGTACGGTATCTTCACTGAAGGTCAGCGGGAGGTCGATTTCGGGAAATTGTTCTATGAAGTAGTTAAAAGTTGGTTGGGACATTATTGGTCTGTTGGTCTGTTAGTTCTTTTGTGCAATCACTTAGGGGAACGTTAGTAGGAAACGCCTGAGAATGGTTAAAGATGAAGTACCATAGTTCAGCTCGAAAAATACCAAGCCCTGACCACTAGGAAGTGATCAGGGCTTGGGTATTAATATTCTATTGTGGGTTGTTATTAGCTATACCGCAAAACTTTCTCCACAGCCACACTCTCGGCTAGCGTTAGGGTTATTAAAGGAGAAACCATTGCCTTCCAGACCACCGTTGAACTCCAGGGTGGAATTGCAGAGGTAGAGGAAAGATTTAAGGTCACAGACGACGGTTTCACCGTTGTCTTCAAAAACCTGATCTCTTTCCTTCAACTCATTATCGAAATCAAGCTGGTACGTCAGGCCTGAGCAACCACCACTAGTGATGGTGGCGCGCAGGAAGTAGTCGGCCGTAAAGCCTTTGGCTTCCCGAATCGATGCTAACCGGCCTTTTGCGCTGTCTGCTACGAATAACATAGTTGGTCTATTGGTCTATTGGTCCGTTGAGTAGTGCTCAATAGACCAAAGTACTAATTAATGTGCTTCAACCGTCGCAGTAACTTCCAGGCCGTTCTTCTCCTGGTAGTCTTTGATGGCGCTTTTGATAGCGTCTTCTGCAAGGACTGAGCAGTGAATTTTCACTGGTGGAAGCGCAAGTTCTTCAACAATAGCCATATTGTCGATGGCTAGTGCTTCATCTACGCTTTTGCCTTTGAGCCACTCAGTAGCCAAGCTAGAGCTGGCGATGGCAGAACCACAGCCGAAAGTCTTGAACTTAGCATCGGTAATCTTCTGCGTTGCAGGATCCACCTGGATCTGCAGGCGCATAACATCTCCACACTCAGGAGCGCCAACGAGGCCGGTGCCTACACCATTGTTGGTTTTGTCAAGTGTACCAACGTTACGTGGGTTCTTGAAGTGGTCGAGAAGTTTGTCGCTGTAAGCCATGGCTTAATTAATTGTTGATTGGAAATTGGTAATTGTTGATTTGGAACTCATTGAGTATCAAGGTAACACTTGAGATGGGACCTGGTTGAAACCTGAATCCTGCTTCTAGTGTTCGGACCACTCGATGGCGTCGATATCGACTCCTTCTTTATACATTTCCCAGATGGGGCTGAGTTCACGCATATGGTTAACACCATCAGCAACCTGCTTAATGGTGGCGTCGATATCTTCTTCGGTCGTGAAACGACCAAGGGAGAAGCGGAGGCTGGAGTGCGCCAGGTCATCTCCAAGACCAAGGGCTACCAACACGTAGCTGGGCTCGAGGCTGGCGGAGGTACAGGCAGAGCCTGAACTTAGGGCGATGTTCTGGTTGAAGGTCATCATCAACCCTTCTCCTTCCACGTGCTTAAAGCTGATGTTCGTTACGTGGGGCATCCGGTGTTCCTCGCTGCCGTTGACGTAGGACTCTTCCAGAATCGCCATCAGGCCACTCTGCAGTTTGTCGCGCAACTTTGAAAGACGAGCAGCGTCTTCGTGCATTTCTTCTTTAGCGATGGCGGCAGCTTTGCCGAAGCCAACAATACCGGGAACGTTGAGTGTGCCCGAGCGCATACCGCGCTCATGACCACCACCGTCCATCTGGCTGGTAACTTTTACTCTTGGGTTCTTACGGTTCACAAAAAGTGCACCGACTCCCTTGGGGCCGTACATCTTGTGGCTCGTCCAGGCCATCAGGTGAACGCCGGTAGCTTTAGGATCGACGGGGATCTTGCCCACCGCCTGGGTAGCATCAGACATGAAGAGTACACCGTGCTTTGCACAGATGTCGCCAATGGCCTTCATGGGTTGAATGACGCCGGTTTCGTTGTTGGCCCACATGATGGAGACGAGGATCGTCTTATCAGTAATGGCTGCTTCGAGGGCTTCGAGGCTAATCAGGCCTTCGCTGTCCACTTCCAGGTAGGTGACTTCGCCGCCCATCTTCTCCACCTTCTTACAGGCATCGAGTACTGCTTTATGCTCAGTAGTTGCCGTGATGATGTGGTTCCCTTTGCGGGCGTACATCTCGAAAACACCTTTAATGGCCAAATTGTCGGATTCCGTCGCACCGGAGGTAAAGATAATTTCCCGGGGGTCGACGTTGATGAGATCCGCAAGTTGTTCACGAGCAGTGTCCACAGCTCCTTCAGCGACCCAACCCGCAGGGTGGTTGCGGCTGGCAGCATTGCCGGGGTTTTCGTAGAAATACGGAATCATCGTCTCCACTACCCGTGGATCCGTTGGTGTAGTGGCGTTATTGTCGAGGTAGATGAGGCGCTGGCCCATGCTTGGATATATTTTCGTCTTGATTTAAGAGGCGCAAAGGTAACAACCATTGAACGCTTTAGTTCTTGTCTAAATAAGACAAGCCCCACTTTTGTTTACCTCGGATGATAGTTTTACTATCAATAGATGAATAAGTAACTCCCTGACAGCCATTTTTGAAGCTTCGGTCAGCGAGATATCGGTGCTTTCTTTGCGCTCATCCATTCCTTGCACCTGCGGCCCCGCCCTTTGCTTAGATTGATAGATGTGATAGAACCGTAGATTGATAGGCTACTATGCGAAGCGAAAGGTATTTGCGATAGCCTATAAATCTATCACATCTACCAATCTACTTAACGACAGTATGCGGCACTTCCGCCAAGTCCCAGTCGATCACCAGGCCCCCGGCCAGCGAACGGGCAATACTATCGCCATATAAATACTCCGCCAGATAAAGCGCCGCCTCAAACGATTTAGCCCCGCCGGCACTGGTAATGTATTTGTCGTCGTGAACAAAAAGAACATCCTTTCGCACATCCAGGTGAGGGAACCTGGCCCGCATCTTATCGATGTCGCTGGGAAAAGTAGTACTGACGTGTCCGTCAAGTACACCTGCGGCCGCCAGCACGAAGGCACCATCACAATGACTGGTCATGAATAGGGCGTCCTGATCAACGCGCCGGACAAAATCCAGCAATGCTTCATTTTCCAGGTCAGTATCCAGGTGATGCTCGGCACTTGGCACCACGAGAATATCGATCCGCGGCAGGCTGTCGGTGAGGTACCCCAGATCCGGCAATATCCGCATCCCCTCAAAAGTGGTGACCACATCGTGGTCTTCAGCTACCATGAACGTCCGCATAGGGCGGATACCATTCCGAAAAATGGTGTGTTGAAATATGTCATATGGTGCCGTCAGTTCCGTATTATAAACGCCGTCCGTAATGAGTAGGGCCACGTTATATACTTCCTGGTTCGGGTCGCTAAAATCCTGAATTTCGGTTAGCGGTTCCGTCATTTTTTGGGCGGGGACGCTGGTGCTTTGTTCGTTAGTGGAGCAAGCGACGAGTGAAAGAAGCAATGGAAGGAAGAGATAGCGCATGGGGGGAAGGTAATTAAGATCGCCTCCCAAGGAAAACAAAACAAAAAAAATCTATCAAGACTATCTTAAATAGGGGACAAGTGCACCTTTTTCGCAGGTAATCCCCTTACCTTTAAATACTTAACCGAACCCTGCTTTTTTCCCAATGACCGTTTTACACCGATTTTGTTGCTGTCTGTTGCTCCTGCCGGCCCTTGCGTTACCGGCCCAGGATCCGTTTTTCACGCATTTTACCGGCAACGAGGCACTCTTTAATCCGGCCATGACGGGTACACTGGGTGCAACCACCTTTACACTCAAGAACAAACAACAGTGGCAACAAGCCGGGCATAATGGCTACCAGACTTCGGCCGTAGTCTACGAAGAAAGTATGCCCTGCAGCATGTTCGACTATGGTTTTTCTTTCGTACGGGACCAGGAAGGACAAGGCTTACTCAAAACCATGAAGATGGGAGGAATGCTGGCTGCTTACGTCCCCTTGGGCCGGGGGGCAAAATCTGTCCGTCCGGCAGACCTACGTATCGGGACCGGCCTGCATTGGGGACAACAATCCATCGATTTCAGCAGGCTAACCTTCATCGATCAGCTTCATCCTAAATATGGGCGGGTAGGACCAGACCAACAGGCCATCCTCTCTTCCTTCGTAGCGCCAAATGGTGGTCGTTCCGACTGGTACTTCCAGCCTTCCATTGGCTTCAACCTTCGGGGGATTATGTTGGCCAAGCGTACCAACCCTGTGTTCGGCAGTATCGGCGGGGCTGTTCACAACCTGGTGCCACTGGTGGGCCAGCAGGGGCAAAACTGGTCGTTGCTCGGCCTGGGCACTTCCACAATTCCACGCTACAGTTTCCATGCCGAAGCAGAGGCCGTGATCAAAGAATTTGATCGTAAAAACTTCCTTTCCTTACAACCGCGTTTTGCCGGGCAGGTACAGGGTCCCCTCTCCTACTTCGAAGCTGGCGTCGACGTTGGCTTCTCCCAACGATTGTCTGCCGGAATAACCTACCACACCACCCAGACTAATGCCGAAGGAGAGCCCGCCACCAACTGGGCCAGCCTACACCTGCAAACTGGTATATTCAGCTTTCCCGGCCAACGACTGGACATCGGTTTCAGCTACAACTTCAACATGAGTGGCCTGCGTAATTTTGTAGGTAATACCCTGGAGTTCACCGCCCGCTGGAGCCTCGCCACCAGTACGATCTGTCGTATCCGGGGCCAGAAGGCCAGTTACGATGGGTCCGATGCGCTGCAGTGCCCCACGGCAAGAGGGGGACGAGGACGTGATAAGATTTATGAAAACATCTGGCACAAAACCGACGTGCTCGACAAAGGGGCGAAGCCCGAATAAATACCCGTAACCATGCAACAATCATTTACGTTGGTACAGGTAAATTTAGGAGACCTGCCCCCTTGTCCACGCCGCTGCTACTGTTGCGGAGAAGCTACTTCAAAACAATTGGGTTCTCACAGAGGGAGGTACGAAGGAGGTACAGAAGAAATCTGTAGCGTAGTAAGCGCTAATAAAACTCCCTACACCAAAGACATCACCAGACGAACGCAAGTGAGCAGAGGCACCTCTTTACTCCATAACACCTTGGAACAGACTAGAAGCCGTGCAGCGAAAGGGCGGCTTTCTCCCAAACAAAACAATCTTTTCCTCTTACTACTACTGCTACTTTTAGGAATTCCCCTCTTCGCCCAAGACTGCACCCCTACCCCACCCGCCGCCAACTCCAATGACTGCAACATTGACCCGGTAAGGATTGCCCTGGCGGCCGATGGTAATAACATCTTCTGTGACGGTCAGTCGGCTATTGTCGCCATCGATGAAGAACGGAGTATAGATTTTGATCAGTTGATCTACTACTGGTGTGATGGCAATGTAGACACGATCGGATTCGACGAACAACCCGGCACCCACGTCTACAACATCTCAGAAGAAGACCTCTGTGACCAAACTGAAGACAACTATTTCATCCGCGTTATCGGGCAGAAGTTTTGCGCCGATGGTGTAACGGAGCGAAGTACTGGCATATCTGTTGGCGTACGTTATCGCCCCCGGGCGGAGTTTACCACCGGTGGTACGATTTGCCTGATGGATGGCATCAGCCCCGTGAACGCAAGTTGTAACGCCACCATGTATCAATGGGATTTTGGAGACGGTACAATGTCTGACCTCGAAAACCCAAGCCATACGTATGATATCCCGGGTAATTATACCGTCATCCTCAGGGCCAGCAACGAGTGCGGTACGGATACCTACACCCAAGGCATCAGCGTAGTCCAGGAACCTGATGCGGCCTTCACCGCCTCCGAACCTGATGGCTGCGTGGGCGACGTGATCAGCCTGGATGCCACCGTCAATGCCTTCACCAATACCCGTTGGACGATCCTTCCGGCCGATACCCTGGCCTGGTGCTATACCGATACCTCCACGATGAACGACTTTACCGAAGATGTCGCCATTCGATTCAAACGAGTGGGCACTTATACCATCCGGTTAACGGGTTCCAATGCCTGTGGGATGGAGGAAGAAGTCATTACCATCGAGATCGCCGACGCACCAGTATTCAACCTAAGCGCGCCTGCGGCTAGCTGCGGGCCGCAAACCGTAGATGCCGGAGATTTGGGCTTCACCGTTAGTGGTGACGTTACCGGTATTGATTGGACCTTTACCGGTGCTGACCGGACAACGGCCAGTGGAGATGATTTTGGCAACGTCACCTTCAACCAGAGTGGTACCGCTACTGTCATTGTCAGGAGTGACTGCAATCCGCAGGGAACTGAACGTACCGTTAACGTTGTCGTCGTCGAACCGCAAATGGTCAGTATTACGGACCCCGGAGAATTCTGTGCTTCGACGGATACCGTACAGCTAGTGGCCACCCCTACAGGAGGTACTTGGTCTGGCGCAGGCGTTACGGCTGATGGCCGGTTCGTACCCAATTCCGCCGGGACCCGCAACTTCACCTATTCGCTCAATAATGCCCCCTGCGACAACGCCGAATCAGTATCAGTGGTAATTAACGATGCGCCGTTGGCGCAGTTAAGTAATCCGATGGCTGCCTGTGATCAAGCCAGTATTACCGCCGGGGATTTAGGCTTCTCCATTAACGGCCCCTATACAGGACTTAGCTGGACCTTTGAAAACGGAACACCGGCAACGGCCTCGGGTGAAGACATTGGCACCATCTCCTTTAGCACCAGTGGTACCGTGACGTTGATGGTAAACAGTGACTGTGGTAATACGGAACTAAGGGCGGAAGTCATCATCGAAAATAGCGAAACTGTTTCCATCGACCCGGTCGATGTACTTTGTGCCGGTTCTTCTGCCACGCAGCTGATCGGCTCACCGCCAGGAGGCACCTGGAGCGGAACAGCCGTCACTACTACGGGGCTTTTCGATCCAGGTAGTGCTGGTGCGGGCAACTATACGCTGACCTATCGCCTCAACAACGCCCCCTGTAATGATGAAGCAACTATTGAGGTAGAAGTAGTCAACTCAACGATCATTACTACCCAGGATGAAGTGGTCTGTATCGATAGTGCCCCTTTCATGCTTAGCGTAAACCCGGGTGGGGGCATTTGGAACGGCGCAGGCATCGTCGACCCGGCTACCGGGTTATTTGATCCTTCAGCGGCTGGTGTTGGAGACCATACCCCTATTTATGCTTTTACGGATGCGAACGCCTGTGAAGTCACCGCCAGCCCCAGCATAACCGTTGAAGCTTTACCGCTACTCAGTGCTCCGGATACCCTTGATGTATGCCAGACCAATGACGACCTTAATCTTTCTACGCTTGCCGGCGTCTCGGCCAGCCCCGATGGAGGCACCTTCGCCTGGTCCGGACCCGGCGTTTCGGCCAACGGCACTTTCAATTCCGGCTCTGCTGGGCTTGGAGAAGGCTTCTACACTGCCCGGTTCGTTTACACCCGAAATGATTGCGTAGTTGCCGACAGTCTAACCATTGCCGTGACCATCCCAGCACCGCTGACGGTAGACGGCCCCGAAGAAATTTGTATCGCAGAAGGCGTACTCACCCTCACCACCAATTTAAATGGAGGCCGATGGACGGGCCCAGGTATCGATGCAGCGAACGGAGAGATTGACCTGGCCGCCGCAGGCGGCGGCGTCCATACCTACAATTACCAGACGGCGGGAGGCACCTCCTGTGAACAATCCGCCAGCCTGATGCTGGAAGTCAAAGATCCCGCTGCGGGTCTCACTACCGGAGGCCCCGTTACCGTTTGTGAAGGGCCGGCTTTTTACAACCTTCTTGGTGCCAGCCCTCAGGGTGGCACGTGGTCTGGCCCTGCCCTGACCAGTGCCATCATCGGCACCATTGACCTGACGCAACTGACGCCCGGACAGGATTATACCTATACCTACTGTGTTTCTGATGCCTCCGTCGCCGATTGTGATGCCTGCCAGGACAAAATATTTACCTACAGCGCCAAACCATCAGCTGCCTTTGCTATTTCGGGACCAACATGTATCGGTGAACAATTCCAGCTGGAACCCGTAATGACCGGCCTAAGCTATCGATGGGATTTTGGAGATGGTGGCACCTCCACCAGCGCTAACCCACAACACGACTATGATACCAGGGGAAATTACACCATCCGTCTGATTGTGGAAACAGGACCAGGGTGTAGCGACACCAGCAGCCAGTCATTGTTCATCTCAGAACCGCCGGTGGCGGGCTATTCCCTCCCCGTAGCAGAAGGTTGCGCCCCCTTCGAGCTACAGCTGAATGATTTGAGCTCCGGAGACAATATCATGGTGCGTTACCTAATTGAAGGGGATACCCTATCCAGCCCTACTTACGTCTTCGACAGTATTACCGACGACCGGTGGTTCACGATTACCCAACTGGTCGAGAATGATTGTGGCCTGCGGACCAATGTGGATTCTGTCCTCGTTCATCCTTACCCCCTGGCCCGTTTTGGGATTGATGCCGATGAAGGTTGTTCTCCCTATACCTCTGAACTGATCAATATTACCCTTGGCAATCCCGATAGCTTTTATTGGAACCTGGGACTTGACAACATAATTCTTCGTGATTTCGAGCCTACTTTGCCATCTTATACGACACCTGATGACTCTGTATCGGTTTATACCATTAGCCTCGTCGCCACTAATGAGTGTGGGGTAGACACCTTCACGCAAGACATTACGGTACTACCGCCCGACGTAACGGCCTTCATCCAGTTAGACACCCTACGCGGTTGCCAACCCCTTACCCTGCCCGCCCAATCATTCAGCACCCCGGGTTCGGAGTTAAGTTGGACCATCATCGGCCCTGATGGCAATCAGGTCAGTGGAGGAACTGGCAGCCGGCCGAACGTACCATTAGACCAGCCGGGGTTACATACCATAATTCTTACCGCCACCGGTTGTGGTTCAGACGCGGATACTGCCTACGTCGAAGTATTACCGGCACCAGAGGTCAGCTTCACCAACCTTCCGACGGTTTGCCTGGGGCAATCCATTACTTTCAACAATGGTTCGCCTGCCATCAGCGCCAGTAATTGGGATTTTGGCGACGGTACTTCTTCAGCAGACTATTCTCCGGATCATGTTTATGATTCTGCGGGCATCTACACCGTTACCTACACGGGTTTTTCCCGGATGAATAATTGTCCGGCAACCGTTACTGGACAAGTCAGGGTCCTGGGCCTTCCCGTAAGTGCTTTTAGCCCAGCCAACGGCAGCGGTTGTCCTGGATTAACGGTAGACTTCGTAAATAATTCAAGCGGAGTTGGTCCACTCCGCTACAGTTGGAACTTTGGTGACGGCAGCAATGAAACAGCCCTGGCTTCCCCCAGCCATACTTTTCAACAGGCGGGTGATTTTACCGTAAGATTGATCACCTTCGACGATGCCGGCTGTTTTAGTGATACCGCCTTTACGGTGATTAACATCTTCGAACCACCAATCAGTAGTTTTGAGCTCAGCAGCAATGAACTCTGTTTGAACAATGACGTATTACTGGCAACTTCGACCTCTTCGGCAGCAAGTACGACATGGTTGATCGACGGTCTTTCGACAACCGGGGCCACCACAACCTTCACACCTTCGACACCCGGAGCATTCTCCATCCGTCAGGTTGCTACCAACAGTGAAGGATGCCGGGATACCAGTCAACAATTTTTCAACGTGCTTCCATCGCCAGCGGCGATGGCTTCCGTTGACCTGGACGAAATATGCGCCGGTGGCGCCCCGGTATTCACAGCCAACGGCAGCACATTTTTCACCGATTTCTTGTGGGACTTTGGGGATGGCACCGGTAGTACGGAGCCCAATCCGGCACAGACGTTCAACGAAGTTGGGGATTACAATATTCGCCTAATTGCCACCAATACCAATGGTTGTCCGGCCGACACTGCCTTCATAGACCTGACCGTCTATCCCAACCCCGTGGCTGATTTCATCATCGACAAGCCCGAAGACTGTGGTGCCCCCGCTGAAGTTAATCTCAATAATACCTCCAGCGGTAACCTGAGTAATGAATGGGACTTTGGAAACGGTCAGATGGGTACTGACCTCTCCCCTGCGCTGATTTATGATGATGCGGGAACCTATACGATTCAATTGGTCGCTGTTTCGGACTTTGGTTGTCGGGATACCGCCCGCCAGGAGGTTGACGTCTTTGGCCGACCTGAGGCCATCGCGACGGCTTCAGACGCCTTCATCTGCGCCCGGGATACCCTAACGCTGGTTGCAGAAGCTACCCAGGCAAATCGGTACGAATGGTTCCTGGCACCAGATTTACAACCGCGCCTTGGCCGGATTCAACAATACGTTTTACCGGAGGCGGGAACGTACTTTTTCAACTTGATTGCTATTTACAACGACCAATGTCGGGATACGCTAAACGAACCAATACAGGTCAGGGTATTTGATCGGCCGGTGGCTGATTTTGACTTTGTTGCTGACGAGTCGGCAACAGTCATCGGAGACGTTCGCTTTATCAATCTATCAGACGGAGGCGATTCTTTTCAGTGGGACCTGGGCGACGGCACCGAAAGAGAGGACGTAGAATTCACGCACGAATACGACATCAA
>JBGCFZ010000464.1:0-4322 GCA_045110355.1 Lewinella sp. | reverse complement strand
TGTTCATAATTTGTCGATTGGTTAAACTGAAGTCGCTGATAATAGCGGCCTGCCGAGGCTACACTTTCATCGGCTGCAGAAGTCCCCAGTAGATATTCTCCACTGAGGTCATCAGTATCTTCAGCAGCAATGGTGATCGTAAATGCTTCACTTGATCCGGTAAAAGCTCCATTTTCCTGAACTTCCCGCTCAGTGAGCACAAGGTGATGCTGGGTACGGCCCGCTTCATCCTCAGTCAAGGTAAAGAGGTAGCCGTGGTCAATTTGCAACGCATTGCCATTCACCTGGAAGTTAGTTTCTATTGCAGCCGGATCTTCGACATTTTCCGGCACTTCGGGGGCCAGGGTGAGGGATGCTTCCGGAAGGCAGGACGAAAACCCAATAAAAAGGGCTGCTAAGGCTAATAGGAAAAAGGATTTCATGATATCTGGGTTAAGAAGGTTAGGACAACTGCACCTCCGTAAAAGAGGATCGTTTGCCACGTAATTTAAGGAATCAGGCCGAGTTCTCCAAAGAATGAGCCCTATTGCCTCTTCCCCCCTAATGACTCCAGAAATTTACGAAGCGTTAGAAAAATCGAGAAAAATTTTAAAATAGCCGGTTTCCCTCACAGTTCCTCTAACAAAATACCTACACAAGTTCTGATGCCTTCGACAATGAATACAGATCAGTCTAGCTCGTACACTTCCATCATCTTCTTCTCCAAGAACTTTGCTGGCAGCACTTTCATCAGGCGGTTCCTTAAGCCCCGTCCGTATTTCCAGTGGGCCATATTCCCCGTCTGTCGAGATTGGCTAACGATCATGTTCACCTTTTTCCATCGTTGCTTTCGGAGTTTGGCCAATGCGTCGGGAGAAAGTGGTTCTTTCATTACCTCTGGCTCAACATCTGTATTTCGCTTGTTTCCCCTCATTTCTCCATTCAGACAGTTCATTGAAGCGGAGGAAACTTCGAGCAGTTTAGCCATTGCCCGTTCAACATTTCTTGCACCTGCGGCCGCGCCATGAAAATCAGGATTTGCGTCTCAATAAAACTACCCACCCAATCAATACCAGCCAAACCACTCCGGCTGCAACAGGTACTGCGTAAGGAAGAAGCCGTAAGCCATAATGCCCCACACCAAGTATACCCCCCAGAAAACTGATCATTAGAAAGGGGCCAAAGTTTGAAAACTTGGAATCGTCTTTGGATCGGGAGAAAGGGTGGCCTTTGTCCACATGGCTGTAAATGAAGGAAAACAGGAGCGTACTACCACTAGCCAGCAAAATATCCGGTATAAAGTCAAGCCCTTGAAAGGCTAAAACTGCCGTGTAAACGAGAACCGCCAGAGGGAGGTAAAACATCCCCAAAACAGCCAATAACTGACCATACATGATCCGGGAAGGATACGCGTTTGGCGTTGCATCAAATATCCAGGCAGCCCGGTAGCTCTCGCTTATTTTTGTTTGCCCAAGTGGAATTATCACGATCCACATCAGAAAATACAGGAGTGTCAAAATGGTTCCGGGACCTACGGAAAGGGCTTCTTCTCCGGTTATCGCATCCTTGAAGATCGTGACACCTAAAATGACCGGGAGGTACACCAGCGCAGGATAAGTTCTTTGCTTAAAGGTCATATCCCGCACCATCACGTTCCAGTGATACTTAAAGGAAACACGTTCTTGATTTGGCCGGGTGAACCAGGCCGCAAGCCGGTCCCGAACTGGTGATTTCCCACTCGAAGTATTGCTTGAACTTACCGTTTCTCCGCCATCGACGGAGCCAGCATGCCTGAGCGCCAGCAACCTGTCAGCATAGCCGGTACTTTGCCGGAGGTAGAACCAACCTCCAAAACCAGCCGCTATCAAAGCCAGTGCTGCCTGAGCGAAGCCCATCCACCCTACCGAAGTAGTCGTCATTACCTTAAAAAGCCCGCCCAGCCACAGACCGGGAAAGGAAAAGCCCAGGGGTGAATCCACTACTTTCAGGTTCTGTAGGTCATTAACATCACCCAACAAGCTTGGCAATTGATACATCGTAATGAACACAAAAGTGGCCAGGATTTGAAAATACCCGACGATCTTTTTCACCCGGTTAGCAGGCACCTTTCTTAGCAAAAGAAGGTAGAATACGAGGGTGCCAGTCATGATGACAACAATGGCGACAATGCTCACCAAAAAGTAAGCAATTGCCGGCCACGGGCCTTCGACAATCCCTAGATAAACGAAAGAGGGCAAACCAAGACAAAGTGCAAACTTGCCGGAAAAGACGGTGATGTGTAGTATCCGGGAAATACTTAGGGTGTAGTCGTTGATCGGCCGGCTCAATAAAACATAGAGGTCCCGTTGGTCAAAGAGATTTTCACTCATTTCCGTAATCAGCATTAGCCCGATGTAACAAACCCAAACACTAAAACCGAGCCCTACTGCAGTTGCCGGATTTTCTGACAGCTGAAACAGGTAAACCAGAAACAACCCCATCAGCCCGATAAAAAAGTAGGTCATGTACTCCATCCCCTTCTTTTGCTGCTTTCGTTTGCCCATGGCAAAACCGCTGCGGTCGTCCATCTTCAGCTTAGCCGCAAGGATCAGTTTAATGGCTTTAGGGTCTGCATCGAATTTACGCCAAACAGGGTCGAGGAAGCTGACCAGCCAGAGAAATAGCTTATTCATCGGCGGTAAAGTCAAAGTCGGCGGTAACAGTACCACCACCGGTCAGTTCAGAGAAAAGGTTTTCAAGGCTACCGCTGCGCACCTGTGCGTTGATTTCAGCGAAGGTGCCGTTTGCCGCAACGCTTCCGTTGTTCAGCAGGATGATCCGATCGCTGATCTTCTCCACCACCTCCATAATGTGGGAGCTGTAGAAAATGGTTTTCCCACGTTCGGTCAATTGCTGGAGCAATTCTTTTACCCGGATAACGGAGTTGGCATCCAGGCCAGCCAGTGGCTCATCCAGAAAGATCAGTTCCGGATCATGGAGCAAGCCGGAGATGAGCAACACTTTTTGCTTCATGCCCTTACTGAAGGTATCAATACGTTGATCATCCGTATAGGAGAGTTGAAGGTACTCCTCCAGGCGGCGGGCACGTTTAAGGGTGGTTTCCCAGGGCAAATCTTGCAATCCTCCTACCAACTCGTAGAACTCGACCGGAGTAAGCACCTCATAAATCTCGGCGGCTTCGGGAATATAACCGATGCGTCGTTTTACCTCCAGTGGGTCCTGCTTAACGTTGTATCCCAGCACTTCGACCTCTCCTTCAAACTGGCTGTCCAGGCCAGCCAGGATACGAATAGTGGTAGATTTCCCCGCTCCGTTAGGACCAATGTAGCCAATGATTTGACCGGCCTCTACCTCTAAATCTATCCCCTTTAGTACCGGGTTATTTCCGTAAGATTTCTGAAGGTTTTTGATGCGTATTATTGACATAGGGTGTAGTGTAATGAAATGTATTATAAAGCAGCCAAACTAGGCATTCCTGCTAACTTTCTCCGATTCGGCAGACGAAACAGGATCAAATATCGACGAGCAGTACCTACGTTCACCTGTTAACCATCAGGCTAACAACGTTGCCACCAAAGCCCGTTGCATTGATAAGAATACGATCCAGGGCTTGGGTAGGAGAACACGCCCCGCCGTACGGCAAAGGAGGACAAACACGATGTGCAAGGATGCCCAATGCTGCACTGATTGCCAGCGGCCCGCTGGCCCCAAAAGTATGCCCGGTTGCCCATTTCAGGGAAGTGATAAAGGGGATTTGAGCAGTATCCGAACAGGCCTGCTGAATAGCCGCCAATTCAGCCGCATCACCACGTTTAGTGCCGGGGGCATGGGCGATGATCAGGGCCGGCCAACCGGCCTGATCGATGGCCATGCGCATAGTATGTTGCAGCCCTTCTCCCGTCGGACTAATACCGGTGGGAGAAGCATGCCGCTCCCTGGCGTGCGCCAGGGCGGTGATGCGGGGCTTCCCGGCATCAATCGTCGGATCCGCTAAGGAGAGGGCCAGAAACGCAGCCCCCTCGCCCACCACCATGCCACTGGCGGGTTGAGCCATTGGCCGGCAGGCAGGTACCGAACCATCAGGGGCCGGAGCAACGATTCTTAAAGCTTCCAGTTGGCGCAGTGTAAAGGTGGTCAGCGGAGCTTCTGCGCCACCAACCAACACACGTTTCGCCATACCAGATTGCAATAAAGCGATACCGTGGAGAATAGCGTGCATGCCTGAGCTGCAGGTTACACTAAGACTGGAGGCCAATGCCTTCGTTCCAAAGTAGTCCGCCAGGGCAAAGCCGATGCTCCCCAACGTGGTTTTGGGAGAAGTACGTACTTCTGCCGTACCAGCT
>JBGCFZ010000463.1:0-11712 GCA_045110355.1 Lewinella sp. | reverse complement strand
ACTGCGGCGTCTTTTACCCGCTGGCTGCGTTGCTTGAATCCTCATTTAGCTACGGCTAAACTCCGGTTCAAGCGCCTTGCCAGCAGGCAAAATTCACCAGCAGTTAATACGACAGAATCGACCTGACAAAGCACTAGTGCTAAAGATAAGGTTCTATGCGAGCCTCAATCTTTCTTCGTGGGATTACGCCGCCAATGTGATCAACCACTTCACGGTCTTTAAAAAGAATGGTGGAAGGGATGGTACTAACTCCCAAATCTGTGCTCAGGTCAGGTTGTTTCTCGACGTTGACCCAATGGATTTTCACACTGGGATAAGTCTCCTGAACCCGATCCATAAAGCTACGTAAAATCTCCACACTGCCTGCCCATTCCGTAAAAAACACGGCCACTACAAGACAGTTCTCACTACTGTCTAACCAATTGGTTAACATACTATTATTCTTAGAAGAATGGTCGGATAAATGATTCAAAACAAAGTTAGCAAGTCTAGATAAATGTGGTTCCTTATTTGAACGAACGGAAGCCGAAGACCCAATGTTTAGTCGCACCGAAAAAATCCGGTACTTCCTACTAAGAATACGCTTATTCATCCAACAGTTGAAGAGGACTTATGGTAAGGATCTTGTCCTCTCCCCCCCTCGGAATCACTGTCCTGACTCCCCTCAGGGCGCCCATCTCCCTCCTGTTGTCTGGATACTGAAGGCAGCTCCTGAGCAAAAAAACCGGGTGGAAGAATATTGTCATCGGCGTTCATCTTGGCGTCGCTTTTCTCCTCCCCCTGATGCTTAGACCATCCTTTCTGGATGGCCTGCTCTAGCAAGTGACGATCTTCAGCCAGTTGAACGTTGAACTTTGGCATTGATTGGTGGAGGACTTCCTCCAGCAAAAAACTCTTTTCCTGGAATTCGTGATGGTATAAAGCCGCAGCGCCGTGCTTCATTATGGCAGTATCAGCACCATTGTATTCCCGCTCGGGGTCGAGGACGAAAACCACCGGGGAATGTGAATGAACGTCCCGAAGGTAAAATAAGAAGTCGATCGCGGCGAAAGAAGGCTGTCCAAATCCAACCAGGATGAGGTTATAATTCATCCATTTAAGCCTTACTTCGAGTTTTTTCCTACTGTTCGCCCTGGTTATGACGCAGTTCGGAGCCCAGGATAAGCATTGATGCTTAAACAATTCGAAATTAGCCTGGTCCTCTTCAAAAATAAGGACGTTAATAACTTTTATCATGTCACTGTTTAAAACAGTCGTCCTTGGAAAGGACAACTGATCGTTGAAAGAAGTGGGGCTTTTACAACGAAAGGCAGATATGGATCTTGAAGGTAGCCAACACGGTCCCTTAAGCAGGAAATACTTTGTCTGAAATCAAGCAGTTAAGTATTTTGAAATTTGGGCTTAACCTAAGTTTGCGGGATGCAATCAGTAAAGCTAGTTTCACTTAAAAAATCAGGTGCTGCTGGGATAATCGGGCAATTAGCGGAGCAATTTGGTCTTTCTCCGGAAATTGATTGCCTGAGGCACGAAATCGTACTACCAGATTACCTTGCTACCGAGGGAAGGTTTATTGCCTACAAGGTAGATCAGGGGATCGACGCTTTGATCATTACCGGAAACTTCCCAGAAACCATCGAGCTGCTGCTCCAGGGTGAATTTCCACCACCCCTAACGTTTTACACGGTTGGCAAGGGTACATTGAAGGTCAGTTCCAAACGTAGCTCGTTCGCAATAAAACCTCTTCAGGGATCCATTCACGGTGGAAACGCCGACGTGGCAGAAACCATATGCATCCCCGCCGGGGAAGACTTCATGGCAATGATCGTTTACCTTCACCGGGCCCCGTTTTTCAAAAACCTGGACTGTGAATATTTAAACCTTCCCACTGAGCTTCACGAAGTTGTTCTTGGTTTAGCAGATGCCGACTCCGATTTTCTTTTTCAGGAAATTTTTCACTTACCGGCCGTTAATGCCCTCACCGATATTCTGCACCAGGATCAAACGGGTATGCTCAATTCTACCTTTGCCACGGCAAAAATTCATGAGACCATCTTTTTGCACCTGAACGAGTATAAAAAATCAGAGGCAGACAACAACAGTCGGTTCTACCGTCGCGAGGAACAGTTAAAAAGCATCCAGGATGCGGAAAGCATCCTGACCAGCAGCCTGCAGGAGCCACCAACCATTCCGGAATTGGCCCGGATGGTCGGCATCAACCAACAAAGTCTTAAGCAAGGGTTTCGGCAGGTCTACGGCGAGAGCATCAACAAATACCTTACCGACAAGCGATTGGAACAAGCGGGGGTGCTGATGCGGAGTGGAGAGACGCCCATTAAAGAGGTAGCCAGCATTGTCGGATATAACAGCGCAGGCTATTTTTCTAAGCGATTTAAAGATAAGTATGGCGTATCGCCAAAGGAATTCCGTCAGGGTAAGGTATAAATCGGATCATTACACGTACTTCCCCAGCACCCGCAGTAGCTTTTTCGTCCCCACTTCAGGGCCGATGATCTCCAGCAACTCATGGTCCTTGAACATCAGCACCGTCACTTCATTCTTTACACCCAGTTTTGCGGCAAGCTTGTAGTTTTTATTGATGGCCCTGAAGTCGGTACGAAAGTCGATCTGAATTTTCTGCAACCGCTCCAGTACTTTTCGGATTTCCATCAGCTGGCCCAGGTTGTCCACGTACCACACGACGAACAATAACTGTTTGTCACTAATGCTAAGCCAATCCTTGAGTACAGCATCTTCCGGAGTTAAAATATTATCAGACACACCTTGTTTTTTCGACAGTTTCGCTTCTCATTAAATGGAACGGAGTCGAAAACGTGATGTTCGTCCGATAAGTGGAATTACTCCAAAAGGTACTCTACTTTTCTGATGTCCAGTTTTCTCATTTTAGAAACGAGCGTCCGATCATTAAGCCCAAGCAGAACCCCGGCTCCATGCGGGCCGGTCACCCGGCCATCCGTCTTACGGAGTGCTTTGATGATGTGCTGGCGCTGAGCTTCTTCGAAAGAGAGAAATATTTTTGCTCCTACCTCCATCCGATTGCTATTGGCCTCCAGCGGGATACTCAGTACTTCTGACTGATTTAGTACCACCGCCCGCTCAATCAGGTTTTCCAATTCTCTGATGTTCCCCGGGAAAGAATATCGTTTCAGGGCCTTAAGGTCCTGACTATTGATCTTGGTGATGTTTTTGCGTTGCCTGCGTGCAAATTTCCGGGTAAAGTGGTCCACCAGCACCGGGATGTCCTCCGGACGATCTCGTAACGGAAGGTTGACAATGGGGAAAACATTAAGGCGATAGTAAAGGTCTGCCCGGAACGTCCCCTTTTGCACCATTTTTTGCAGGTTCCGGTTCGTTGCGCCAATCAGCCGAACGTTAACGTTGATGGTTTCCGTTCCTCCTAGGCGTTCGAACTCATCCTCCTGCAAGACCCGCAGCAATTTCGATTGAAGCTCCAGCGGTAATTCTCCTACTTCGTCAAGAAACAGAGTGCCCTTGTGGGCCAATTCGAAGCGCCCCCGCTTCCGAGCTATGGCTCCGGTAAAGGCACCTTTTTCGTGGCCAAATAATTCGCTTTCAATCAAATTTTCGGGCAAAGCTGCACAATTTACCTTTATTAACGGATTATCTGCGCGTTCACTTAGCTGATGAATAGCCTGGGCTAGCAGTTCTTTACCGGTACCCGTTTCTCCCGTGATCAGCACCGTCGTATCCACATCAGCTACCTGACCAACCTGCTTTAGCACCTTTTGATACTTTGGGCTTACTGTAATAATATTATTAATGTTGTAGCTGGTACTTACTTGCTCGCGCAGCGAAGTATTTTCTTCTTTCAGCCGACTGGACAATTGGCTGATTTCCTCGTTTGCTGCTTCCAACTTATCTTTTCGATCAGCAATTTCGGTAATGTCACGTCCGGTAATCATGTAAAAATACTCACGGCCCTGGCTGACTTTTATGATGTTGAGGTTGAGCCAGTGCACCTCACCACTAGGTGCCATTACCCGAACATCCATTACCCCTTCTTCCTCAATGACTTTACGGTCGAGCTGAGGCAGAATTTTACCATAGGACTTCCCTTTTACATTCCCTCGCTTTTGACCTACAAGATCTAGTAGTGTTCTATTGACGTAATGCACCTTAAACGCAGCATCCAGCCAAAGCACGGAATCTACGGACATGTCCAATGCTTCCCGGGAAAGCAAGAGCTGCAAGTCGCGTTTTTTCTTCTTGGTAAGGTCTCGCAGGTAAATACAGCTGAATTCTTCTCCCTCAAACGAAAGGTATTCCGTTTTGGAAGCCACCATTATTTGCTCTCCGGCACGTGTGACCAGTTCAATTTCATTTTCCAACGTCTCTCCTTCTCTTAACCGGGTCCAGGCCTTCAGACGATGGTCTTCCGTTAGATGAGGGAAAAACTTTTTGGCATCAGTTTCAATAACTTCTCCTTCCTCATAGCCCGTTCGTTTGAGGAATCTGGTGCTGGCAAAGTGAATTTGCCCATTTGACCTGGTCCAGATGATCATATCACGGGAATTGTCGACGGTAAACTCCGTCAACATCCTCCGCCGATCGGCGAGCCTCTCTCCCGTTACATCCCGGCAAAAGCCGCAAGAATACTCCTCGTCACCAAAACGCAGGTAGTTAACACTTGCATCAATTTCAACGATGCTTCCGTCTTTGGCAGTAAGTTCCCAAATTGCGCGGTGAAACTTTTCTTTCCGCAGTAATGCCCACCAACTATTCCTAATTTCTTCCGTAAAGGAAACGGTAAATACGGAGGCTGGCTGGCCAATGATTTCATCTCGTGCAAATCCAAGTGTATCCAATACCATTTGGTTGGCATAAGAAACTGTTCCATCTGGCCGAGTCCAGAATATGAGCTCCTGAGCCTGGTCAATAGAAAAAGCAGCCAGTTCCCCCGAAACAGCATCCTGCTCATTAACACCGATCAGGTCATTCTGCTGCCTGACCATACCAAACAGGCGGGTAACGTGTAGATCATTCCCCGTTGATTGGGCAAAAAACCGAAGATTTCGAATTCCTGCATCTCCCTCAAAATGGATCAATTCACTGAAGCTGTTTTGCTCCGATAGCAGCCACTTAATTTTTTCACGCAGTCGATTCCAATCGGCGGGTAGTAAGTTCTTTTCCAGGTCCCGGACAATTTCCAAGGCACCCCCACCCTCTTCAAAATTAGTGATCCTGCGGAGATGAGGAGACAAGTAGAGTTGATCGTCGACACGGTTATAGGTCCAAAAGCCCACTTCGCCTTCCTTGCTGAGCAGTTCAATATCTGCTTCATCGATCACGCCAGCCAAATGGTTCCGAAGGCTGACCAGAAAAGCATTTTCTCCGGCGCAGGTAATTTCTATCGTTACGGGACGTAGTAACTCGTCGCTCGTGAGGATATCAGTTTCATAAGAAAGCAGGCCGTTGGTCCCTAATTCTTTGACCATTTTCTTCCAACCAATCAAGGTAAGTTGCCCGTCAAGACCAGCCCAATACTGACCAATTAATTCTTCATGTGGAAGCTTGAAAAGCTTTGCTGCCGAAAGGTTAAGCGCCAAAACCTTACTGCTCGATTCGATCAGCATGAATGGCTCGGCCAACTGACCGAACATGGCATTGAAATCAAATGAAATGACAGATTGATCCACTAGAGCTATTAAAGGAGTTTCGCCCCTTAGGGAATGATGACAATATTACCAAAATAAATTGGTAACCTGGCTTGGAGTCGTAAAACTAAGGAAGAAGAACGGATTCAAAGTCTTAAGGACTAAGCACCCCAAAAAAACTTCTTCCCCATATAGGTTTTTGCTAAAATCACGCTGTTTTTCGTTAGAAAAACCTCCTGACGGAAGTCACCAAAGTGACAACCGTTCAGGAGTCCCATATCTGCCTTTCAGCAAATTTCTGCAAAGTTGTGGTCCGAAAATTGGATCAATCCATTCATTCAGAAATTTTAATAGCACTATCGGAAACAAAAAAGGTCGACCAGGCAAAGTACCAACCTTCCTCCATTCTTCGTTATCTTTCCCACATGAAGTGGTTCTTCCTAATCCTTATTCTTATACCCTTTTGGGGAGCTGCGCAGACGGCGTCGACTACTAACTACGATCAATCTGTAGGTACCCAAAGGTTGGTCCCGCAAGCTGCTTACCCGAATTATCCGGAGTATCTTGAACTGATGCGCCAACTTGCGGAGCGGTACCCTGATCGTTGTGCACTTGAGCAATGGGGAGACCTTCCCTCCGGTCGGCAAATCCTTACGCTACGAATCACTAACAACGTAATGACCGCTACCGGACGGCCACAAGTGCTGTTTACCGCGGCCATGCACGGAGATGAAACTGCCGGCTACTGGTTATTGCTTCGCCTGGCAGAGCACCTACTGACCGAAGAAACGTCAGATTTGCTAGCCAATGTCGACGTTTTCATTAATCCAATGGCCAATCCTGATGGTGCGTTTCATCGCAGTAACCATTCACTCGACGGAGCCACCCGCGGCAACGCCGCGGGCGTTGACCTAAACCGAAATTATCCTGACCCCGACGACGGGCCACACCCCGACGGGTTCGACTATCAACCGGAAACCAATATCTTCATCCAGGCTGCCCAGGAGCATAGCTTTGACCTGGCCCTGAACCTGCACGGCGGTGCAGAAGTCTTCAATTATCCCTGGGATACCTACCGCAACCGACACCCTGACACCGAGTGGTGGCGACGCATCAGCCGAGACTTCGCCAGCAGGGCCCAAACCGCCAGCCGAAGAGACAACTATTTTCAGGATCGCCAAAATGGCATCACCAACGGTCATGACTGGTACCCCATCGCCGGTTCCCGTCAAGACTACATGAACTACTACCACCGCTGCCGGGAGGCCACTCTTGAGGTTAGTAACCGCAAACAGTTCCCTGCCGCCCGGCTCCCCGAACTCTGGCGATTTGTAAGTCCCGCCATCATGGGCTTCCTCAGCGAAGCGCGGTATGGTCTCCACGGTTTTGTTCACGATCGGGACACCGGCCGACCAATAGGAGCCCAAGTCTCTGTCCCCGGCCACGACAAAGACAATTCCGACATTTTCGCCTCCTCTAACTACGGAAATTTTCATCGATACCTGGCCGAAGGTGAGTACCAGGTCCTGTTCTCCGCTCCGGGTTACGTACCGCAATGGCGCAGCATTGCCATCAAGAACGGACAACGAACCGACATAGCGGTTAAATTGGAAAGGTTGGAAGTTGCTCGAAAGCGGTAAAGGTTGTAACACGAACGAAGTGAGCCCAAAGACGTTACCTTCGCACCAACCAAATAAAATACCATGTCGAACGCCATTTTTAACATTGCCGTGCCCTACAACGAGCCGGTAATGAGTTACGCTCCGGGGAGCCCGGAAAAGAAAGCCCTACTTTCTGCACTCCACGCCGCCAAATCCAAACAGGTGGAACTCCCTGCCTACATCAACGGCAAAAAAGTGCTGGAAGGAGAGAAAGTTAGTGTGCACCCACCACACGAGCATAAGCACACACTCGGGCATTTCTATCGGGGTACCAAAGACCATGTGCACCAGGCCATCGACGCTGCCCTGGCCGCCAAAGAAAGCTGGGCAGCGACGCCCTGGCACGAACGGGCTGCCGTTTTCCTGCGCGCCGCAGATCTTTTAGCCGGCCCCTACCGGGCCCGAATGAATGCTGCCACCATGTTGGCACAAAGTAAGAACGCTTATCAGGCCGAGATCGATGCCGTTGCTGAAATGTGCGACTTCTTCCGCTTCAATGCCTATTTCCTGCAGGAGATTTACCGTGAACAACCACTCATTAGCCCTCCTACGATCTGGAACAAGTTGGAATATCGCCCGTTGGAAGGTTTTGTACTTGCCATTACGCCCTTCAACTTCACCAGTATTGCGGCCAACTTGTGTGCTGCGCCCGCACTTTGCGGAAACACTGTAGTTTGGAAGCCTTCTGAAACACAGATTTACAGTGCCGTAGTAATTATGGACCTCTTCGAAGAAGCGGGCCTCCCTCCCGGTGTCATTAACCTTATATATACAGATGGCCCTGAAGTTGGCGACATTGTGTTTAAGCACCGTGAATTCGCCGGCCTGCACTTCACCGGAAGTACTAAGGTATTCCAGCAGCTCTGGAAAGAGATCGGGATGAACATCGATAAGTACCGCAGTTACCCCCGGGTAGTAGGTGAAACCGGTGGCAAGGACTTTATCATTGCCCACGCAGATGCAGATCCGGTCCAGGTAGCCGTAGCCTGTCTGCGCGGATCGTTTGAATTTCAGGGACAGAAATGTTCGGCTTCAAGCCGAGCCTACATTGCTTCCAGCCTTTGGCCAGCCGTGAAGGAACGTTTAATCGCTGACGTTAAGACCCTTAAAGTAGGTTCCGTGGAAGACTTTGGCAACTTCGTAAATGCCGTGATCGATGAACGCTCATTCGATAAGATTGCTGGCTATATCGACGGAGAAAAGAAGAACCCCAATGCAGAAATTATTGCTGGAGGCAACTACGACAAGTCCGAAGGCTACTTCATCGAACCGACCGTTATCGTTTCTACCGACCCAAAGTCAACCACCATGTGTGAGGAAATCTTTGGCCCAGTACTCACCATCTACGTCTATGAAGATGATCAATGGGAGGAGACACTAGAGCTGGTGGACAATACCAGCCCCTACGCCCTCACCGGTGCCGTCTTTGCTACCGACCGTAACCTGATTGACCAGGCAACGAAAGCCCTGGCTAATGCTGCCGGCAACTTCTACGTCAATGATAAGCCAACTGGTGCCGTCGTAGGTCAGCAGCCATTTGGTGGTGCTCGCGGGTCTGGCACCAATGACAAGGCTGGCTCGGCACTGAATCTTACTCGCTGGATTTCTCCACGTCTGATCAAGGAGAACTTCAATGCTCCGCGGGATTACCGCTACCCTTTTCTGGGAGAGTGAATGATAGAATGAGTGAATGAGTGAATTGCTACCGCTGTTTCCGTTCGCTGCGCTCACCAATCGGTTAAGAAAAGGAGTAAGGCTGTATTTGCCTTGCTCCTTTTTCTTTTAGGCATAGTGGGTTGAGCGCCTGTGGCGCGACTACGGTGATTCACATCGCGCCACAAGCGCTCAACCCAAGGTCATACACAATTCAATATTAGCACTTTACTCAACCAATCCTTTGTATTCTCAATTAAATAACGATCTTCCGCACAAAACCACCATCATGTCGCAAGATCAGCTGCAAAGAAGTGCTTACTGGCGGGAGAACATCCGTTACCTCATCCTGCTACTCATTGTTTGGTTCGTTGTCAGCTTTGGTTGCGGTATTCTGTTTGTGGATCAGCTGAACAACTACCACGTTGGCGGTGCTAAGATGGGCTTTTGGTTTGCTCAGCAGGGGTCCATCTATGTGTTTGTCATCCTGATCTTCGTTTACGTTTGGCTTATGAATCGGTTGGATAAAAAATATCATTTCGAAGAGTAAGGCGATGATGAGCACAAGAGACTTCGATCCCTACCCTGCTCTTTTGTCCCTTTTTCTGCATCCTGCGTCCGCGCCTTCTTTTCCTTTTCTCCTCCCCTCCTTTCCTCCTTTCCTCCTTCCCCCCTTACTATGAGTGTACAAACCTGGACTTTCCTAATAGTAGGCCTGACCTTCGCCCTATACATCGCCATCGCCATTTGGGCACGAGCCGGCTCTACGCATGAATTTTACACTGCCGGAGGTGGTGTTCACCCTTTGGCGAATGGCATGGCCACTGCCGCCGACTGGATGAGTGCAGCCTCGTTCATTTCCATGGCGGGTATAATCAGCTTCGCCGGATATGACGGATCCGTGTATTTGATGGGTTGGACTGGCGGGTACGTCTTATTAGCATTATTATTAGCCCCCTACCTAAGGAAATTTGGAAAATTTACAGTACCCGACTTTATTGGAGACAGGTACTACAGCAATACCGCAAGGACAGTTGCGGTAATATGTGCCATTGTGGTCAGTTTCACTTACGTTGCGGGGCAAATGAGGGGCGTTGGTCTGGTCTTCAGCAGGTTCCTTGAGGTTGACATCAATATGGGCGTCTACATCGGTACAACCATTGTATTCTTCTATGCTATCATCGGGGGTATGAAGGGCATTACTTATACCCAGGTAGCGCAGTATTGTGTCCTGATCTTCGCCTTCATGGTACCGGCTATTTTTATTTCACTGAACATGACGGGGCATGTCATTCCGCAGTTGGGTTTCATCGGTGAGGTGAACGACGGCAGTGGATTGTCCTTGCTGGAAAAGCTTGATGGTTTACATCGTGACCTTGGTTTTGCGGAGTATACTGATGGGAGTAAATCGATGATTGATGTTTTTGCCATCACCTTTGCGCTGATGGTTGGGACGGCAGGCTTACCTCATGTAATCGTTCGTTTCTTCACAGTCCCCAAAGTAAAAGACGCACGGATTTCCGCTGGTTGGGCCCTTTTATTTATCGCCATTCTGTACACCACTGCGCCAGCTATTGCCGCCTTTGCCCGTACCAACTTGATTGATACCATGCAAGGAAAAGAGTATACGGCCATGCCAGAATGGTTCAAAAAATGGGAAGATACCGGCCTGATTGCCTGGACGGATAAGAATGGAGATGGCGCCATCAACTATGCCCCCGGGGCAGCCGTTGAAGGCAAGCCCGTTTTGTCCACCGAAAACGGGGAACTCCAACGGGGAGAATACGGACAGGTGATCTTTGCCAACGCGCCAACGAATACGGAGAACGAAGTATACATCGACAACGATATTATGGTGCTGGCCAATCCGGAAATTGCGGGCCTGCCGAATTGGGTGATTGCCCTGGTCGCAGCTGGTGGTTTGGCCGCTGCCTTGAGTACCGCTGCCGGGTTATTGCTGGTCATTTCCACGGCAGTGAGCCGGGACCTGATGAAGATGCAGATCAAACCCAACATGAGTGAAAAGGAAGAGCTATGGTGGGCAAGGGGCGGGGCCGCAGGTGCAGTGATCGTAGCTGCCTACTTCGGTATTAATCCGCCAGGTTTTGTTGCGGCAACGGTAGCTTTGGCTTTTGGTCTGGCAGCGGCTAGTTTCTTCCCCGCCATCACCCTGGGCATCTTCGATAAGCGGATGAACCGGGAAGGCGCCATTGCCGGGATGATTGTTGGCATCTTGCTGATGTTCGGGTATATGGCCGTGTATAAACTTGGATGGTTTGTGGACGAAGTCCCGCCAAAATCAAGCTGGTGGTTTGGCATTTCTCCAGAAGGCTTCGGTACCGTGGCGATGGTTGTCAACCTGGTTGTGTCCATTGTGGTAAGCCGGCTCACTCCTGCTCCGCCGCAAGCGGTGCAGGACATTGTTGAGGATATCCGGGTGCCGAAGGGTGCAGGTGCGGCTATTGATCATTAGTGTTAACAACGACGTAGCCCCCGAAAGTGTCCATATGACTTGACGACGCAGCGCGTCTTATCGCTAGTGCTTTGTCAAGCCAATTATGACACATATCTGCGGCGTCTTTTAGCACCTATGTGAACAAACTTAGTTTACAATGTACTAGTGTTCTGTCAAGCCGATCTTGTCACATTAACTGCGGCGTCTTTTACCCGCTGGCTGCGTTGCTTGAATCCTCATTTAGCTACGGCTAAATTCCGGTTCAAGCGCCTTGCCAGCAGGCAAAATTCACCAGCATTTAATGCGACAG
>JBGCFZ010000462.1:0-18396 GCA_045110355.1 Lewinella sp. | reverse complement strand
GTCCGCAGGATTTTCGTGCCGTGGCAAGGCGCTGAAACCGGATTTTAGCCATAGCTAAATGAGGATTTCAGCAACGAAGTCACGGTGCTAAAAGGCAAGGAATAACGGTCAAGTAATTGTGAATTCATCCACTAGTTCCTGGAAAGGTGCGGCAGCACTACAAACTACATACTATTCCCCGGTGACCAACGTTACAATTACCAGTCTTAACCAGCGCGACGATTATATCAATCGTCGCGCTACCTTTTTTCGTATGTCATTACTCCGTGTTTTTCCAATATTTCTACTCGCTCTTTTCTTGACGTCCAACGCCACCCAGGCGCAGGAAATGAAGGGACTTGAAATTGGCCCCTGGGCCGGTGCCTCCTTCTATTTGGGGGATTTAAATACCGAATTCAAACTTAATCGTCCGAACGTGGCTGGCGGTTTTGCGGCCCGGTACAACTTCAACCACCGCCTGGCGGCAAGGGTGAGTTTCAACTATGGCCAGATTGAAGCTTATGACTCGGATTCTCAGAACCCCTTCGAGCGAAACCGGAACCTTAACTTTCAATCCGACATCTTCGACGGAACGGCTCAGTTTGAATTCAACTTTTTACCTTATTTCCATGGTCATAAGGAGTTTTTCTTTACGCCTTATGCTTTCGCCGGGATATCGGTTTTTACCCATAACCCGAAGACGAGAACAGACGACGGCCAATTGGTGGAACTGCGCGACCTTGGTACCGAAGGACAACTTCGCGGAGAGGAATACCTCGTCATCAGTAATGCCCTCACTTACGGGCTGGGCATTAAATGGGACTTGAGCTACGAAATCAGTATGGACGTCAACATTGGCGTTCGCAACGCAGGCACCGATTATCTCGACGACGTTAGTACCACCTACCCGGATATTTCGGACCTGCAGCGCAGCCGCGGCCCAATCGCCGTAGAATTATCCGACCGTGGCATTGCCCTGGATGATGAAGGCAACGCTATTGACCGCGAAGGCCAACAACGGGGAGACGATACGGTTAATGATCGTTACATCTTCGTTGGCATTGGTTTCAATTATTATTTTGGCGATGTTCGCTGTCCGGATTACGGGCATAAGAAAAGCCGCCGCCGTAGGCGGTAGACGAAAAGTCGCTTCGCTTCTTTTCTTGGTAGACGCGCTGCGCGCTGGTAGAAGGTAGATTGATAGGCTACCGCATGGGGCTGCTCGCTTCGCTCGTGCGACTTTTGGTTGTCAGATATGCCTAGTGGGCTGCTCTCCTTACCCCAAGGCCCAGGGCTATCGCATGAGTTCGATGATCATGGGTGCTTTGCCAAAAAACGCTTAGCGTTTTCAATAGCCCTCCCCCGTGGGGAGGGTTGGGAGGGGGGGGGGGTCTTGAGATTGCCCTACGTTGAGAATCCTTGACCGTAGAAAACTTGCAGGTTTTACCTACATTTAGGACAATCTTCTTTACCCATACTACATTTGAGATGCGAAAGTATTATACCTTGCTTCTGGCCAGCCTTTTTGGCCTTGTCCTCACATTCCCTGCTGACGTGGCGGCTCAGTCTCCACGGCCGGAGAAACTACCCATCAACCCGAATTTTTATGCGGGCATGGAATGGCGCAACATCGGTCCTTATCGCGGCGGCCGCTCCCTCGGTGCGGCAGGCAGCCCCGGGCGACCCAACGAGTACTACTTCGGAGCCACGGGAGGTGGACTGTGGAAAACTGTTGATGGCGGCAACGATTGGTTCCCGGTAACCGACGGGCAACTTACCAGCTCTTCCGTAGGAGCAGTAGCTGTAGCAGAAACGAATCCTGATGTTGTGTACATCGGCATGGGAGAAGTACAACTCCGCGGCAGCATCACCCAGGGCGATGGGGTGTACAAAACTGCGGATGGGGGCAAAACCTGGAGACACCTAGGCCTGAAGGAAACCCAGGCGATTTCACGTATTCGGGTACACCCCACCAATCCGGACATCGTGTACGTAGCGGCATTGGGCCACCCCTACGGAGAGAATGAGGAGCGCGGCGTCTTCAGGTCAACCGACGGAGGAAATACCTGGGAGAAGGTACTCTACGTCAGTGATCGGGCTGGAGCGGTAGACCTAATTATTGACCGGACGAACCCCGAGGTACTCTACGCCTCGACCTGGCAGGTATACCGCAAAGCCTGGAAAATGTGGGGAGGGGGGCCTGACTGTAAACTGTTTAAATCGTTGGATGGCGGCGATAACTGGATAGAATTAAGCGACAAACCCGGAATGCCAAAAGGGCCACTGGGCAAGATTGGTGTGACGGTCTCCCCCGTAAACCCGGACCGGGTTTGGGCCATCGTAGAGGCGAACGAAGGCGGTGTTTTTCGCTCCGATGACGGCGGCTGGACCTGGGAACGTACCAACGACGAACGTAAGCTACGGCAGCGGGCCTTCTACTATTCGCGCATATATGCCGACCCATGGGATGAAGATGTTGTTTACGGATTGAATACCGGCCTGTACCGCTCAACTGATGGCGGCGTTACCTTCGATGAAACAATAAGGGTGCCACACGGAGATAACCACGACCTGTGGATTGACCCCAACAATCCTCAACGCATGATCAACGCCAACGACGGCGGCGGAAACGTGACGCTGAACGGCGGTAAGTCATGGACGGAACAGGATTACATAACCACCCAACTCTACCACGTTATGACGACGAGTGACGTGCCCTATCACGTAGCCGGCGCTCAGCAAGACAACAGCACCATCGCCATGCCCAGCGATGGATGGAGCCACCGCCAGGCCAGAGGCCCCAACCACGGCTGGTACTACCCAGTAGGTGGCGGAGAGAGCGGCTGGATCACTCAGCACCCCACTAAACCCGATATTTTCTACGCCGGAAGTCAGGGTGCCCTCCTGACAAGATACGATCGCGATAATGGCCAGATCCGGGACATCCAGGTGTACCCCCGCTTCTTTTCCGGCGACCCCGCCAGCTCCCTGCCGGAACGCTGGCAATGGACCTTCCCCATCATGTTCTCGCCGCTCGACCCCGGCACAATGTATACCTGTTCTCAGCACGTTTGGAAAACTACAAACGACGGACAGACCTGGGAAAAAATCAGCCCCGACCTTACCTACGCCGACCCTGAAACCCTCGGTAAAACGGGGGGCGTCATCACGATGGACATGAACGGACCGGAGATTTACGCTACCGTCTTCGCCCTCGCCCCTTCTAATCACGACGTCAACACCATCTGGGCGGGCTCAGACGACGGAAAGGTGCACATTACCCAGGATGGAGGTAAGAACTGGACAGACATTACGCCCGACAACCTGCCCAAATTCTCCCGTATCAGCATCATCGAAGAATCTACTCATCAGCCGGGTACTTTGTACTTAGCTGCCAACCGCTACCAGGTGGATGACCGCGAGCCTTACGTCTTCAAAACCACTGATTACGGGAAGACCTGGACCAAGATTATCAAGGGGATTTCGGCGGGACACTTCGCAAGAGCAGTGCGGGAAGACCCCGTCCGGCCTGGTTTGCTTTATCTGGCCACCGAGCATGGCGTTTATGTTTCCTTTAATGCCGGTGATCACTGGCAATCACTCCAGCTCAACCTGCCGGATACGCCAGTACGTGATATGGTGGTGAAAGATCAGGACCTAGTACTCGGCACGCACGGCCGGGGGTTCTGGATACTTGATGACATCAGCCCGCTGCGGCAGGTAACGCCCGAAATGCTGACCGCCGGAGCCGCCGTCCTCTTCCCGCCCACTGACCCCATTCGTGGAGTCTACGATGGTAAAGTACAGTATTACCTACCAGAGATTGTGGATTCGGTCACTATCGAAATCCTGGATGCCGGGGGCAAAGTGGTAGATGCTTTCGTTGGCAAAGAACCAAAATATAGGCCCGATCCCAACCTGCCGTGGTGGCGGCGCGGCGGCTCTTCTGTACCTACTACGGCAGCTGGCGTCAACGAATTTACCTGGGACCTGCGTTACCCGGGTGCCACTACCTTCGACGGTATGATCATTTGGAGTGCCCGCCCCGCCAGTGGCCCCAAAGCACCTCCTGGAGATTATCAGGTTCGTTTGACGGCAGGTTCCTATACCAAAACTCAGTCCTTTACCATTCAGATGAATCCCAATCTTAGGGGAATTACTCAGAAGGATCTGGAAGAACAATTTGCCTTGGCGATGAAAATTCGTGATAAGACAAGCGCGGCGAACGAGGCCGTGATTCGTATCCGGGCGGTACGGGCGGCAGTGAATGATCGGATGGCTAAAATTGATGACGCTTCCCTTACCCAAAGTGTTAAAGGCATGCTCGCCAAGTTGAGTGCAATCGAAGAAGAGCTGTATCAGGTGAAAAACCAGAGTGGGCAGGACCCGCTGAACTTCCCGATTAAACTCAATAATCGGTTTGCCTATTTACGACGGAGCGTTGAAAATGGTGATGCCCGGCCTACGGATGGTGCTCATAAGGTCTTCAAAGAACTCTCTGCTGACCTTGCCAGGCACTTGAAGCTGCTTGATGAGATATTGGAAACCGAATTGCCAGTGCTTAATAAATCCTTTACTGACAAAGGGTTAAAGGCGGTAGGTAAATAGTCAGGCCTAGCCAGTGCCAGTTTAGCTCGCCGGCCGAGCGGGATGCGAATTCCGAAATCCCTCGGCAGACGAGTAAACTCCTGCGTCGCGTCTAGGAAGGCGAGCTATTTCTTGCGATGTTGCATTTTGTGTAATTCTGATCGCTCTATATTTGGATAAGCAAAGAACTCTGCCTAAGACGCCAATAGCACCAATACGACCAATAGACCAATACATGACCTCCCAAACCATCTTCACGCTAGCTCCCCGTTCCCGTGGCTATCACATCATTACCCGCGAAGTGATGCTCCACCTGCCGACGTTGCCGGACGTCGGCCTGCTCCACCTATTCATTCAGCATACCTCCGCGGCGATTACGATCAACGAAGCAGCGGACCCCGACGTGCTGGTAGATTTCGAATCCGTCTTCAATCACATTGTACCCGAAAATTTACCCTTTTTGGTACACACTTTAGAAGGCCCGGACGATATGCCCGCTCACATCAAGGCGGCGATGATCGGCCATTCTATCACTGTTCCCATTACCGACGGAATGCTGAACCTGGGGACCTGGCAGGGGATTTATTTGTGTGAATTTCGGAACAGGGCTTCGGGGAGGAAGATTGTGGCAACGGTCTATGGGTAAGTAATTTGATCGGGCAAAACATAGGTAGCATAACCGGGTCTAGGATCTGTTAAATAGGGGAAATAGTCAGCAGAAGTTTTTTGGCCACCAATTTTCTCAGCCGCTTTTTTTAATTTCTTTCAGAAAGCTAATCTACCTGAAAAACAGCATTCCCAAACAGCAGCTTCCCTTGCTCCCAGAAGCCCCGATACAGCGGGTTGTCGACTAGGTAGACCACTTGGCCACGGCCCATATTTTGTACGCCGAAGACGAGGGTCTCCTCAATGTTTTTCTTGGCTTTACTCCCGATAAAGCCGGCGATGAAGGGTTCGGTACGGATGCGACCGGCGTTAACGCCGGACTCCAGGTAATCGTAGGTGTCACTGCCGGTCTTCAGGCTGTGGTAGTGTTCCCCGATGCCAAAGCTTAGAGGGTAGGTTTCGTCCATTTCAACACCGACAATGGCACCGGGGTTGAAGCCGGAAATGAAGCGGCGCTCCGCGCCGCCATGTGGCAGCAGGCGTGGATCCGGAGCATCATCGTCTTTTTCAGCCTCGTCGGAATCCTTTTGTTTCAGGTTGAAGCCATCAAGGCGGCTGAGGCTGCGGTTGGCACCGCCAATGGCGATGATCTTACCACCAGCCCGAACCCAATCGGTAAGGGTTTCGGCGGCATTGCTGAGGCTGTAGCGGCCACTTGGGAAGATGAGTACGTCGTAGTCTCCGGAGGCAACGTCGCCAAGGTCATCGGCGTTGAAGATGCTTATCGGGTATTTGAGGTCTTGCTCGAAGTAGTACCATACCTGACCGAACTGGTTAGGGTTGACGCTCTCTCCGCTTACGATGGCAATTTTCGGCGCTTTCTTCAGGCTGTAGGCGCTGCTGCCCAGGTCGCCACCCGATACGCTGAAGCCTGTTTCAAGGATGGACAGTGGTACTTCGTGCTTGTTGACGAGCTTACGGACAGTGGCGGTAAAGCTTTCCGTCTTACGATTATCTCCTTTATTGATGACGATGGCGCCGGCCTGAAAAGACTGGTCGCCAAACTGAAAATCACCGGATGCTGTCCGGGCGTTTACACCGGCATTCAGGAGGTCGCCGAGGAAGGCGGCGCTGGAAAGGTCGGTCCAGGGCACAACGTAGGAGTATGCTTTGGCGAGGTCTTTACCGGCAAAAGGATCATTGTAGGCTGGTAGGGTAAAGGGCTCGGTTTCAAGATCGAACCGCTGTTGGCTGGCCTGGGCGTCGAGGCCGTAGGCGAGGGGGATGGACCAGGCGGTGATGTCGTAAGTAACGGAATCCTCAACGACGGAATTGGGGTCAAACAGGGTTTGGGTTAATACGGAGAGTGGTTGGAAGGCACTGATGATAAGGTCGCCCGGTTCGGCACCTCCGGGAATGGAGCGGTCTTCCTGGTAGTCGTAGGTGGAAGAACCGATCGTGCTGGTTGCCCGGCTATAAGCAATGCCGTTGCGGTCAAGCAAGGTCATTAGGTTGCGCATTTTTCCGCGTGGGGTACTGCCACTCACAACGTAGGTAAGGTATTTTCCCTGTGGTTTGGTGGTGGCTTGTTCGAAGTAGTTGCGGAAGTTTTCCAGCAGGCGATCGCTTTCCTTGCTGGCGATTTCGATGGTGCTCAAAGAGGTCGTCCGGTGGTGGGCAACGCGGTCGGCCAGGGTCAGCGTATCGCCGTTGGGCAGATTGATAGCGCGGCCGGCGCGGCTATGGCCGCCTTGTTCGTAGGTCATCCCGATGGCCCCGTTGAAGGTTGGCCAGGTGTCGCCGTAGCTGGGGTAGAGCAGGTCAAAGCGTTCGCGGGTGAAGTAGAGCCAGCCTTCACGGTCGAAGTATTTGGCGTGGTTCTTTCCGATCTCGGTTTGGAAATCAGATTGCCACTCGGTGATGTACTCGTGGAAGGGCGCGGCCGCAGGTGCAAAGTAATACGGACTGGTATAACCCTGCTCGTGGAGGTCAGCGTGGATGTGGGACATCCACTGCTTGTATTTGACCATTCGCTGGCGGCTTTCGATCTGGGTTTGCCAGGCCCAGTCGCGGTTGAGGTCAAACAGGTAGTGGTTAACACGACCACCGGGCCAGGGCTCCTGGTGTTCCCGTGTGGTGGGGTTGGGGTCAAGGCCAAGGGTGGCCGTTTGGCGGTACCAGTTGGTATATCGGTTGTAGCCATCTGGGTTGATACTGGGATCAAGGATGACGATGGTGTTCTTGAGCCAGTCGCCCGTTTGTGGGTGGCGGGTATTGACCAGGTCGTAGAGTACGCCCATGCTGGCCTCTGAGCCAGCTGCTTCGTTGCCGTGAACGCTGTAGGACAGCCAGACGATGGCAATGTCGCCCAACGCCGGATCCGGATCACCTGGCAGCAGACCGGTCAGGCGCAGGTTGTTTTCCCGGATGGCTTCCAGGCGGGCAATGTTTTCTGGCGTGCTGACGTAGGCGAGCAGTAGTGGCCGAGCTTCGTTCGTTCGGCCGTACTGCTCCAGTTGTACCCGTGGGCTGGCTTCAGCTATTTGCTGGTAGTAGTCCACCAAAAGGTGGTGGGGGGTAAACGTTTCTCCGAGGTCGTGGGGGAGGAAATCGCTGGGAGGGACCACTTGGCCCGACAAAGGGGAAAGGGAAGAAAGGAGGAAGAGGGAGAAAAGGAGTCCGCGCATTTTGGTGTGTGTTGCTGAAATTGGAAGGGATAAAGCTACGGAAGTAGACGCACTTGGTAGACGGCCTTCGGTCTTTATCGATTGATAGTGTGATAGGATTCGCTTCGCGGCTTCTTCGAGGTAATAGTGCTGTCGCACGTGAGCGCTCACTTCGTTCGTCAGATGAGGTTGGAAAGACTTGTGTGTATATCAAATTGCAGGAACCGTTTAGGGCCTTACCTGCGTTAACCGCCGATTAAAATAACTCGCTTTTACAGACGAACCTGCAATCTGGTATACACACGAAAGACTTGGTAGACGAATGGATACCGGCCTCTTTCTTACTTTTGCCCCTTTACCCTTTTCCTTGCACCTGCGGCCCCGCCCTTATTAGAAGCTAGGTGCTAGGCTACTGCAACTCACCAATTCTCTCCTTCATCAACTCACTACCCCAACCAAACCCGGAGACCCAGCACCACACCAAATATAGCCAGAGCAATGGCCCCCAGTCTTTGCACCCGGAGGATGACTTTGGGCTTAAGGAAATCCCGAACCTTTCTGGCAGCCAGCACTTTAATGGTGTCGGTGAAGACGATGGTGCCAAGAATACCAGCATAGATGGCCCATACAGCGGATGTATCCAACTGGCGGTCATGGACTTGGGAAACGGTAAATAAAGTCCAGAATCCTATCGTAAACGGGTTGAAGGTATTGATGGCAAAACCTTGTAAAAAAGCGGCCAACAACCCCCGTTTTCGAGGCAACTCTCGTTCAATATCTAAATCAGGCGGATCACGAAACCACATGATGACTGCTGTGATTAAGAGAATGACACTACCTATCGCACCTATGGTCAACCTGAAGGAGGTGTCGTTAATCAATTCATCCAGCGAGCCAATGCCGTAGTGGCTCGCTAAAATGAAGAACAGGTCACTTATCCATATGCCACCAGCTGCGAAGAAAGCTGAAAGGGTACCCCGTCGCAAACTAAGCTGCAGTAGCAGCACCACCAGCGGACCTACTAGAATGGCCAGGAGCAAGCCGGCTCTGATGCCTTCTAACAGGTAGATTGATAGATTGATAGATCTGTAGATTGATTGGCTACCGCACGACTTTGCTTGCTGCGCTCGTTCGGCATCCGTTAGGTTGATGGATTGATGGATTTATAGATTTATGGACTGCCACGGGAGGCAACTCGTTACTCCCATCAGGCTGGTTTGAACATTGGCTAGTACTTACGAACGAAGTGGGCAGGCGCTTGCGGAGCGCTATCAATCTACAAACCTATCAACCTATTAAGGCTGCTACCGTCTATTCGTCATCAAGGATCTGCTCCGCGTGTACCTTTGTCTTTACTTTGGTATACACCCGGTCAATTTTTCCTTGCTCATCGATGACGAAGGTCGTGCGCAGCACGCCATCATACTCTCTTCCCATGAATTTTTTAGGTCCCCAGGTTCCGTAAGCGTCCATCATTTTATGTTCTTCGTCGGCGAGTAGGGGCATTGGCAAACCGTGCTTGTCGATGAATTTCTGGTGCTTTGCCGGCTTGTCGGGGCTAACGCCGAGCAGCTCGTAGCCCTTCGCCTGGAGTTCGCCAAAGCTGTCTCGGAGTGAGCAGGCGGCAGCGGTGCAACCAGGAGTGTCGTCTTTGGGGTAAAAGAAGATGATTAGTTTTTTACCGGTGTAGTCGGCAAGGGATGCCGTACTGCCGTCGTGGAGGATACCGGTGAAGTCAGGGGCGTTATCGCCTGCTTTAAGTTGTGTCATATGGTGGGAACGCGGAAGGGGGGATGTGGTTTTGCAGGGAGTGGGGTTTTCCTTTCCCCGGATTACGTTCCTGGCTGCGCCAGCCACTGCATCCGGGGTTAAAGGGATTTGATCCCTCCGGGATCTTTGGGTGTGGGGCTTTCCCCGGATTACGTTTCCGGCTGCGCCGGTTACTGCATCCGGGGTTAAAGCGATTTGATCCCTCCGGGATCTTTGGGGGTGGACTTTCCCCAGATTGTGTTTCTGGCTGCGCCAGTCACGGCATCCGGGGTTAAAGCGATTTGATCCCTCCGGGATCTGGCGGGAGCTGCTATCTTTGTGGGGTTATACCATATTACACCTCCTGACTATGCAGCAGACCCTCGTCTTTTTGGCCATCCTCGTCGTGGCCGTCGCCATTTACTGGCCTATCCTACGTATTGCACGTAATACCATCACTGAGCGTTCTAAGGCAGGGTTGAGCAACAGTATCCTATTTGCCGTATTGCTGATTCCTTTGTTCGGGCCGATTATTTATCTGGTGTTTCGCCACCGGTTTGCAGTGAATGAGTGAGTCACTCATCCCCCAACTCACGTACTACCCAGTGCTCGTAGGCTCTTAGCCGCATAATCCTCCAGGTAGAGATCAAGGCTCTTTCGCTTATACTGCATTACAAACCTGGGGTGGGAAAGGGGAATTACCTCGCCAAACCAGCCCTGTTCTTCGTTAAGTGCTTTCAGGAATTTGTAGTTCTTCCCTTCTCCGAGGCAGAGCAGAAAATCCCGGCGGCTACCAAAGGCCAGCTGGGTATCAAAATTTTCGATGATGCGGGGACGAATCGCTTTCTCCAGTTGCTTATCGTCGTAGTAGTTGTAGTTCTTACCGTTCTTAGTGAAACCCAGCGGACAGGCAGAGGTAATGTAAAAATCCTGGTAAAAGGCTTCGGGGCCGCCCATAACGTTGATCCAGCGGTAGATAAAATCCGCGCTTAACTCCGGACGGGAGGTGAATGGATGGTCGATGCCACAAACTTCCCGTAGCATCTTCGGCCCGGTAAAGGGGACGCCGGTAACTCCTGCACCAAAACGACCAGGGTTGATACCGGCCACGAAGATACGCTCGCTGTTGTCATTGAAGTACTTTTCGTAAAAGGCCGTCATACAGGCCTGGGTGTCCTCCCCGTCGAAAGGGTAGATGAGATCTACGCCTTTGGGAAGTTTCCAGGTGGGGCGAAGTGTCTGGAAATGGTAGTTTAGGACGGATTGGGAAAAGGTCATACTGGCGCTATTGGTCCGTTGGTGCTACTGGCCTGTTGATGTTACTTAGTCTAGCCATCCAATAGGCCAAATTATTTCTTCCTGAAGAAAATAGAAATTGGCACTCCCGTAAAGTCAAAATGCTGACGAATCTGGTTTTCCAGGTAGTGCTTATACGGATCTTTAATGTGCTGGGGGTGGTTGCAGTAAAAGGCGAATGCCGGGTAGGCAATGGGCAACTGAGTAACGTACTTGATGCTGATCTCCCGGCCACGGTAGCTGGGCGGCGCGTAGCGCTGCATCGATTTTTGCATCACGTCATTAAGCTGGCTGGTGGGGATGCGGCGGGTCCGGTTTTCATACACTTTCATCGTGGCATCAACAACCTTCATGATCCGCTGCTTTTCGAGAACGCTCATGAAGATGACCGGCAGATCATTGAACGGCGCAAATTTCTCCCGGACTGTCAGCTCGTAATCCCGGGCAGTATTCGTTTCCTTGTTCTCAATCAGGTCCCACTTATTGATGGCGATCACAATGCCTTTGTTGCGCTTCTGGGCGATGCGGAAAATGGCGAGATCCTGGCTTTCAACACCGTCGGTGGCATCAATGATCAAGACCACTACGTCTGCTTTTTCGATGGCCTTGATGGCCCGCATCACGGAGTAAAACTCCAGATTTTCGTACACCTTGGCTTTCTTCCTAATACCAGCGGTATCAATCAGGTTGAATTCCCGATCAAATTTATTGTAGTAGCTGTTGATGCTGTCTCGGGTAGTACCGGCAATGTCGGTAACAATGTTCCGCTCTTCCCCGAGCAGGGCGTTGATGAAGCTGGATTTGCCTGCATTTGGCTGGCCGACAACGGTGATCTGAGGAATGGTCGTTTCCTCTTCTTCACGGTTCTCCACGAATTCTACGACGGTGTCCAGTAGTTCGCCGGTACCGGAACCGGTGACGGAACTGAGGAAGTAGGTGTGCTCAAAACCAAGACTCCAGAACTCGTTGGCTTCGAGTAGGCGACTGTGGTTATCGACTTTATTGACGACAAGGATTACGGTCTTTTTGGTCCTGCGCAGCATCCGGGCCACCTGCTCGTCCAGGTCCGTCAGTCCAGTAGCAACGTCGACCATAAAGATGATCACGTGGGCCTCATCGATGGCAATTTCCACCTGGTCGCGGATAGCCGCCTCGAAGACGTCATCACTATTACGGACGAAGCCCCCCGTGTCGACCACCGCAAACTCTTTGCCGTTCCAGTCGCTGGTGCCGTACTGCCGGTCGCGCGTCACGCCACTCTGGTCATCGACAATGCTCTGCTTCTCGCCGATGAGGCGATTAAACAGGGTTGATTTTCCGACGTTCGGCCGGCCGACGATGGCAACAATATCCATGATGGTAATAAATTAAGGGGCGCAAAGATAGGAGCTAGGAAGCTAGGGAGCTAGGAACTAGCGTAAGATACTTCGTTCCTGGTTTCCTAGCTCCCTAGTTTCTAGTTCCTAATTCCCAATATGGCGCGGCCGCAGGTGCGAGGAAATGCTTTTAAGGAGCAGGGAATAGTCCCTGAGTGGCTTTTTTAACATGAAAAGCTTCATCATCATGAGCTTCATTGGCTCCATCTTTATGGGATTGGTGACGGCAGCGGTCATGGCCTTAGTCGTTCGTCGGAAATAACAACCGTTCATTTAGCACCAAGCGAACATTCTACATCGGAGGTTTTGTTATCTTGTCCGCATGATGGGTGGAAAATTTACACTCAAATGATAACTTAACCCTCTCCGCCTTGTCGACTTTTTCTTTTTTGCTAGAAGGCCTGCGTAACCTTAGAACTACTGGTACCCTGACCCGCAGCAGCACGGCACTTTGCCATGCGGCCATTGACCGGATAGATTTTTCAACTGCCCGAACCATCGTTGAGTTAGGAGCCGGAGACGGCGTCATCACTGAGCACATCCTCAAACGCCTGCACCCCGAGGGCAAAGTGATCGCCTTCGAGGTCAGTCCCGAATTATGCGACGATATGCGCGCTATCGGTGATCCTCGCCTGGTGGTGGCGCAAGACAGTGCTGAGAACATTCGGGAATGGTTGGACAAAATTGGTGCTGAAAAAGCAGACCATGTCGTTTCCGCAATACCCTTCGCTGCCCTACCTAAAGACTTGGGTAAGGCCATCGTCAAAGCAGCAAAAGATAATCTCCGCTCAGGAGGTTGTTACAACCAGGTACACTACAGCCTGAAGACTAAAGGGTACTACGAAGAAGCTTTTGGTAAGGTTGAGGCAAGTAGGGTCTGGATGAATTTGCCCCCGGCCTGGGTACTGTATTGCCGGAGATGATTTTTAGGATCATCACCTTCCTTTCAGCCGGTTGGAACTAAAGTTACCTTCATTTAACGCTCATAGCGTATATTTTTGCATTCTGGAAAAGACCTAAATAATAATCCCCGGATAATCCGTTTTATAGAACACATTGAAAAACACAACCCATGGCTTTTACCCGAAAAGATAAAATTAACGGCATTGATTTGCACTATGCCCGTACCCTGGCTCATCCTTACGGAACCAGAGGTGTAAAGACGAAGTTCTACTTTGAAAAAGATTTCTTTAAGACGCTTGAAAAGTGCTTCAAAGAAATGTTTAAGCACTGCCCGCTGGGCAAACCGGAAGTCATCACCACCGCCGGCGTTTTTGTTAACCGGGCTGGCAGCCAACATCGCCACGGTACGGCGTTTGATTTTGATGGTGCCTTCTGGGAGGACTACACGATGATGACGACGAATTTTATGGTCGACTTCGAACTCTATCTTGGCATAGAATCTTTCCTGCGGCGGCATTTCGGCATCGTCCTTAACTACCTGTATAACGAAGGCCACAAGGACCACTGGCACATTGACGACAGCGTAGGGGTGGCTTTTTCCAAAAACTCCCGGTCTAAGATGCTTTACCTGCAAGCGACGCTCTCCTACATCTATCAGGAAGAAGTTGTGGTGGATGGCCTCTTCGGCCCCCAAACCCAGGGAGCCTTCAATCGGGTAGCTACTAAACTTGGGATCAGAACTGGTAACCCGGCCCGGGATTGGTTGACTTACCTCGAACTGACGGGGAAGGTCGCCTTCAAACTATTCGAAAGCAATAAAGCCCCCGTCCGGCTGCTGAACAACGTCTATGAGCTCGTCGGCGATCTGCCTTTATCAAATAGGGTTGCCCTGGCCGAGGCACTGAATTCCTTCCGCTACCATCCTACTACGGATAGCTGGCTTGGCGGCCTGGGAGATGATGATGACCGACTTGCGGCAGCTATTGATGCGGTGGTGTAGTATTCAGGGTTCAGTACTCAGGGATCAGGTTTTAGGATTCAGGATACAGGGCTCAGGATTCAGTTTGCATGGTGCAGCCGTTAGGGTTCAGTACACCAGGGTATTCAGGTGGGCTAAACGAGGAGCATTTACTAAACCCTCCCCTGATCCCTGAAACTTGAGTCCTAAATCCTGAATACTGATCCCTAAATCCTATCTTTCGAGCTAAAGTCAAGCTTACTGTATGTCCGTCAACACCCTGCTTCTTAAAACCTTTTGCTGCACCCGCGACCGCGCCCTCCTTATTTTCCTGCTGCTGAGCATAGCACTGTCACTAAACGCCCAGATCGGCCTCCATCCGCCCTCCGTTGATTACCAACAACTGGTCACTCCCAACGTGCGGATCATCTTCCCGAAGGGCTACGAAAATCGGGCCAATCGGGTGGCTTCTATGGTCGATGAGTTACGGACAAATCATACGAGCAGCATCGGGGAAAAGCACTTCATGTTCGATCTTGTGCTGCAAACCCCGAATACGGAGGTGAATGGCTACGTTGGTCTTGGCCCCTTCGTCTCCGAATTTTACGTAACCCCTCCCCAACAAATGAACCTGCTGAGTGGAAGCGACTGGGTGGACCTGCTGACGATTCACGAATTCCGGCACGTACAACAGAACAGTAATGAACGGCGGGGAATCACCAAATTATTCTCTTATCTCCAGGGCCAATACGGCTGGGCGGTACTTTCGGGTATTGCCACCCCAAACTGGTTCAGTGAGGGCGATGCGGTGGTCTACGAAACGGCCCTGACCCGCCAGGGACGCGGGCGGACCCCGGCCTTCAGCAATACCCTGCGTAGTTTGTTGGCCAACAATGTGGAGTACTCCTACGCCAAAGCCCGCAACGGTAGTTTCCGCAGCCTGGTACCCGATCATTACCGTTACGGCTATGGCATACTCACTTACGCACGGGAACGCTTTGGCGGCGACGTCTGGCGTTCTGTCCTGCACGACGGTGCAAGCTACAAGGGCTTGATCTATCCCTTTAGCAAGGCCCTGAAAAAGAAGACGGGTTATTCGACCAAAGAATTATATGAGGTGACAATGGCGGACCTCGCCGCCCGGCAGGATAGTGCCCGGGCTGCTCGCCCGGCCCTGGTGGAGGGGCTACCTTTTGGTTTTGCTGATAAAAGTATTGTGAACTACCGGTTCCCTACCGTTGACGCTAAAGCACGGGTGCTTGCTCTACGTTCTGGTTACGACGTCACGCCCGCACTTGTGGCTGTTTCACCTACAGGTGCAAAAGATCAGGTGTTAACCTCCGTTGGCATTCAGCGAGAGCCCTACCTGTTTGTCCGGGATGATCTAGCCGTCTGGATGGAAAACCGCCAGCATCCGCGCTATACCAATCTGCGCTATTCTGACATCGTCCTGTACGAACTGGATAGTGGCCGTAAGCGGCAACTGACGGAAAAGGGGAAATTCTTTTCTCCGGCGCTGAGTTTTGATCGGCGTAGGATCGTAGCCGTGGAACATGATCCATTGAATGGTCCGCCAACTATTGTTGTCCTGGAAACTAGTACCGGTGAGGTACTGGCTAGTTATCCTCAGCAAACTCAGGGGATTTCTTTCCCCCGGTTTTCTCCACACGGTGAAAAAATCTATTTCTATGATCGGAGCTACAACGGGATTGCCATCAAAGCCCTTAATTTAGAAACAAAAGAGGTGACTACCGTTCGAGAGCGTAAGGCTGAATCGTTGGATTATTTGAAAGTTACACCCGAAGGGAAGCTACTATTTACTAGTGGTCGGGATGGTATAAATAATGTCTATCAATTTAATGGGTTTAATGGTATTACCAATCAGTTGACAAATGTCAGTATCGGGGCTCAGTGGCCTCACCTTTCCCAAGCGGGTAACTTGTATTACAGCGAAGCGACGCCTTTGGGGCTACGCCTGCGAAGGATGGATTTGTCAGGGGAAAAGAACGTAAGTGGTTGGTACGCTGGCCTGCCGGGCGGTATGTTGCCCACCGGGCCGTCCGTTTTTGAGCGGCCGGCGGCTTTCGCCGGCGAAGTATATGACTTGCCGGCCAAAGTGAAGACCAAGACTTACCCAACGTCAAATTTTAGCGACAATCTGGGAGGCATTCAACTGCACAGTTGGTCGTTCAATGGCAGCTACCTGGCGCCCGGCGTAACGGTGCAGGCGCGCAATGCCCTCAATACCATCCGTTTTGAAGCGAATACAGATTACAATATTAATGAAGAACGAACGACGACCGGCATCAGCATCGACTACGGTGGCTTTTACCCGGTTGTCGGCCTTGACTTCAATACCCGGGGGCGGGCTTATGCGGCTTTGCAGCCGCGTACAGATACCGTTTTGTTCAATGTTTTCCGGTTTGATCAGCTGCGGGCGGGGATCAGTGCCTCCATTCCCTGGCAATGGGTCAATGGAGATTATCGAACGGAACTCGTGCCCGGAATTTCCTACACCTGGAATAAACTGACCAATAAGGAGGAAGACCTTTTACCCAATACTTTTGGCGAGTTGGGCGTCAGGCTCCGGGGTTCGGTACTTCGACGGCGGGCCTTCAGACAGGTGCAATCTCGTTTTGGGGCTTCCTTCTCACTGGTGTATGATCAGGGGCTGGGAGAAGACATCGGCAACCGTTTTTTGCTGCGGAGTTCGGTTTTTTTACCGGGGTTCTCTCAGACGCACGGTTTGCGACTGGACGCTGATTTTCAGGCGGAGGATTCGGGTAATAATTACCAATTCCCCGATGGCTTCTTCTACGCCCGGGGTTATGGTGCAGTACTCAGCGACCAGATCTCCCGGCTGGGGGTGAATTATCAATTGCCGGTAGCTTACCCTGATTTTGGCATCGCGGGCATCACTTATTTTAAACGCATTCGGCTGAATGCTTTTTATGATTACAGCCGCCGGACGATCGATCAATTCGATTTTGTTCAGTCGCTCAGCTCCGTAGGTGGACAGGTGTTTTTTGATAATCGGTGGCTGAATGCGCAGGACATTACCGTTGGGGTCGAAGTGGCCTATTTGCTGGACGCTGCTAAGGTGGGTATTGGGCAGCAGGCACAGTTTCGTTTTTTGGTGTCTGGGGGTTTTTAGGGCGGGGGCGCGGGTGCTGGGAAAAGATGAAGAGCAAGGAGAGAGAGGCGACGTTTATCGCGGAGTGATCCCCCTTTAAGATTGCCCCGTACGGAGTGCTGGGCAAAGAGAGGACAACTAATACGTCGATTGCCGTAGGCAATCAAAGGTCGTTAGTCATTTGATTACCGGAGGACACCGTCCCCCGGTAATCAGTAAAGGATATTCGCTACGCGACATGAATAGGCCTTGGTTAACCCGACAATTTCTGAACCTTTTCGGTAGTATGTGTGAAGGAGGAAGTTTAATTATATCTCTGATAGTGAAATCTACCCCCCCTTAACCCAAGCTGAAACCGCCTCCCGCTGCATCTTCCCCACCGGCAAGGGCTGACCGTTTTTCATGACCAACTGGTTGCCTTCCAGGTAATCTACTTTGGATTTTTGGACAACGAAGCTTTTGTGAATTTTGAGGAATTCCTCAGCGGGCAGTTCCTGGGTGAGGCTGTGCAGGGTACGGGTGGTGAGGAGAAACTCTGGCCCGGTCCAGACTTTGACGTAGTTGCCGTAGCTCTCCAGGTAAAGGACGTCGGCCAGTTCTACGCGGCGGTATTGACGGTCAACTTTAATGAAAAGGTAGCCGTCATCACCAGTGTTGGTTGATCCTTGCTGTATTGTCCCGCTTGTTGCACCTGCGGCCGCGCCCAATTCTCCCCTCACTTTATTTACCGCCCTCAGGAAACGTGCAAAGCGAAAGGGCTTCAAGAGGTAGTCACTCACCTGTAATTCGAAGCTTTCGATGGCATATTCCTCAAAGGCCGAGGTGATGATGATTCGGGGTTGGTGGGTGAGGGTGCGCAAGAAATCAAGGCCCATCAACTCGGGCATGTTAATGTCGAGGAAGATCAGGTCTATCTGTTGTTTTTCCAATAGCGCGTAAGCTTCCGTTGCTCGGTGGCAATTCCCGACAATGTTGAGGAAGTCGAGGTCCTTGGCGTAGGTCTCGATGATCTGATGAGCCAGCGGCTCATCGTCGATAACCAGGGCAGAAATAGTAGCGGTAGAAACGGACAAAAGAGGGTTGATTAGAGGATACTTTCATTGAACTCAGGGACGAGTTCCTCCAACGCCAGCGCAGATTCGG
>JBGCFZ010000461.1:0-2668 GCA_045110355.1 Lewinella sp. | reverse complement strand
TGCAGGGATGCGTGGCAAGAAGGGAGCAGAGTATGAAGGAGGGCACCGGGTGCCGTTCCTGATCCGATTCCCGGACAAAAATGGTCTTAAGCCCGCCAGCTACGATGACTTGACGACTTACACCGATATTTTGCCCACCCTGACAGACCTGGTTGGCGGCAAACTTGCTGCGGAATACCCACTCGATGGCACCAGCCTAATGCCCCTGCTAAAGACCGGAAAACAGGAGGAACTGGAAGACCGAATCGTCGTCGTAGATACCCAGCGTAAAGACCTGCCGGTGAAGGGAAAGAACAGCTGCGTGATGCAGGGACACTGGCGACTGATCAACGGCAAAGAGTTGTACAACCTGAAAGCGGACCCCAGTCAGCTGAAGGACGTGATGGCGGGCAATGAAGGCTACGCCTCCACCTTGCAGGACGCTTACGAAGCCTGGTGGAACAGCATGGAAGAAGACTTCAAAGTAACGCACCGGATGATCGTTGGCAGGGAAATGAAAAAGACCGATCTGCTTACGTCTCATGATTGGCACTCTGAAAAAGACCCCCCGTGGAACCAGGGGCAAATCCGCGCCGGAAAGGTGGACAACGGCTGGTGGGCCTTGGACGTAGCCGAGGCGGGGCAATACGCAATTAAGTTGTTTCGGTATCCGCCGGAATTAGGACTCCCCTTTGGCGCATCCGTGCCTCCGGGAGACGATGTTCCGGGAGGTAAAGCTTATGCTGCCGGCGAACCAATTATTCCCGTTACTGCTAAAATGAAGGTGGGAGAGCAGGAGTTTGAGGATAAGCTCACGGCAGCAGATTTGTCAGTAGACTTCACCGCTTACCTTGACGCTGGGCCAATTGACTTGCAGACCTGGGTACTAGACGAGGCGGGGGTGGAACGGGGGGCTTACTACGTCGTTGTGGAACGGTTTGAATAGAAGTGCTTAAAATCTGCTATTTTACCCTCCCTTGCATCCTGCGTCCGCGCCCGAATAAATATCAGATCCTTGCCCATGAAAATCGCTAAAGTTGATGCCTACTGGCTTTCCTGTCCCATACCTCCGGCTAAGCAGCACCGTTCTGATTACGGCCTACTGACTGATTTTGACATGACCCTGGTGGTCGTCACCCTTGAAGATGGCCGACAAGGATTTGGCGAAGGAAAGGCTGCCGTGGGCTCCTCCGGCGCCTGTTCCTCGATTGTAACCTGCGTCGAAAAAGAATTGGCGCCCACCCTGATCGGAATGGATGCGCGAAACATTAATGAGATTTGGGAACGGATGTACAACGGTACCCGCGACCATTATGCCCTGAAACGAGGCCGGGTGTTTCCCATCCTCGGCAATCGGGGCATCCACATTGCCGCCATGAGTGGCGTGGACATGGCCTTATGGGATTTGCTGGGGAAAGACCTGAATGTACCAGTGGTGCAACTCCTCGGCGGTGCCATGCGGCCCAAAATGGAAGCTTACGCCAGCGGTGGCTGGCAAGATGTGGACGGTATTGGCGAGCAACTGCGCAGCTATACCGACAAGGGGTTTAAGGCCGTAAAAATGCGGGTTGGGGTGATGGATGAAACAGTTGCCACCAGCGTAGCCCGCGTAAAGGCCGCACGGTTTGCGCTTGGGCCCGACGTGAAGATTATGGCAGATGCCCATGGTACCTACAGTGTGCCCGAAGCGAAGCAGTTTTGCCGGGGGGTGGAAGACAGCAACCTCTACTGGTTTGAGGAGCCGATCAGCCCCGATAACAAGCAGGGAACGGCGGAAGTCCGACAATCAACCTGCACGCCAATTGCCGCGGGAGAAAGCGAATTTACCCGTTTTAACATCCGCGAATTGATCGACCACCGGGCGGTGGACGTGATCCAGCCCGACTGTGCCATTATCGGTGGCATAACCGAAGCCTGGCGGGTAGCTGGTCTGGCCGCTGCCTACCAGCTTGAACTGGCCCCGCATTGCTGGGGGTCAGCCTTCAGTTTCATGGCCGGTGTCGCGGTTGCCTTTGCCAGTCCCTCCGCAGCCATCATCGAGTTCTCCTCCGGTGGTAATCCGATGATGTACGACCTGGTCAATGAAAAAATTACCGCAGCAGACGGTATGATGGACGCCCCGACCCGACCCGGCCTGGGCGTAACGCCGAACTGGGCTTTCGTGAAAGAATTCCAACAGTAGGCTGTTTCCTGGTTTTTAGTACTTGTGCTGAAGAACCACATTACGGCTTAAATCCTACTACTTAATCACCAGATAACAAAACTTTCCATGGCAGAAATTAACCACGTCACCCTGATTGTCAATGAACTGGAACCGGCCGCAAAGTTCTACGAAGAAGAATTCGGTTTAGCGCCGGTGGCAGCTTTTGTTTTCGATTACCCAACGGCCTTTTTTAAGTTCCGGAACGGTCAGCAATTGCACCTTTCGGAGTGGAAAGACGAACAGTCGTTTCGCGGGCACATCTGTATCCAGATCGATGACTTCAATGCGACTTTTGGACGGATGAAGGAACTGGACATCATCGACGTTGCACCATGGGGCCACGTTCGGCAGTTGCCGGATGGGGCGATGCAAATGTTTGTTCGCGACCCATCGGGTAATCTGGTGGAAATTACTTCCCACCCTAAAGACCAACATAAGATCGATCCGGTTATTTTTGAAGACGATCTTTTTAAACCGGGGCTGTAC
>JBGCFZ010000460.1:0-5496 GCA_045110355.1 Lewinella sp. | reverse complement strand
GCGTTCATCCCGTCCACCTGTTCCTGCGTTAATGGCGGCATTTCCGGAGCAGAAATATTGGAAGCCAGGTGTTCAATTTTCGAGGCACCGGGGATGATGCAGCTGACTTCAGGGAAGCGAAGAATCCACTGAAGCGCTCTTGGTGCCAGGTTCTTCTCTCCTGGGAAAAGCTGCTTCATGCGTTCCATGGCCTTCAGGCCGAGGGCATAGTCTACACCACTAAAGGTTTCTCCCTTGTCGAAGCCAGCGCCGTCCCGGTTAAAGTGGCGATGGTCTTCTTCGCCGAAGGTGGAGTTTTGGTTAAACTTCCCCGTCAGCAGGCCAGAGGCCAGCGGTACCCGAACGATGACCCCGACGTTGCGCTCCCGCGCCTCGGTGAAGAACAGTTCCGATGGTCGCTGACGAAAGACATTAAAAATGATCTGAACCGTGCTGACGTTGTCGTATTGCATGCCCTTCAGGGCTTCCTCTACCTTTTCAACACTTACTCCGAGGTGCTGTACTTTCCCTTCTTCCTTCAGGCGTTCGAACAGACCAAAAATTTCCGGACGGTAATAGACTTCTATCGGCGGACAGTGCAGCTGTATCAGGTCCAGAGTATCCAGGCCGGTGCGGCGCAGGCTGTCTTCAACGTAGCCACGAAGGGCTTTTTCAGTATACCCTTCGTTGAGGTGCGGGGTGATCTGACGGCCACATTTGGACGCAACGTAAACCCGCTCAGAGCGTGAACGGACCACCCGGCCTACTGCCTCTTCACTAAGACCGGCGGAGTAGACATCTGCCGTATCGATAAAATTAACGCCCGCATCGATAGCGGCATGAAGAATACCTTCGGCAACCTGATCACTAAAAGGGTCTCCCCACTTGCCACCTACCTGCCAGGTGCCAAGGGAGATTTCTGAAACGGAGAAATTGGTTTTGCCTAAAGTGCGAAAATTCATGAGTATTGTTTTAGCTGCGTGTGAGAACTGTAAAGGGTAATGATTGAGGTAAGTGTCTGGTTGAATTGCGCTGCGTGGAAAACCAGCGTTTGTCGCTCCTTGCTTCATCATCCCTTTGTTTGCACCTGCGGCCGCGCCTAAAGAATAGTCAAATAGTCATGGAGTTAAGCAAGCCGTCAGGGTGTCATCTCGAGGGAGAGATAAAAAACAGTAGTGTCTTCGACCATCCGTACCTTGCCGAAAACCTGAAAATATGAGATTCTTTTCTGGCTTGTGTCTACTGTTGTTTTTTACCAGCTGCAATGCTACCAAATCGGCCATACAAGCCACTGCAAAAGATGCCGCAACCCACCAGGCAGAACTTACCGCTAAATACCTGAACCCAAAGGAAACCATCCTACCCTCAGCAAAATTAGCTAAGCTGCAAGCGCTCGGTGGCCTACCGTTTTATGCTATTGATCCTGCTTACAAAGTAGAAGCACAAATCGAGCGTTTTAAGCAACCTGCTGTTGTCAAAATGCAGACCAGTTCCACTCGCCTGGCCGAATACGAGGTCTATGCGCTGGCTACTTTTGAACTGAAGGGGAAAACCGTTTCCATCCCGCTTTACCGAAGCCTGCGAACAGATATTGCCCCGAAGTACCAAAACCTACTCTTCCTGCCCTTTAAAGACCATACTTCAGGAAAGGCAACCTACGGCGGCGGTCGTTACCTCGATCTTCCCATTCCGACGGGCAACAGGCTGGTGATCGATTTTAACAAAGCCTACCACCCTTATTGTGCTTACACCACCGGCTATTCCTGTCCGGTAGTTCCAGAGGCGAATTATCTTGATATGGCCGTGGAGGCAGGGATTAAGATGGTGGATTTGGGCGAGCACTAAGTAGTCAGAGAAGCACGGAGTCAGAGCGTCATAGCGTCAGGGAGTGGATGCTGTACTGGGATACTCGCTGCGCTCGTCTCGGCCGCTCGACCCGCCCGTCCGACGGATTCTTTCTCGTTTGCGACGAAGGAGCCACAAACGAGAAAGTCCGTCTGACGGGTCGTGGGGATACCCCCCATTCACTCACCCCACTTCCTCCAACAGCTGGCTGTCGTACAACTCCGTATAAAGACCGTCCTGCTCAAGTAATTCAGCGTGGCTGCCACTTTCTACAATCCGTCCTTTATCCAGGACGACGATGCGGTCCACGCTACGCAGCGTCGACAGCCGGTGAGCAATGATGATGCCGGTTCGGCTGGCGTCGGACAGGGCAGCATCGATGGCTTGTTGGATTTCCTTCTCCGCCTTATTGTCCAGCGAACTGGTCGCTTCGTCAAAGATCACGATGGGGGAGGAACTGGCCTCCAGGATGGCCCGGGCAATGGCAACGCGTTGCCGCTGCCCTCCGGAGAGCTTAATGCCCCGTTCGCCAACGGCGGTTTCGTAACCTTCGGGCGTTTCCAGAATGAAATCGTGGGCCTGCGCCTTGCGGGCGGCGGATTCAATTTCTTCCTGAGTCGCAGTGGGCTTACCGTAAGCGATGTTCTCCCGTAAACTCCGGTGGAAAAGGCTGGGGTCTTGCGGGACCAGCGAAATCTTGGCCCGGAGGTACGCCTGTCGAAGTTCCCGAATATCCATTCCATCGATGAGGATGGACCCGTCATCAACGTCCATATGCCGTTGTAGCAGGGTCACGAGCGTAGACTTACCCGAACCACTGGGCCCAACAATACCTACTTTTTCTCCCGCGCGAATGCTGAAGTTGAAGTTGGAGAATACATCAGCGCCTTCGGGGTAATTGAAGGAAACGTCCTGAAAGGTTACCGCTCCGTCGGAGATGCCCTGGTCATTGGCGTTCGCCGTGTCATTGATGTCGGGCTCCGTCCGGATATGTTCCATAAACTTGTTGGCATCGGCGTAGGCCTGGGTCATGGCGTTGATCATCCTAGAAAAATTCCAAACTTCCTGAGAAATGTTGTTGGAATAGTATAGGATAAGTACGATGGTACCCGCGCTGATTTCGCCTCGCATCCAGGAGCGAGCACCAATAAGTAGAACACCAACATCCAGAATGACTAATAAAATGCCCTGCAGGCCATTCCGCCACCGACTCCAGTACTTATTGCGATGGCGTGCCCGGTGTAACACCTGATGTCGTTCTTGGTAGTGATCTTTTTCGCGTCTTTCGGCACCGAATGTCTTTATGGTCATCGCATTGCTCAGGTTATCGGCCAGGAGGCCGGTCATCCCGGAGTTGAGTTCAGCAACTTTGCGCTCGAGCACAAACTTCTTCCGGGAGACGAGGATAACCACAACAAGGTATACCAAAAACCATACTATGATGCCCAGGGCACCAAGTGGGAAGATAAAGGCAAGGGCACCCAGGCTTCCGAAGAACACAATGACCCACCAGAAAAAGGTGAAGGTGCCATGATCCATGAAAACATCAAAGGCACTCCGCATCTGCCGGTGATCATTCAATAAAGAGCCGGCAAAATTATTTACGAAGAACTTACGTCCGTGCTTTAGGTAATCTCCGAACATACCAATTTCCATGCGCTGGTTGGTCCCAAGGCGGAAGTGGTCAAAGAACCAGTCGCCGGCGCGAAAGGCCGCAATACGAAGAGCGTATAGAAAACCGGCAATGGTGATGTAGCCAAGCAAAACGGCGTATTGACTTTGCCGGGCCACGGCATCCAGGCCATTAATGTCGGTCGTCATTCCGTCGATGATCTTCTGGTAGTAGATCGGGACAAGGATATTGATGGCGACAATGCCAATGGCGTAGCATACGTAGATACCAACAAAGTACCAGCCGTATGGCTTGGCAGCGGCAGCCCAGTATTTTAGTATCTCAATAAAACTTCGATACACCGCTTTCGCGGAGGGGCGTTTGGTTGATTGTTTCATGGCTTGGTCATTAGGAGAAACCGAGCAACAAGGTGAAACGCTGAAAAATTCCGGGAAAGGGAGAAATTATTTGAAATTACTTAAAGCTTGAAGGATTTGATTGTCTTTGGGGATGGTATTAATAGCCCCCCACCGGTAAATTAATTTTGACTGTTCCTATGAGGCCTTTGATCGAACTTTAATTGCACGGCGTCCCTTTGCGTACCTGGGAAGAATGCCCTAAATTGCTAAACAAAGAGTAAGACCTGTCACTTTATGCCAAACCGATCTAACCGCCGCCCCGCAACTGGCTACCCTACCTGGAAGTATAAATCTCGCCTCGAAAGAATGATGATCAAAGGTGAACTAGGTAAAGCAATCAACACTCTTTATGATACTATTCCCATCACCTACAAAGACTACCGTAAAATCGCCCTACTCTTGGGCCGGTACAATGCAGCCATCTCGGAGAAGCAAGAAGGGGCAGAACTCTCTGGCGAAATGATGGAGCATCTACAGGAAAGTATGGCCAATATTCTGACCAATGTTTTAAAGAATTATCCGGATACCATTACCCTACGTCAGATAAACAAGAAACCACTAATTGAGATCGACCCCAAACTGTGGACACCCAATTCAGACTTTGGCCGTCAAACTGATTCTGAAAGGAGGCCAACGGCAATAAAGTCTACTCCCACCAGTTCAGGTGGCGGCGGTTGCGTACTTACCGCCTTAGTATTATTGGTCATTACTTGCCTTGGATACTTTGCCTACGAAGGGTTTCCCGAAATCGCGTGGCCTTTTTAACGCTTTCCTGGCGTTCGTCCGTACAAAATATCATATAGTTGCTGTAATGTCACTAATTTTAAAAAGAGAGGGTAAGATTCAGTAGGCCCAGGTAATAGAAGGGTGTAAACGTCTTAAGGAGCGAACATTTAGCTTCCTAAGTACCACATCACCATTAAAATATCATACCATGTACCGCCTTCCTTTCCTACTCCTCTCCTTTTGTTTTATCCTACTGAGCACCAGCGCATGTAGCCCCCGACAGCACCTGGCCACCGTTGCCACGGGCCAGTCCATTGATCAACGGTTGGTTGGTACCTGGTCGGGCAGCGAAGCCGATGATCAGGTCAAGGGTATGCAAAAATCCTGGACAATGGCACGTACGGCTGATGGTTCCTTTACCCTAGATTTTCGGGTGACTTATGACAATCGGCCCTCGGAGCAATTCATAGAAACCGGTCGTTGGTGGATAGCGGATGGCCTCTTTCATGAGTTTCACGACATTTCTGGTCAAACTGACATCTACGCCTACAAAATCCTCAATAAGCAGCAAGTGCGTTTCAGCGCCCAAGCGCTCAGCGGAGGAGGAGACCACGATGATGATACCTACGTGTTCGTAGATACTAAGGTCGGGAAGTAATTGTGAATTCATCCACTAGTGCAGTGTAATTTAAGTTTTATGGTATTTCTCCGTACGGGTGGGGCTTGCCTCCACCCGTATCGGCTGCCCCATAAAACGCTCCTTTTCGTTCGCTCAGCGAACGAAAAACACGATTCTTCCATACGCAGAGGGCCGGGGCAAGCCCGGCCCCTGCATGCAAAAACTTAGTTTACACTGCACTAGCCCTAAAACCGCCCCACATAAGTCTCCGGCCGGATCAACTTCAACTCCGCCTT
>JBGCFZ010000459.1:0-7861 GCA_045110355.1 Lewinella sp. | reverse complement strand
ACTGCGGCGTCTTTTACCCGCTGGCTGCGTTGCTTGAATCCTCATTTAGCTACGGCTAAATTCCGGTTCAAGCGCCTTGCCAGCAGGCAAAATTCACCAGCATTTAATGCGACAGAATCGACCTGACAAAGCACTAGTGCTCTGTCAAGTTTTCGGCCACTTCTTTACCGCTCAGCTTTCGGTAGAATTGCTTAATGCTGCGGCGTGTTTTATAGATCAACCACATCATTACCGGTACAACAACCAATGTTAGGAAGGTAGCAAAGACTAGGCCATAAATTACGGTAAGGGCCATGGGGCCCCAGATGGCCGTATTGTCTCCACCAAGGAAGTATTTGCCATCCCAGGTAGCGATGAAACTAAAGAAGTCAAAGTTAAACCCGATGGCCAGGGGGATAAGACCAAGCACGGTCGTAATTGCCGTAAGCAGTACTGGCCGTAAACGCGTAGAACCACCTTCAATGATACTTTCGCGGATTTCGGAGAGTTCCAGATCAGAGATTTTCTCAAGGCCCAATCGGTCAATTTTATTCTTCATCAACAGGGTAGTGTAATCAATCAGAACGATCGCATTATTCACCACCACCCCAGCCAAGGAGATGATTCCTACTCCCGTGAAGACAACCGAGAAAGTACCACCAAAGAAGAAATAGCCCAGCAAGACACCGATGGTCGACAGTACGACCGACGTCAGGATAATGAACGGAGAGGAGAGGCTGTTGAATTGCGCCACGATGATGATGAAGATCAGGAACAAGGCGAAGACAAAGGCACCAAGTAAGAAACCAACGTCCTCCTGTTGTTGCTGCTGCTCTCCCGTAAATTCGTAAGTGAATCCTCGTGGTAAATCAAAGCCCTGCATCACCTGATCAATTTGGGGAACAATTTCATTACCGGTATACCCATCCAGTACGTTGGAACTGATGGTAATAACCCGGTCCAGGTCCTTACGCTTAATGGAGGAGTAAGTAGAAGTGTACTCCACACTGGCAACGGTACTGATGGGTACCTGTGTGATTTGGCCCGTAGCCGGATCACGGAAAGTGATCCGTTGATTAAGCAGGCTTTCTACCTGATTACGGTCTTTTTCGTCGAGGCGAAGGAAGATAGGGTATTCGTCTTCTCCTAGTTTATACTTACTGATTTCCTTACCGTAAACGGAAGTCCGCAGTGCACTGGCTATTTGGAAGGTGGACAGGCCATAGCGGCGGGCAGCTTCACGGTCAATCTTAACCAAAAGTTCCGGAACCCCAAGTTTCACATCTGCTGATAGTTCCTCTATGCCAGGGATGCCTTGTGCATTGATGTAATTAATCACCTCATCTCCTAACGGGATGAGCCGATCCAGGTCTTCACCGGAAATCTCCAGGTTGATGGGTTTGCCCGTAGCGGGGCCGTCGGCATTTTTATCAACGGATACCTTCACGCCAGGAACGCCTTTCACCGTCTGGCGAATTTCATCCATCACCTTAGTGGTGCTAATGCCTCCGCGATCGCGGAAGGGAACGAAACTAACCGTAATACGTGCTTTGTTCGGCGTAAACCCTGGTTCGGGTGGAGCATTAGGGTCGGAAGTATTTTCACCAATTTGGGTCAGGACAGACTCCACAATGTCATCGTAGGGCGTCAACATCTCCATGATGTTTTGCTCCAGTTTTTTGGTGGCCTCGTCGGTAGCAGCAATGTCTGACCCCAGCGGTAATTCAACGAAGGCGTTGACGTAGAGTGGGTCAGCACTAGGGAAGAATTCCACTGCAGGTGGGCTGATGGCCGTCAGGACAAATGACAAAAACAGCAGGCCAATGGTACCCACCATTATCGACTTTCCCCAACGAAGGGAGAAGCTGATGACGCCACGGTACCTCCGTTCAAGCCATGGCAACACCCTGTCTTGAAAGACAAAGGATGCCGGACGTAGCAGGAAAAAGTAGACCAGCGTAATGATGGTAAAGATGACCATCAGGTTGAAGAACCAGGTTACGCCGCCCAGCAATCCAATCAGGACGCCAAGGACCATCATTACCGCTGCTGTTATCAATGTTGACCGCATCCTGCGGCCGCGCCCCTTCTTTGTTGCCGCCCGCTCGTCGACCTTCATGAAGGTCTTGGCAAGAACGGGGTTAATGACCAAAGCAACGATCAGAGAGGATGACAACACCAACATCAGCGTGATGGGGAAATACTTCATGAACTCTCCCACAATGCCCGGCCACACCGCCAGCGGGCTGAAAGCCGCCAGGGTAGTTGCCGTCGAAGCAATAATCGGCCAGGCAACTTCGCCCGCGCCATACTTCGCCGCATTACCGGATTTTTCGCCGTTCTGCATGTACCGATAGACGTTCTCCACGATCACAATACCGTTATCAACCAGCAAGCCAAGGGCCAGAATCAGGGCAAACAGCACTACGATGTTGAGCGTTACGCCCGACAGCCATATCCACAGAATACCCATCAGCATCGACAATGGAATGGCAATACCAACAAAAAGTGCGTTGCGTAACCCGAGGAAAAAGAGCAGGACCAACACCACCAGAATCACTCCTGAAATGATGCTGTTCTCCAGGTTGTCTACCTGGTCACGGGTGTTATAGGACTGGTCATTGAAAAAGGAAATGTCCAGGTTCCCAGGTAATGCTTTACGAACTTCAGCGACCGTAGCCTGCACACCGTCCGCTGTGGTCAGTAGGTTTTCACCGGATTTCTTGATCACATCCAGACTGATTACCGGAAGGGCATTCGCCCGGGCAATTGACTTCGGTTCTTCGTAACCAAACTTAGTGGTCGCGATGTCACGTAAGTAAACCAATCGCTGTTTCTCATTCTTGATGATGGTGTTTGACAGCTCTTCAGCATCATCATATTCTCCCACTACACGTATGGCCCGGCGCATGCCGTTGTTCTTGATCTCACCGCCGGAAAGCGTCAGGTTCTCGCTACCCACCGCATTCTCAATATCCTGGAAGCTGATCTGCAGGCTCTCCATCTTCTTGACGTCAACCGCAATTTCTATTTCTCGCTCCTGAACACCCTTTAGGTTAACTTCACTAACGCCATCGACTTCTTCCAGCTCGTCCTCCATTAATTCCGCATAGCGGCGGAGTTCTTCGGGAGGAAAATCACCACTCATGTTGACGGTTACGATCGGCAGCTGGCTAAGGTTAATTTCCAGCACGGTCGGCTCGACGTCGAGATCGCTGGGCAGTTCCGGCTTGGCTTTATCTACCGCGTCCTTGGTCCGCCGAACGGCGTCATCAAAGTCTTCATCGGAATTAAATTCAACCGTAATGACCGAAAAATCCTGTACACTGGTGGAGCGAATGACCTTGAGGCCATCGACGCCCTGCAACTCTTTTTCGAGCGGGCGGGTAACGAGATTCTCAATATCTGCCGCAGAATTACCAAAGTAAGGCGTGTTGATGTACACCTGCGGGAATTCGACCTCCGGGAATTGCTCCTTCGGGACCTGATCATAGGCGTACAAGCCGAAGATCAGGATCATGACGGTAAGCAGAAAGACACTGGTCGAGTTGTCTACCGCGAGGTTGGTTAGTGAGAAGGTTCTTTTATTTTGTTCCATTTTTTTTGGTTGCGCCCGGAGGGCTTACCACCCCGGACTACGCTCATCGCTGCGCGATTTACTTCATCCGGGGTTAAAACGATTTAATCCCTTCGGGATCTTCGGCGGGTCTACTGAATGGGGTTCTGGCTAAGCGACACCCTCTGACCGTCCGTAAGGCCGCGGGAGCCGGCGGTGATGATGCGGTCTCCTACTTTGAGACCAGACTCGATGATGGCTTTATTGTTGTAGCTCTCCCCCGTTTCCACGTAGGCTTTACGGGCAACGGCACCCTTTTCTCCCTCATCAACGGCTAGGAAAACGAATCGGCGTCCGTCGATTTCCTGCTGGATCTGGTCCTGACTTACTACGATCAGGTCATCGGCAGCGAAGTCAAGTACTTCCACTTCTGCTAACAGGTTAGCTTTTAGTTGACGAAGATACTTTCCAGGGATATCAATTTCTACTTCAAAGGTGCGGTTCGCCGGATCAACTGTTTTACCAATCCGACTTACAGGGGCCTCAAACTCAAGGTTGATGGCCGGCACCTTCACCTTCACTTTTTGGCGAAGCTTTACTTTGGATAACAAATCCTCTGAAGCATCTGCCACTACATCCAGGTTGTTCGTACTTAGGATGGACAAGATGGGCGCGCCGGGAGCGGCGTTTTCACCCTGTCGCATCATCACCCGGTCTACCGTCCCCGATAAAGGCGCGTAAACATTACGTTTATTGGTCTGTACATCGATGGTAGCCAGTTGCTTCTGGATACGCTCATAGCTGTTCTTGGCCTGGAGGTACTGGATTTCAGAGCCGATGTTCTGGTCCCAAAGGCGTTTCTGTCGCTCAAAAACCGTTTCGGCCAACTCAGCAGCTTTTTCCAGCTCCGCGCGTTGGGTGGTGATGTCTTCCACATCGATGACTGCCACCAGCGCACCTTTACGAATATTATCGCCTTCCTCATACTTCATACTCAGGATACGACCTGGAAGTTGAGGCGTAGCCATTGCAGTTTCTGCAGCGCGGATGGTTGCTTGAACTTCGGCGTAATTTTCGAAAGAGCTCGTTTTCACCGCTTCGTAAGCCACCAAGGTTCCTTTCGGCGCCAGGCTGGGGTCTTCGGCAAAAATGTCCTTTTCCAGCGTTTCAACTTGCTGGGTAAGCGTACGGAGTTCCGCTTTTTTGGTTCGGAGATACGCTTTCTTTCCTTCCAGGTCCGTTGGGACAACGTCAGCATCTGTGGCGGGGCCGCAGGATGCAAGGAGGGTTAAGAGGAGCAAGGGGAGGAGGTTATGTATTGCTTTCATTTGGAGGGGTGTGGGAGGTCCCCGGACTTCGACCGGAGTTAAAACGATTCGATCCCTCCGGGATCAAATCATAAAATGGCGATCCCGGAGGGATCAAATCGTTTTGGTCCCGGATGAAATTAGATGCAAAGCATCGAATGGAATCCGGGAATTAAGGCGCGAAGCGCCGAAATGGAGTGGTTAGTTACGCCCCAGTGCAAGAAAGAGATCTTCCTTAGCCACCAGCGTTTCGTAAAGTGCGTTGAGGTAATTGGCCTGAGACTCATACAGGGCCTGTTCGGCTTGTACGATCTCGATGCTGGAGCCAACACCTTCGCGGTACTTGACCTGAGTGACATCGTAGATACGTTGGGCCAGTTCGAGGTTACTTTTGGTGACCGCCAGGCGATCATTATTTGCCGTGAAGGTGGCCCTTGCATTCAACACTTCCAGCTGCACGCTACGTTGGGCATCGTTCCGCTGGTTGATGACTTTCTGTGTGGCCAGCTTTGCCCGCTCTACCCGGGCTTTGCGGCCACCAAAGTCGTAGATCGGGACACTGGCACTCAGTCCCAGGACGACCGTCGGGGCCCAGAAGCCATCAGAGAAGCTGTCGCCCTGGAACTGGTATTGTCCGGAGATCGTGGCGTAAACCGTTGGCAGGTAAGCCGCTTTTTGCAGCTCTTCATTTAGTCCCTGAAGTTCAATGGTTTTATCCAGCAGACGTATTTCGGGGCGCTGTTGAAACGGGATATCGGAGGTTAATGCGGCGACTTCGATGTCTGTCTCCAGCTTATCCAGGTCATCTTCAACCCTTAAGGGTTCATCGATGGGGTAATTCAGGGTAAACTTCAGGGCCCTTAGCGCATTCTCCGCCTGGATGCCCACCTGGTCGCGCTGGCTGCGCAGGTTATTCAGGCTGAGAACGAGGCGGTCTACATCAAGTTGTTCAACGAAGCCAGCTTCGTACTGGGCGTTGGTTTCTTCGAGCAGCTTCTCCAGATTAGAGATGTTGCGATCCAAAATAATAGTGTTGGTTTTCAGCAACAGGACGGGGAAGTAGGCCCTGGTTACCTGGCTGCGCACCGTTCGTTGAGTATTTTCCAGCTGAAGATTATAGTAGTCGCCGCTGGCGCGCGCAGCGCGCAGGCCAACGAAAAAGCTTCCATCGAAGAGCATACTACGGGCAGCGATGCCAGCCGTCAGGCTGTTCTTCAACTGGAAGGCGATACTGGTGGGCGCATTGGGGTCGCCCATGGCAAAGGCTTCCGGCAAAGGCAATACCGGCACTTTGAGGAAGTGATTGAAATCAAGGGAGCCGTTGATTTGTGGCAACCCCGTGCTCAATCGTTCTTTTACGTTCTGCTCTGCGTCGAGGATGTCGACCTGGGCGTTGCGAATGGCGTTGTTGTTGCTCATGGCATAGTCCACGGCCGCCTTAAGGCTAAAGACGGGCGGAGCTTCTTCCTGGGCCGACAGTCGTGAGCTGCCTGTTGCCAGGATCGCTATCAGAGCAGCGAGGCACAACATTCGTTGGTGTATTAAATTCATTTCGGTCAATGATTGTGGTAGTCCGTGGTATCGGGGGCTGAGGTTTCTTATCCGCAAAACTCTATGAGTTGCCTAATGGATGGAATTAGTGTAAAAGTTTTAGTCCAGGGCTTCTTTATTCAAGTATTTGTCGAGCCGTTCCCGACCAAACTGATTCACAATACCGTGAAAGTGATAGCGGCTGAGCTGGCTGATGATGTCTGAAATCGAGCGTTCCTGAGCCGGAAAAACACTGGTGTCGATGACTGACATCATCATCGAGCTGTAGAAGCGGGCAATGATGACAGGGTCCAGGTCTTCCCGGTAAATGCCTTCTTCCAGGCCGCGCTCCAGGTTAACCGTCAACGACTTACTGAACTCCAGGTGATGGTTCTGTACAAGACTCTTCCAGATCACGGGGTAATATTTCTGCAAATCACGTAAAGTGGCCGGAGACATGGCCCGCATCTGACGGATAAAGTAGCGGCTGTTGCGCAGGAACTCATCAATGGCATCGACGGCCTCCTCCCGGTTCTGGGCGAGGGTTTTCATGTCTTCGCAGTAATCATCCTCCATGACGAGCTTAATAAGCTCCTCCTTGTTGGAAACCTCCACATAGATCGTTTTTTTGGAAACGCCCATCTCGCGAGAGATGTCATCCATACTGACGCTCTTAATCCCAAGGCGCATGAACATGTCATGCGACGTACGGATCAGTTGCGCTCGGGTCGTTGTTGATGTTGTTGGTTCATTCACGATTCCAAGAACGACGGAAACTTTAAATGGTTTGAAAGTTTCTGGCGTTTCTTCAGTTTACTCAAGATAAAATGCGCTTTTCCCCATTTTCTGGCTTAAAAGCATTGGTTTAGGCTATAAAACATTCAAAAATGCACATTAAAGTTTTAAATAAAAAAATAAACTACTTTAAATTTACATTAATCTCTTCCCTCAGTTTTATTTTACGGCGTGGTCACGGGATGCAAGGGAGGTTTTCAGGGAGAAAGTATACTAGCGCAACTCGGCTGAAGCCAAGGCTACGCGTGTAACTCCGGGTGCGCTTCGCGTCTGCCTTCGGCGGTCAGCCGGATAGCTCATAGACAAAGTAACTTAGTCCTCTTCCTTGCTCCTTAGTCCCTTAACACTGCACCTGCGGCCCCGCCAAAAAAGCCCTCTTCTGCATCTAACCATTTCCTAAAACCAATGGCTGAACACTACTTGACTACCCGAGAACAGACCCTCGTACTGAATGAGCTATTCGGTATTGCCGGTATTCCGCACCATGTCATTTTTGATCAGGCGGGGACGCTAGTGCAAGGAAAAGTTGCCGGGCCGGGGAGGGGACTGGAATCAGCACTGGATGTTTTACTGAACAGGTAATAATTCGGCCGTCGGACGGGGAGAAGGCGGGCGGTTTTACATCTTTTTAAAAAGTTGGACTAGCCTAGTGCAGTGTAAACTAAGTTTGTTGACTTTTGTACTGGTGAATTTT
>JBGCFZ010000458.1:0-4765 GCA_045110355.1 Lewinella sp. | reverse complement strand
ACTGCGGCGTCTTTTACCCGCTGGCTGCGTTGCTTGAATCCTCATTTAGCTACGGCTAAATTCCGGTTCAAGCGCCTTGCCAGCAGGCAAAATTCACCAGCATTTAATGCGACAGAATCGACCTGACAAAGCACTAGTTCCTAACAAGGGCGCGGCCGCAGGTGCAAAGAAGGGACAATTAAGCAAAGTGAGCCAGCATTGTTGCCAACCATGGTCAAGTGATGGACCTCCCTTCGGGGATATCTCCGAACACCCTACCTTCGCCTCCATGAAACTTCTATCGCTGGCCTCCCTGCTACTGTTGTTTGCCTGTTCATCCCCCACGCCGGATACGGAAACTAAGTCTGTGGAAGCAACCACTCCTACAGCCCTTGCTCCGCCAACTTCCCCCGCACCTGCGCCCCCGCCCCCCGATACTTTGCCTGAACCTGCGCCCGCGAACCCTGCTGCCCCCGCCATTCCCAGCCAGGCCTACCTCACCGGAAAATTTGACCCCACCAAACATCCAGCCTTCGTGAAAGTCGCCGCCAGGTACACCGACGGAGATCCCTACGTATTGCACCAGGACACCTACGCCGGTTTTGAAGCCATGCACGCTGCCGCCAAAGCGGATGGCGTAAAACTGATCATCGTATCTGCCACCCGCAATTTCAAACGGCAAAAACAAATCTGGGAAGCCAAGTGGAAGGGCCAGCGCCTGCTGGAAGGCAAAGAAAAAGCCGATGAGGTATACCCCGCCCCTGCTGACCGGGCGCGGGCCATCCTCCGCTATTCCTCGATGCCAGGCACCAGCCGTCATCACTGGGGCACCGACCTGGACCTGAACGCCCTCAACAACGAGTATTTCAAATCGGGCGAAGGCAAAAAGGTCTACGACTGGCTCACCGCCAACGCCGCCACCTACGGCTTTTGCCAGCCCTACACGCCAAAGGGCGCCGAACGCCCGCAGGGCTACGAGGAAGAACGCTGGCATTGGAGCTACCTGCCCATCGCTACCCAACTGACCGACTACGCCGTCTCCCGCATGAAGGATGCAGACATCGCCGGCTTCGCCGGCGCAGCCGCTGCCCCGGAGATCGAAGTGATCAAGAACTACGTACTGGGGATAAACACGGCGTGTTTGTAGTCAAGGACTTTGGTAGTCAGGTAGTCAAACAGCCGCTGACTACCTGACGCTGTGACTGTTTGACTATCTGACTCTTTGACTACCTAACTACTTGACTAAAAACTCGTTCACTCTGCCCCCGCAACGGCGGCATCCCGTTATACCCCAACCCGAATTCTATTTCAACCGGCCCTGCGGGGGCATCCACCGGGATTTCTATCCCTCTGCGGTAGAGTGTTGTTGGTACGTTAGGCATTAAAACGGCTGTTGCCAAGGGCTTTTGTTGTTCGAAATCCATCGTACCGTCCGAATAATGAAAAATGACGAAAGGGTGTAAGGAAAGCGGACGGGTAAGCCCAAAACGCCGAGGAACGGCTCCGACGATTTCTACGGGGTAAGTGTTGCCGGGCACGAGGCTATCCGGCAAGGCAAGTGGTGTGGTAATGACCATTTGCTTCGCGACCTGAAAATCGGAAATCCGTTCCGTGAGCATGTCCCGGGTTTGGGTTCTGAACGGCGCTGCGGAAGGATATTCCCAGGTTTTCTGGCCCAGCAGGAGGACTTCCTGGCCGTGGTACATGGTGTCGGCAGTCCAGAGGTCATACTGATTCAGGCGGTACTGTACGTCGGTAAACGTCCAGGCGGGATTGCCGGAATAAAACTCATAGAGGGAGGCCAGTCGGTAGCTGTTCTGGACCATTACGGGCAGCCCGTCGGCCAACTCGGCAAGTTGTTCGGTCCAGGGTTCATGATCGAAGGGTTTTTCGAAGGGCAGCCATTCCCGTGGAGCCATCAACAAAAGCCGGGCCAGTAGCAGGATTCCGACGGTGATAACCGCCAGGAGGTAAATACGTGGCTGCCAGCCGGGAAATTGGTCCTTCGCTTTTTTGTAAAGCAGGTAAACCAGCGGGATGCTCAGCAGCGCCGTCCATTGTGCCTCGGTCCCTCCTTTGGTAGTGGTGTAGAGAAAAAACAAAAGAAAACCCACCACCAGCCAGCGACAAACAGTAGCAAAATCCGGTGTAGCAGATCGCTTAGTCATTACCAGCTCTTTCAACCTCACTGGGCCCGATTTAACAAAGGTCATCACGTAGTAGAACAACAATAAGGGGCTAAAAATGACCACCTGATTAAGCAGATATTCCAGGGTATATTTCAGCTCATAAGCGTCGTTTCGACCGCTGAGGTGGTAACGAAAGGAAGGAAAATCATTACCGTACTGCCAGAACAAATGTGGTAAAAACAAGGCCGCTCCCCCTAAGGCTGCCACCCAGGCCCCGGGTTTCCGCAGCAACCACCACAAGTACGGCAGGACGGAGAAAAAGATCAGCATTACCCCGTGGTATTTACTGTAGAGGAGGCCAGCCATCGTCAGCCCCCAAAGCGCGCCATTGGCCAGGGTGGGGCCGTGTAGGAACCGACGGTACGCCAGCAGATACAGCACACTGAATAGCAGCAGTGGGCCGTCGGGGGTGGCAATAAAGCCATAGACATGGAGAAACGGTTGGGCGGCGACCAAAGCGGCAGCCAGCCAAAGAAACTTCCCCCTTGGGCGACCGAGCAAATGCCACATACCAGCCACCGTGGCAACACTGGCCAGGACGTGCCCGAAGCGGAGGCCCAGGGAGCCAGGCAACCAGTCCTTCCCCAAGCTGATCAAAATGGCGACAGCAGGAGGGTGGTCAAAGTATCCCCAGTCCAATCGGCCGGCGTACATCCAGTAGTAGGTCTCATCGGCATCGAGTGGTGTAAAGGTGGCCTGTAGTAAATTGAGCACAAGCCATACCAACAGGAACCAAACCGGTGAGATCTCTTTACGAGGTAATTCCATGGGGCGAAGGTAGGGATGTAGTCAGAGAGTCAAAGAGTCAGCCAGTCAAAGAGTTGGCAAGACTGTTTGACTATTTGACTATTTTTGCCCCATGCACCCTACTACTCTACTTCTTTTCTGCGCACTACCTCTGCTGCTGATTTCCTGTAAAAACGAATCGACCGTCGTTGATGCTGCACCGCCCGCAGTGGATATTTCTGAAGCACTGCTGGGCACCTGGGAAACAATTGAAATAGAGGCGACATCCCCCACATACCAAGGCCTTGATACCACCATCCATCAAATCATTCGGGAAGCAGACTGGGGTCGGCTTTACGGTGTACGCCCTGCCCGCACCATTTACACCGCTGATGGAAAACTTAAGCGCACTTACTACAATGCTAATGGCCAGGCAACTGATGTGACCAACGGTCTTTGGAAAGCCAAAGGCACGGACAGCCTCTTCGTTATTGAACCAAACACCACCCTTAATTTCCGACACAAACTCGACGGTGAACGCTTAACCCTTACCGGCATCATCGACTGGGATTTTGATGGCGAACAGGATGATGATTATCGTGCGGTACTTCGGCTGGTTTCCCGGACCAACTAATCCTTTAGGGTTTCCCCACATGATTAAATCCGCCACCATTTTTCCACTCGCTAAACAGTGAGTTAGCCTAACTGCCTATACCTCACAGCTTCAATTCGGCGTGCCGCAGAGCCCTAACCTGAAACACTTCAAGTATTTTAAGGTACCCTCATTAAGTCTAATTTTATTCTCCCAAGTGCCGTACAAGCGTAGCGAAAATTCACTACAAAATAAATGTACCAACAAAAAATAAAATAAAAGCCCATATTTCCCGCTTGAAACATATACCTTGCGCTAATTCTCAGAAAAAAGCTAAGCGCTATTTGTATAAACTGAACGTCTTAGTTCAGTCCTTAATCTAAGCCTGGCTACCTGCTAAAAAAACGAATTCCCCCAAAAAAAGCAACCAAAAATTCAAGCTATTCCCTGTCGGGGGGAATGGAGATTGCGAGGTGTATACCACCTTGCGAACAATAATGTAGTATAAAATTGAGCCAGTCCCGGCCTGGCCAGCTATATAACTCGCTTTTTTATGAAATTAATTTACTTCAAACTGGTGATTGCCCTATTGGCGATGCCCGTATTCCTTCAAGCCCAGACGGTATCTGGTACGGTTACTGACGGCAATGACCCCGTGATTGGCGCAACCATTAGTGCAGGTACGGCTGGCACTGGCACCGTCACGGATATTGATGGTGCTTACAGCCTTGACCTTAAATCCGCTGGCACCTACACACTTACGGTAAGTTACATCGGTTATGAGTCTATTTCTGAGACGTTCACGCTGGCCGCTGGCGAGAACAAAACGTGGGATGTGGACCTGGAACTCGGCGCGACCCAACTCACTGAGCTCATCGTTGTAGGCTCCCGTACAGCTCCACGCTCTTCCACCACCACTCCTTTGCCAGTTGACGTATTCCGGGCCAAGGACCTAATCTCCACCGGTCAAGCCACCTTTGATAAGGCGCTGCAATACCGGGTACCATCGTTCAACACCGTACAGACGCCAGTAAACGATGCCACCTCACTACTTGACCCTTACGAGATTCGTAACATGGGCCCTAGTCGTACACTTATCCTTATCAATGGTAAGCGGAAAAACCTCTCTGCACTACTTTACACCCAGACTTCTCCGGGACGTGGAGAAACTGGCGCTGACATTTCCGGTATCCCAGTTGATGCCATTAAGCGTATTGAAATCCTCCGCGACGGTGCCTCCGCTCAATACGGTTCGGATGCCATCGCTGGTGTAATGAAC
>JBGCFZ010000457.1:0-6997 GCA_045110355.1 Lewinella sp. | reverse complement strand
GTCGCTGCGCTCCTGTTGGGGGGGCTGCGGACGTTGGGGAGTCGCTGCGCTCCTGTTGCGGGGCCTCCGGCCGTTGGGGGAGTCGCTGCGCTCCTGTTGCGGGGCCTCCGGCCGTTGGGGGAGTCGCTGCGCTCTTGTTGCGGGGCCTCCGGCCGTTGGGGGAGTCGCTGCGCTCCTGTTGCGGGGCCTGCGGACGTTGGGGAGTCGCTGCGCTCCTGTTGCGGGGCTGCGGCCGTTGGGGGAGTCGCTGCGCTTCTGTTGGGGGGGGCTGCGGACGTTGGGGAGTCGCTGCGCTTCTGTTGGGGGGGCTGCGGACGTTGGAGTTACTCAGTCGGACGGATAGGTGTAGTATTTACACTTTATAAATTTTCGCAGCCGCATCCTCAGACAAACTGATAATTGAAGAATTTTTGAAACGGCCTCGTGGGGTAGCCCCAACGCGCCACAGGCGCCTCCCAACACTTGCGAAGCGAGTTGCCCAACGGGCGCAAAGCGCCCCTACAACAATAAATCCATATCCACATGCTCCTCAATCAATTCCACCGCCCGGCGAATTTTCCAGGGCGTCTTGAGGTTGATTTTGACCTCCATCTGATTGATTTTCACGGCGGCGCCGTAAGTATCTAATGCACAGGATACGACGGGGATTTGGAATTCATTGATGAAATCGAGGTGGGGCAAATTTGGGTTTTCGCTGTCTGCTCCGGTCACCACGATACCGGCAATGGTACTGCCTGGAAGTTCCCTTTCTTTGAGAATTTTCTGCAGCACGGTCAATGCCTCCTCCAACCTACGGTTACTGGCAATGATAAGGAGGTTCTTCAGGTTCTCCACCTCCGCCTGGGCCAGCAAACTGCCGCTGGCGATGTTCTCCACCTGGTTATCAAGTTGATCACGGTGGTAAATCGTTTTCCCCTTCAATGCCCGCCGTATGGTGGCCATTATGGGACTGGACAATGATTTCTCGTACGGTAACACCCCCAGCAAAGGAATGCCCAGTTTTTGGAGGTAGATATCGACGTAGTGCCGCACCTTCTCCAGTTTTTTAGGAATGGTCTTATTAACAATGACGCCTCGCACCGGAACCCGGCGTTCGCGAAACATGGCCAGGTTCATGTTTAGTCTGTCGATCGTATTGCCGATGCCACCTTCTACCACCATCACAACCGGAGCATCGAGTAGCTGTGCTACCTGTGCGTTACTCATATCGCAAACAGACCCTACCCCCGGGTGCCCCGTTCCCTCATAGATCACGAAGTCGTTCTCGGCCTGCAACTTCCGGCTGGCTTTGGTAATACCTGTGGTAAAGTCAAAGCCCGTCGGATCGTCGAGGTACTTGGCGGTTACTCCCCGGCCAATGATGACAGGACTGTGCAATTCTGCCCTCAGCTCAAAATCCATTCCCCGGGCAAATAGCAGTGCGTCTTTGTCAACCCGGAGTTCGCCCAACTCGACAAACTCCTGGCCCACGGGCTTACAGTAACTTACTTTTTTACCGCGGGCCCTGATGGCAGCCATCAGGCCAAGGGTACAAGTTGTTTTCCCTACGTGTTGGGAAGTGGCAGCGATGTATAGGCGATTGATCATGGCGGGAGGTTCAAGTTGCAGGTTGCAAGTTACATGGTTGGGGGACAACCCGCAACTTGAAACCTGCAACTTGAAACCTGCAACTTCTTACTCTTCAAACGGATTACTCCACCGCTCATCGGTATACACTGCCGAGCCGGTGAGTGTTTTGAGGAAGGCAATAACGGCCTGGCGTTCTACGGGCGTCATATTCAGGCGCTGAGGCTGACCGGCAAAGGACAGTCGGCGGTCTAATTGCGGATTATCCGCAGGGATGGCGTTGTAGTGATCGAGGACGTCGTTGAGGGTACGAAATGCGCCATTATGCATAAACGGTCCATTCTCGGTCCCATCTGGTCGAAATAGGTCACGTAATGTGGGAGACCGGGTAATGGAAAGATCGGGCACCCCGCCGCCGATGGCGGCAGTAACACCATTGTTACGGGAGTTCGGATCTATGGAAAACTCTGGCCCCTGATGGCAGGACCCACAGCCTAAACCACCCCCGACACGCTCGGCGTTGGCCACCTGCGGCCGCCCCCCAAAGAGTTCCCGTCCCATGTTTTCCTCGTCAGTGAAATTAGGAAATTGCTCCCCTCCATTCCGGACCAAAGCCCGGCCCTCGTCGAACTTAGAATCAAAAGACTGAATGCTCCGGATGAATTGCGACAGTGCTTCCTGCATTCGGGGTTCCGTTACCTGGTCTGAGCCGTAAGCCTCCCGAAAAAGTGGACCGTAATAATCCAGTGCATTCAGCCGGTCCAGCAAATCATCCATAGAGGGATCTCCATTAGCACCGCTGAAACCCATCTCGATGTGGTCTTCAATGGGCTGCGTTGTTTGCTCCTCCAGCGAGCCGGCCCGCTCGTCCCAAAAGTAGCGGGACTCATCACCAAAACGGGCGTTGATCAACCGCATGGAATGACGGGCGGTAGTACCTGCGACACCTACGGAGGCAATGGAATTGTCTCCAAAGGCCAGTTCCTGTCGGTGACAACTGGAACAGGAGACCGTTCGGATATCAGACAGCTGCCGATCATAGAACAATACCCGCCCCAGTGTAGCCCGAGCGTTCGTGATGCCATTTTGATCGGCATTGTCCCGGTCAATATAGTCGGGAACTTCCTGGTTGGCATAGTTGAACGGGTCTGATAAATTCAATCGTCCGTTAAACGTGACCTCGACCGGATCATCTTCAGGATCTGGGTCCGGGCCTGGTTGGCCGGTAGGCAAGAAGGGCTCGTCGGGCGCACAACCGGTGATCATTGCAAGGCACAGCATTGAGCAAACAAAAATTAAACGGGAGGCAAAGGAGAGCGACATGCAGAGGAAATTACGAAGGTGGAAACCCGGAGACTAACCGCTAAAAGAAAGTTTTGTTTCCAAATTAGGGACCAGCACTGACAATAAGCAGCTTAAGCTCAGGATAAAATAAGTAATTTTTACTGCAGGAGCGGAAGATTTTACGTTTAGACACGTTGTAGGAACAAATCTACCGCCAGATGTGAATAAAATTCAAATTAACTTCTTTTAACCTTCTACTACTTGCGTAGTATTACAAGTGTAGTTTATCTTTACACAAAATCTTTCCCCATGGCCAACGACCCCATGCCCTCAGAGGCGCAACTTGAAATTCTTGATCTTCTTTGGCAACAGCAGCCCGCTACGGTGCAGGATTTGCACGAACGGCTAGGCGCTCGCCGACAGGTTAGCTATAATACTGTATTGACCCAACTACAGCGAATGACCAAGGCCGGGTTAGTAGAGCGCAATACTGACCAACGCACACACACTTACATTGCGGCACCGCGTCGTGAGCAGATTGAACGAAGGCTTTTTGACCGCCTGGCTGATACGGCATTTGGTGGTTCTACCATCCACCTCGCATTACGGGCGCTCGGTAATGAGAAGCCTACACCGGAGGAACTCGACGAGCTCCAGCAGTGGATCAACCGTCAGAAAAAGTAAGCCTTTACAAAATTCTCGGCCAACAGAATTTAAAATACTTGCTGGCCATCAACTCCGAAGCAACCGGCTCGCTCACTCCAGATTAAGAACGAAGCAGCTTTAATTAGCTTTTAATCAACTTTCGTAAAACTACCTGGAGAAGACCTAGCCTATTATAGTATTCGCTCATTATGGAACTCACTACCACCCTGCTCCCCTTTGCCACCGCCTTCGGGCTGGCATTACTCCACAGCCTCTGGATCGGTGCCGTACTCTACGTTGGTGTAAAAGCACTCTTTCCACTACTGTCCTCTCCCGCAGCCCGGCATAATATTTCCTACGGTGCTTTGCTGGCACTTACTGCGGCCTTTGGCTTTACATTTTACTTCGTTTACGATCCCGAGCCGATATGTGAAAACCTGCTGGCTGGTGGTCAATCTCTTAGCGGACTACAACTACTTGCTTCCGCTCAGGAAGCGGACATGGGGTGGGCGGAGTGGCTGCAGCGGGAGATCCCCAGCATTGCCCCTTGGTTATCTGTCGTTTACCTGGCCGGGCTGATCCCGGCGATTTTCTTTTTGATCCGCGACCAGGAACGAGTCTTCCAAATGAAAAATGATGGCCTTTCGGCGCTGCCCATCTCCTGGGCCGCAAGGCTTGGCGATGAGTTGAACCAGCACGCTGCCACCCGTAGGGTCCGGTGTTACTTGAGCGATCGGGTAGGTGAAGTTATGACCCTTGGCTTTTGGAGTCCGGTCATTCTGTTCCCGGTTGCACTGGTCAACGAACTCACGCCGGAAATGGCCCGCACCATTCTTTTACACGAAATAGCACACCTACGCAACTACGATCATTGGCTTAATTACCCCCAGCAGTTTATCCGAGCTTTTTTCTTTTATCACCCCGCCGTCCACGCCCTCTGCCGCCTGATTGATCAGGAACGAGAGCATCGTTGCGACGATTGGGTGGCCGCCCGCTGTGAAGACCGACGCACTTACGCTTCGGCCCTCGTCATGGTGGCCCGTTCTTCCCATACCCCCCCAAACAACCTTGTAATGAGTGCTACTAAAACCCCTTTTTCTCAGCGCATTCAGCGCCTTTTCCTTGGCGAGGACAATCAGGCAGATCGGAACTTCGCGTTCTCCATGTTGCTGGTTGTCCTGCTGGGGGCGGCGCACCTAAGCTATACGAATTGGGGCGCGGACGCAGGTGCAGCCAATTGTTTGGAAGAGCAGGAAATGGAAAACACCGAGCTTACCGCTCAGCTTCCTCTACTACTGCTGCGCCAATCCACCAATGCCCATACCGAATATCGCCTAAGCAAACTCAACCCATCCGGCAATTACAGATGGATGGTGACCGAACGGCCCGAGGCATCCCTCAACACCCCCTGCCCTACTCGCATGACGGTAGACCAGCTGCCCTACATCGCTGCTCCCGAGCCACCAGAATCATCTAACCCCCGTGCACAGGAACAGTACGAGCGTGCCCAACGCAAGTATGAAGCCATGCAGGAACGGACGAGGCCAAACCACTGGACGGATGACCATACGTTCTCCCAAATCAGAACCGACGTTTCCGCATTAACTTTTCCTACACCACTCCAACTGGGCATTAGTGAAAAGGCGGCGTTTAAGATTACTCCTTGCCCCTCGACCCTATGGGAAAAAGAGGCAACCCAAACCACCATTACTATCAGCCAGGACCAAAAAGCGCAAGTAAAAACATCTCGTTCCAAGCCAGTGGCAACGCCCATTAAAACTAAGCGACTGACCTCCCGTGATCAGCAGGCGAAGGTAACGCAACCCGCTAGCCTCATCGAGGAGAGCGACGCTAAAAACCACATCGCTTACTTTGTAGATGGTCAGCGCGTCAAGCCAGGATGTACCAACACCATGAACCTGGAGCAGATTGAAAGCGTCGATGTCATAAAAGGCGATGCCGAAATGGTCTTGATGGGGCTGGAAGGCTACGAAGGAACCATCATGGTGACCACCAAAAAAGAAGCCGTGGAAGAAATTGAAGCGTCGCCATTTTCTGTTTCATCGCCCGACGAAGACCTTAAGGCAATGGAAGACAGCTATTCCGTCAACTTCAACGAAGTAGAAACAGAAAATGATTTGGAAGCAAAGCCTTGTCCCTGGTTGTAGTAAGACTTGACTGCTGCTGCCTCCGGCAGCAAGCATAAACAGCGATCTCCGAGTGCCTGACCTTTTCTAGCCGGGCAAACAAATGTTTTGATGGCCAGCCGTACGGCCAGAGGTCAGGGCTACCGCTCGTTGCCGGAGGTAACGTAGTCCGGGCATAGGGCTTACCCACCATTCACTAATTCTCCCACTCACTAACTCACTCTACCATGCGTGTTCTCTACCCTCTTTTGCTCTTAACCTTCCTTTGCACCTGCGTCCGCGCCCAGATACCGTACCTCCACCTTAGTCCCTTCACGACCACCGAGATCACCATCGCTACGACTAAGATTGAATTTTCCTACGGTCGCCCTAGTGTTCGGGGCCGGAAGATATTTGGTGGGCTGGAGCCCTGGGGGAAAATCTGGCGAGGTGGCGCCAACCGTAACCCAAGGCTGGTCGTTAGCGAAGCCATCACCTTCGGAGGAACGGATGTACCGCCAGGATCTTACACCCTCTTTTCCACCCCGGGACAAGAGCAATGGACGGTCTACCTCTACGATGAAATCAACCAATACGGTGCCCCGGAGGAGTGGGACGAGACCAAAGTGGTGGCTAAATTAGTCGTAGATCGGGAGGTACTGTCCGAGCCCGTAGAAACCCTTGGCTATTCGTTCGAAGAAATCTCCAACGATCACTTTACGTTGATGATGAAATGGGAGAATACCCGCATAATGATTCCCTTTGGGCTGGAGACAAAAAAACTGATGAATGAAGTCATCACCAAGACCCTCGGCGGCCCCGGCTCCGGGGATTACTCCAACGCCGCCATGTATGAGCTCCGCGACGGAAAAAACTACGAACAAGCATTGGCTTGGTTCGACAAGGCCATTGAGCTTGATGAGACCCCCAGTTACTGGGAACACCTCTTCCGGGCCCAGACGCTGGTGAAACTCGGTCGTTACGACGAGGCCCGGGCCGGAGCACAACGTAGCCTCGAACTCGCCAAAAAGCGTAACAGTAACTATGGCACCTCCGAGAGTATGGCTATTCTTGATGCTTTGAAGGAGTAGTGGGAGACTCCGGCCGGTTTCGGTAAAATGGGGACTCCGGAGGAGTCGAATTTCATTTGCCCCAGGTGAGGCGGTACGCCGGAACCCCGGGGTCAAAAATGGGGGTGGCAATTTGGCGGCGCGTAGCGCCGCAACGTCTGTGTATTCCTTTATGCCCGGGGTAAAAGCCCGCTTTGCGGCCTTTCGCCCCGGGCAAATAAGATTTGACCACTACGTGGTCACCTTTTTGCCAAAAGCCAGCGTCCAATGATATTTCACCGCCAATAAACGGATAACAAACACCGT
>JBGCFZ010000456.1:0-3079 GCA_045110355.1 Lewinella sp. | reverse complement strand
CCGGCGACGGGTGTCCAATTAAAGCGGATAAAGTCGGGGATTCCAGCCTCCACTATGTCGTTGGGTTGTGGTGCCGTGATGATAGGAGGATCCAGGTGACGGATGTTGATGGGGGGCGTACAGCCGGGCAGGCTTAATGGTTGGCCCGATTCGAAGTCGAAGGCCGTCACACAAGCCGTGTATGTTCCTTCAGGGATGGATTGCGACTGGACCACATCACGGACTTCGATACCAGTATAGCTGATGTCGTTCTGTGTGTGGTTGGCATAGAGATCAAGCAGCTCGTCGGCCGTAAGCATGAGGGTTTCGCCGGGCTGAATCTTGATGGCTGCCGTCGGTTGCTTACGGGCATTGGTCCGTACGGAGATGCCGTTATCTCCGCTGGCTTCCAAGCCGATCATCAGGGCATAGTCGTTGATCGGATCCGTGTTGGTCAGCAGTAGAACGGGGTCACCAGTCCTGCCCAAATAATCCGAAAAAACGGTGGGGTAAGGCGGGATGGCCAGGGGGGTTACTTTGATGGGTTCCTGGGCAGAGATTACTACTGTCAGCAGGAACAAAAAGAATAGAAACGGATACTTCACGGGAGCGTGCTTATGGGTTATTTGGTGGTTGATCGTTTCTGGAAGCGGAACCTTAACGGAGGTTTGTTTTTTTCTTTGCTCCTTTTTCCCAGTACTGCACCTGCGACCGCGCCCACCTGTTTTTGGGGCGCGGCCGCAGGTGCAATAAAAGTTATTGAGCAGCCACAACAACCATCAGAAAATCGCTTCCAGGCATTACTTCGGGTCTACTGCTTAATCAGTTTATCCCGAAAGACGCGGCCAGTCTCCACCGATCGCAATTCCAGCCAGTAAACGCCACTAGGCAGTGCACTCACATTGATGTCCTGGGCGACTGTCGCACTATTTAAGTGTTCCCGTCCACGCCCATCCAACACGCGTATTTCTCCGGCGAAGGGAAGCGTAACTAAGTCCGTTGCGGGGTTAGGGTAAACCCTTCCAATAGTACTATTCCTCCGTACTTCTATCATTCTGGAGATGGTATTCCGGCCATCCCGATCATACTGTCGGATGCGGTAAAACACCCGCGCCAAAGGCGCTTCATCAATGGCAACATACGCCTGCTCTGCATCTGCATTTCCCGCAGCGGTCAACTGACTGATTTCCTCCCAGGCAATGCCGGCTTCACTTCGTTCTACAACGAAGTGGTCCGTATTTTCTTCCCGAACGGTTGTCCAATCAACGACATTGTTTTTGCCTTGGGCTCGCCCGTTCAGGCTACCCCAGGTTACCGGTAACCCCAAGTCACCTTCCCCCAGAAAGAAAGCAGCGAGGTCGGTCACTTCATACTCCAGGTATACCGTCCGTTGTCCTACCATTCCGAAACCAAGCGGTGCGAAAAAGTCGGGAATTCCCACAGCTGGTGGAATTGGGCCACAGCTCAGGCCGGGATATTGATGCAACAATAACTCACTCGCACTAAAGCCTTCATTCAGAAACGCTGCGAACTCTTCGGTGGAAATGAACAGCCGGATTCGCAAAGGCCCGGTCAACGCGCCAGCAGTAGCAGCACCAAATGTCCGCGTCAATAATGTACCAAAGGGTCCTTCCATAGTCGCTGCAGCAAAGTCTGTGTACAAGCTTGCTGCAGTTAGGGAAAAGGCTTCGCTATCCAGCAAGCCGATCGCAAGGCCACCATTGACCGTCAAGTATTTCCAATTACCACTACCGGTAAAAGTTGGCAGGTCAAACACATCATTACAACTGCCTCCAAAGGTGCCTGCCACTTCAAGGTTAGGGAGGAAATTCATGCAAACGAAAAAATCCTGCGGATCACCGGGCTGGGGCATCATCGTGCCGTCATCGTAAACCCGAAGGAGATAAGCCTGGCCAGCCATCAGGTTTTCAGTACTGTAGTTGGTAACGATGCCACCGAAGCCCATAAAACACTCGACAAATACCGGGGTTCCGCCAGCGGTATAGATTTCTCCTACGAACATGAAGCTGCTCAGCTCACCCAATTCAAGACTGATATTGGCCGTTGTACTTGGTGCCGTGAAGGTGAACCAAACGTCGGGCGGACCACCGGCATCAGGCCCGAAAGCGCAGCCTGCGGCTGCCGGCCCCGCCGAGGTAGCAGTCTCCAGCGTTGCTGCCACTGGGCTGAGACATAAGCTATCCGCAGATAATAAAAGCGGGTTCAAAATATCATCATTTACGGGCTGAGCGGACAGCCCCGTAGACAGAAAAAGAAAGCGGCAGAAAAAGAAAAACCAAAGGGCCATGCGGCCGGTCGTAACAGACATGAATTTACATTATGGGTGAACGATTTTCAGGTTTATCGTTCGCTCCAACTGATTCTTAACCGACAGGTTACATTTTTATTTAAGGTATAACGGAAGGGTCCGTGGACATATAGAAGGGACAAACAGCACCTATCATTACCCCGGCTCATCTTCGCAGCTTTAATTTTCGTCCTTGTGGGGCCAGCCACAGCCGTAGCCCAAGTCGGCGTAAACAATACCGATCCAGAGCTAATGATACACCGGCAGTCGTCAGAGTCAACCCCCAGGTGTTCCTGTCCGGCAGCTGCAAGGGTGGTAACGTAACGCTTGGCACCGGGCGGGCACCAATCATCGTACTGCAAGCTGGCGAACAGCTGGTGTTTATAAATGATTCGTCTTCTTCCAATACAGACGGCGTTCGTATGCTGGCCACTGGTTTTCTGGTACAGAATTTGGATCAGTATTTTTCTTACTGATCTGGTTCGCTAAAAATCCATTTTTAGCCTAAGGTTAATCCGCCGCCCCGTCAGCCGGTTCGGCACCGCATATTGCTGATTCCCGATCGTTTTGATCCAGGTATTACCCGCCTGGTTGGCGACCTGCATCAGATTGAATACCTCAAGGCTGAGGAAAGTCTGGCGCGTAAACTTCAGGAAATGACTATCCCGCTTTTTAGACTTCTCCCGGTCATATAGGCGAAAGCTGAAGCCAATGTCGATCCGGTGATAGGTATCAAAACGTAGGGTGTTCCGATCAATGATGTTATTGCCCTGGATGCCGAAGGGCAGCCCA
>JBGCFZ010000455.1:0-9906 GCA_045110355.1 Lewinella sp. | reverse complement strand
GCATCCTCAATCCCGGTAAAATTGTGGACGCGCCGCCAATGAACGAATCCCTCCGCTACGAGGAAAACCAAAACATCCCGGACTACCCGACCACCCTCGACTTCAGCGCCTCCGGCGGCCTGCTCGCCGCCGCCGAAAAGTGTAACGGCAGCGGCGACTGCCGCAAAATGAGCGGCGGCGCCATGTGTCCTTCGTACCGTGCTCTCTTGTCAGAACAACACAGCACCCGCGGCCGCGCCAACCTCCTGCGTGAAATACTGACGCGTAACCAGAAAAACGACCCCTTTCAACACCCCGCCCTTGAAGAAGCCCTCGACCTCTGCCTGAGCTGTAAAGCCTGCACCAGCGAATGCCCAAGTTCGGTCGACATGACCAACCTGAAGGCAGAATACCAGTATCAGCTGGGTAAAAACTCTCTGCGTACACGGTTGGTAGCGGCCAATGAAACGCTTTACGAATGGGGCGGTAAAATGCCAAAGGTGGCTAATTGGGGCTTAAAATTGTTCGGCCCACTTGTGAAACGAATTGCCGGTATTGCGCCCGAACGCAGTTTACCGGCGTTCCCACAGGAGAGTTTACGTAGGTGGTTTGAAAAGTCTCAAACAGCCTTGCCGCACGAGCGCAAGCGAGGTAAGTCATCTCCCCGCTCCCTAGGAAAGGGACCGGGGAAGAAGGGATTAATCTACCTCTTCGGCGACGAATTTGCCAATTTCCAGGACGTTCAGGTGGGTAAAGCCACCATTCTCCTACTCGAAAGGTTAGGTTACGAGGTTCGTTGGCCAGATCATGCTCCAAGTGGTCGTGCTCACCTTAGCAAAGGCCTCTTGTCCGGAGCAAAAGAACGTGCCACTAAAAATGTCAAGATCTTTGCGGATTTAGCGTCTTCCACCAATCCACTTGTTGGCATCGAACCCAGCGCCATCCTTAGCTTCCGAGACGAGTACCCTAAGCTGCTGCGGGGTGCCCTGGCGGACAGCGCAGTGGCATTGGCCAGCCATGTGTTTACACTCGATGAATTCCTCTTCCGGGAATTTACTGCCGGTCGGATCGGGCCGGAAGACTTCGGACCGCAAACTATCCACCTCGTCCTCCACGTCCATTGTCATGAAAAAGCCCTGGGCGATGCCCAAAAATGTGCCGCTGCGCTTTCGCTACCGGCTAACTTCAACGTTACCCTTCTGGACAGTGGTTGCTGCGGCATGGCGGGCTCCTTCGGCTACGAAGCGGAGCATTTTGCACTCAGTAAAACGATTGCGGAGCAGTCTTTACTCCATCACCTGCGGGATTTACCGCAGGATACCGTGGTGGTGGCCTCTGGCACCAGTTGCCGGCACCAGGTGAAGGACTTTTTGGGAGTTCGGGCGGTTAGTACTGGGGAAGCACTGATGCAAAGTTGGGGGGAGGTTTTGTAACAGTGGTTATTGAGTTTATGCTAGTGGGCCAGCCAGTAAAGGCGGGGCAAGCCCCGTACATGCTAAAATAGCCAGTACATTTCTAACACTTGACCCTATCCTTTCCATTTACGTCGTACCTTGCCTCTCCAGCATTTACAACGCTCTACTGAACAGCGAAGGACAATAGATATGACAAACGAAGAACTCATTACCACTTTCTACCAAGCCTTCGCCAGGCAGGACGCCGAAGCGATGGTTGCCTGCTACGCCACTGACGTTATTTTCGAAGATCCCGCCTTCGGCCAGCTTGAAGGAAAAGATGCCCACGATATGTGGCGGATGTTGATGAAGCGCGGCGGTGGCGCTACGGAGGTTTCTTTTGGCGGAGTCTCGAGCGAGGGCGAGCGCGCTTCCGCCGACTGGATGGCGCGATACAACTACGGTCCTAAAGGAAGACCGGTCATCAATGAGGTCCATGCAAAATTCATCATTAAAGACGGTAAGATCGTGCAGCACATCGACACCTTTAACCTTTGGCGGTGGGCACGGCAAGCTTTAGGGCTGAACGGGATGCTCTTAGGTTGGTCCGCCTTTTTCAAGGCCCGTATGAACGAAACCACCCGGGGGATGCTAACGGATTTTCAGGCTAAGCAGGAACCTAAGTAGACCAATAGACCAAACTACCGAGTCCCCAACCCAACATCAATACCCAACTGGTTCACCGCGCCACCCAGGGAGTAGGTTGTTCGCCCGTAGGCGAGGGAAAAGCGTTTGGTCCGAAAGGCAAAACCAAACGTGTAGCCGGCTCCGGTTCTGAAATCTGTCAGTCTTAATTCCCGTCGCAAGCCATGGTTATACCCAAAGCGGAGGCGGAGATTCCGTTGCTTCCCCACCAACAATTCTCCGTTAAAAACGAAGTGGCGGGCCAGGTTGTCCAAGAAAACGGCCCCGGCACCTCTGGTGGCCTGTTCTTCACCAAAGGCCAGGAAGATGGATTGATCTTCCGCATCAGGATCATCAAACAGTACATTCCAACGATCCAGGTAACGATAAATTAAGGAGAAACGGAAAGGCAGGTACTTCAGCTCCCGGTTGATGCCGATCTGCAATTCAAAAGGCATCGGTTCACGGCCGCTGAGGTCATCGTAGGTCGAGAGCTGCCGGCCAAAGTTGCGCGCCAGCAGGGTGATCCCAAACCTTCCGGAAGTATCGACGTAATGTACCGCCAGGTCAGCAGCCAGGCCAAGGCTGTTGTACCCCGCCAATTGGGAAGAGACCAGCTTCAGGTTGGCCCCTACGCTCAACCGGTTGTCGAATTGGCGCGCAGCGCCAACGGTCACAGCATAATCAGCCGCCGAAAAAGTGCCGAGGTTCTGCCCCGTATTATCCCGGCGGATCAGGTCATTACCGTAGCTGGCAAACTGTAAACCACCCTGGAAGGTCATCTTGGATGCTTCCCGATAATGGCCGTAAGCCAGCGAACTGTTACTAATACCCGCCGGATGGAAAGCGTGGCTGAGTGCAAACCGTTGGTGCATCAGTGGGTTAAGCAGACTGGGGTTCCTGGCCGCTAGGCTGAGATCGTCGTCCATCAACGCAATGTGGTGCCCGCCCATTCCAGCAACCGTGGCCGAATTGGGCAGGTTCAGAAATTCGTAGGCAGAGATGCCACCAACCTGTGCGGTCAGGACAAAAGAAAACAAGAGGCAGGTGAAAAGTAGATAGTTTCGCATCGTAGGCCGTAAGTTACGGTACCATGATATGTCGGAGGATAAAAAGGTGGCTTTTGTCGGGCAATCAGGTTGTCGTACCAAGTATTTTAAGCCTTATCACTTATCGCATAGCGATTATCCTTTATAGTTGCCCCGTACAAAGTGCGGGGCAACGAGAGATCGCTGTTAGCCGATTGCCGCAGGCAATCTGAGGTAGTTCCTCACGCGATTACCGGGGACGGTGTCCCCGGTAATCGTAAAGAACAGTCGCTACGCGACAAGGAGCCTCCCCAGTTAATTCGAAAACGCTCCCCTACTCCGGCCGCGTCATATTCACCCCCACAGGTGCCTGTGCCGTACTGTCCGGCGTCCAGATGGTCGTACACAAACCAATGGAACACTGCATCACCCGTTCCAGACCTCCCGTTTCCAGGTACAAATGAAGCAGACCATCTTCTTTACTTTCCGGTGCATAAACGCCACTGGCTTTGGGCTTCCCGTCTTCGTACCATTCACGGAAAGGGCCAACGGTAGCATTATCAACAAAGGTCACCGATTCCTTTACACCGCCATCAGCGTAGTACTGAAACCAGGCCTCATTCATCGCCCCGTTGATGTACTGTCCTTTAAGGACCAGGCCGCCCAGTGAATCGTAGTTAAGGTAATCTCCCTCAAACTGATCGGCTACGTAATTTTCTTCAACGACCACTTGTCCGTTCGGACCAAATATTTTCCGTTTCCCTTCCAGCTTGCCACCACGATAAAACTCTTCATAGACGAGTTCGCCTTGTGGACCAAACTCCTGCGAAGGTCCTTCTTTCTCCCCGGTTTCCGGATCTACGAAGAATACCTTACGAAAGCCGAGGGCGTCCATTGATTCCTTCTGCTCCAAACCATCACCGCAGGCAGACAATAATAACGTTAACGTGAGTATAAGAGAGGTGCTGTACTTCATTGTGTAAATTTACCGCTGTAAATAATAAACGAATATGTTCAAAACGATCACCGTTTGCTTTCTGGTATTCACTTCCAGCTTCCTGTTCGCACAGTCTGAGGCTGCTGCAGATCAGGAAGACGCCACCGCCTATCTTATTGAGGCCAGCCGGGCAATTGACCCCGATCGTTACGCCGACGTACGCGGGACCCCCTACCGCTACAAAGACTTTGGCCCCATCACCGTTTTCGATGCGACGCTCAATGAATACAAGCTGGAGCGCGCCAACCTCAACGGATTCACCAACCAGGTAGAGTACTATGCACCCGATGGCAACATCCGGGAACTCAGTGCGCAGAATTTCCTCCGGGTGGAAGTCCCTCAGGAAGATGGAAGTAAGCATGTATATGGCAGGGGCATCAACCCCAAATTCCGTGACCGTTACGCACAGATCATTTATCGGGGAGACTACATCACCGCAACGATGATTTACGACGTCGTCAACGACGAGAAAGTCGTCCAGGACGTTGGCCGAACGCTTAAGTTGCGTCGCTTCAGTGCCAAATCGCTGCATTACGCAATGGTCGATGGCGACTTTATGACCCTGAAGATGTCCGCTAAGAACCTAGCTGAAGACCTCGGTTATAAATCTGCGTTGCTTAAATTCATTAAGTCAGAAAAGCTCAAGCTGAATAAAGACGCCGACCTTGTTCGGATTTATGAGAAGGCAGATAGCTTGTTTGAGTAAGCGCTTTTTAGGTGGAGCGACTGCGTCGCGAAGTCCTCAGATCAAATCGCGACACAGTCGCTCAACCCAATAAAAAGTAAGCCCGATGGCGGTATTGCGAATACCAATTCTCTACCTGGCAGCCCTACTCTTGCTGGCCGTTTCAGCTTGCTCAAATCCGCCCCCTGCACCTGCGGCCGCGCCCGAAAAAGATGCCGTCACCAAGTCTGCCATCGAGGAACGATTGATTTCCGAGCTCAGCCCCTCCGCCAACCGGGCCGGACAAGAACGCAATGCCATCATTAACCGCGCGATTGACCAGAACTACGACGTTTACGCAGCACCCGAAGGTTATTTTTACGAAATCCTTGATCCCGGTGAGTTCACGCCACTCCTTACCGGAGACATCGTCTCCGCCCACTACCGCGGTGTTTTTCTTGACGGCACGGAGTTCGACAACAGCCGCAAACGAGGTGCGCCCCTTCAGTTTTACGTCGGTGGCCTGATTGATGCGTGGAACCTGGCACTCCTACGGGCAAAACCAGGTGGCAGTATCCGGATCCTCAGCCCCAGCGCCTTAGCCTACGGGGCCGACGGGCTGGTGGGCCCTCGCGGAGATACCCTCGTACCCGCCCATACGGTGCTGGAGTTTGTGATCGACGACATTAAAATTTTTGAGGAGTAGATTCTAGTGGGCCAGCCAGTACGAACCAAACGTTCGGTCTTCTGATGTTAACTTATTTCACCTTACAAGTCCCGCCGCAGCCAAATCCTATTCTCCATCACCTCCTCATGTTCCTCCACCTTGATGATGTTGAACCCACGGTCAATACCAAAACGCAGCATATTCCGAAGCCGGTTCAGGGTTTTGAAGGTCACGCTGGAGTAGCCTTGTTGCCTGGCCCATTCATCCTGTCGGTCGGCGAGTATACGCGCAACGCCTCGCCTCCGGTAATCGGGATGAACGCCTCCAAGCCAGCTGTACCAGTAGCCATCCCGTTCGTAGCCGACCTTGAAACCGGCGGCGATGCCATCAATTTCGGCGATCAGAATCAGGTGCGGTTTCGCCGCTATTTTCTCCCTGTAAATGTGCTCCCGGGGGAATTCCCCCAACTCTGGAATCAAAGCAGACAGTGCTACGACCTCCTTAATATCAGTTTCCCGAACAAAGATGGTTTCCGGCATCATTCCTCCATTAGGGTAAGGCGGACGAAGTCCTCCAGACTCACTTGTTCCGGACGGCGTTGGAAAAACTCGTCATTTGCCAATATTTCGTCCGAAAAGGCGGACTTGAGGCTGTTTCTCAACATCTTTCGGCGCATGCCGAAAGCAGACTTAACGACGTGCTTGAAGCGTCCCCATTTTTCATCCGGCACCAGCGGTTCTTTCCGGCGTTCCAGCCGGATGACGGCGCTTTCCACCCTGGGCGGCGGGCTGAAATTCCCCCGGCTAACGTTCAGCACTAACGAAGATTCATAACGGCACTGTACCAAAACCCCAATTACGCCATAGATTTTTGAGCCGTGCCCCGCCAGGACCCGATCCGCAACCTCCTTCTGGAACATACCCACCATTTCCGGAATTTGCTGGTAATTGTCCAGCATCTTAATCATAATCTGGCTGCTGATGTTGTAAGGGTAATTGCCGATGAGGCCAAAAGGCTTATTACCAAAAATTTCTTCCAGCTTCGCCTTCAGAAAATCTCCCGGGACGATCCGATCTGTGATTTCAGGATAATGCTCCTCCAGGTAACTGATCATGTCCTTATCCGCCTCACTCACCGTTAGTTCGAAGTCCGCTTTGCGCTCCAATAGGTGCTTGGTCAGCATACCCTGGCCGGGGCCTACTTCCAGTACGTGGTCATATTGGTCCGTCAACGTCAGCGCGTGAGCGATCTGGTGGGCGTAGTGTTCGTTGGTCAGGAAGTGCTGACCGTAGGATTTTTTTGCGCGCATGGGGCAAAGATAGGGGGCAGGCTTCAGGTTTCAGGGATCAGGTTTCAGGTTTTAGAGATCAGAATTCAGGTTTCAGGTGTTACACGTAACCATTAAGGCAGTAACCTATCTTACCGTTGTCCGCTCTTTTCCTTCAGCTCGGATAGTATGTTCGAACTGACCCAGTATATGTCCTGATCACTGGTATAAAACAGGTATTTACCGTCATTAGACACGAACGGACAGAGTTCGTGACGCTTAGTGTTTATTTTGTCCCCCATGTTCATCGATTTCGACCAAGTTCCGTCGGAATTTTTGAAGCTAACGTAAAGGTCACCTCTTCCAAGCCCTTCGGGCCTCGTCGCACAAAAAATGATATAGCTTTCATCCGGAGAAATGAATACATCAGCTTCGTAGTGCGCGGTGTTGATTGAATTCCCGAGCCTGACTGCTTGCTGAAATTCTCCCTCAATGTTTTTAGAGAAGTAGATGTCAAAGTTGTCGTTCGCTTGCCCTGGCACCTCTTTATTAGACGAAAAATACATTGTTCCCTCCTTGGTAAAAGAAATATAATATTCGTTTTCGACAGAGTTAATATTAGACCCTGCATTAATCGGGTCAGACCAATGAGAACCGGTTCTTTCCACGTACCAAATATCGTAGTCTTGTTTACTCCCTTTGCCAGCCAGTGCTTTTTGAGAGATAAAGTATAGCCTGTTTTCATCCAGAGAAAGAAAGGGGTCGTTAAAGCCATACTCGTTATGCGACAGGATGGTTTTGGGTGCGCTCCATTTATTTCCTACCAGCTCTGAATACCTTATTTCGCTTTTATCACCTGTATCCACTCCGTAGAAGAAAGCTGTAGCCTCCCTGTTAAACACTGATCCGAATTCGTATTGGTCGGTCTTGGAAATAATATCAGGGGCAAATATTTCCGGCTGTGAAGAAGGAGGTTCTTGTCCAAGATACCTCAACTCGTCGCTTACCTTTTGGGAACAAGCCGAAAAAGGTATCAATAAACATAGAAGTAGCTGGCTTACAGAAAATTTCATACTGTCGTTGATTAAGGTGTGCAGTTAAGCAAGTTCGAAAGGCGCATTATCCGTGGTTTTTTGTTCGACGCCAAGGTATACCCGAAGTCCTGTAAAAGCCGCTTGGTTGTGTCCCATTACGGGCGATGGGACCCTTTATCCTTCGTTTTGACGTACGCCAGGGGAGACTGATTCGTATGCTTTTTGAAAATACGGTAGAAACTGCTTTTCGAGCTGAATCCACAGGAATGTGCGATGCCATTTATCGAATGATTCTTCAGCGCTTCTGTTTGCAGGACTCGTTTGGCTTCTTCAACCCGGTAGTAATTTATGGTGTCGTAGAAGTTACTGTCCAGTACCTCGCTGAAAAAGGCGGACAACTTGCGCTCTGAGGTTTTCATGGCCGTAGCCAACGATTTTGAACTTAGGTCCGGTGACAAATACATCTTTTCTTCCTGCATGCTCTGGGTGAATCGACTCCTTAGTTCCTCTTTTTCCGAAGGCTTCAGATAAGTACTGTTTGCCTTTCCCGGTGTCGACTGATTTTCTATGTCTTCGATAAGAAACTCCGGCAAAAAAACGGTAGACTGCGTAAGGCCGTAGCGACCAAGATGAGCCATCGTGGCAACCAAAAAGACAATAGTGATGTAAGCATCCCAAGACACGTTATAGCCAAACGCGATTTCGGTAAAGGTGACGATCAAATCGATGACGAGCACCAACGTAAACCCGATCAGAAACTTCTCAATCCACAGGAAGTCTTTTTCCTTAATGCTGGAGTAATTATGCTTCATCAGCTTACGAAAGCTGTAAAATAGTTTCAAGGCCAGGAAAAAATAAACGATCCCGAAGAGGTCATGCACCACGGCCCAATTGGGGATATACCGATGAATGGTATAGATGTAGTCTGCGTTGGGATCAATTGATAAGGGTATTATGTACCCTAAAAAGTAAACGATAAACACGATGAAGTGCTTGATGTTTCCCCTAATCAACCCCGTTGGCTCCAGGAATATAGACTTTACGTAAACGTAGAGTAGAGGCGGAATCAAAAGACGTACGCCGTGTTGAAGAAAATTAGTGGCGAACTGCACTGCGGACAGCTCGTGTAGCATTGCATAGAAGTATACAAGCGTATTCAAAATCAACACCCAGAAGGCGATCAATATATACTGCGGTGCTCTTCTTTCGCTGAGCCTCATTATACCTACTATGGGTAAAACACTGAGTACAATACCGATGACCAGGACGAAGTCTACGATTAATTTCATGCTTCGAAGATACTTATATGAATTTGGCTCCAATCGCCTTGTAGCCGAATACCAGCGCCGACGAAATAGGTAAACGGAGCATTTCAGTGCCTGAGTTACTGGTTGTTAAAACATTGTTCCGCCTCTACTTAACCGCAGCCGGATGGTTACAATTGTGAAGGAACTTATTTTTAAGTGCAGTGGCATTACCGCACCGCTCGACTACTAAACTACAAGTCTTATTTAAGAGGGCGCGGCCGCAGGTGCAATGAAGGTGCTGCCTACCTGGGGACAAAACCTCCATTATCCCCCTCATCTTCATTTCCTGGTTCCCGCCGGAGGGCTGAGTTTTGACGGGCAGTGTTGGAAGCGGCCCAAATCGGACAAGTTCCTGGTTCCCGTGCGTGCGCTATCGCGGCTGTTCCGAGGCCGACTGGTCAGCGCACTGCGGGCACTGCACCGACAGACTGCTTTACGGCTTCCACCCGGTCAAAAGCTGCGGGCAATTCTAAACGCCGCGATGGCTAAAAAATGGGTCGTTTACGCCAAGCCTACATTCGCCGGACCTGGCCACCTATTGGGCTATCTGGGGCGCTACGTCAAGCGGGTAGCCATCAGCAACGACCGCATCATCAGCCTAACTGAGGGGCAGGTCCGCTTCCGATATCGAGACTACGCCGACGGCAACAAAAGGAAAGTGATGCGCCTTGATGCAGATGAGTTCATCCGCCGCTTTGTGCAGCATATCCTACCGTCGGGCTTCTGCAAGGTGCGTTATTATGGCATTCTGGCCACCCGGAATCGAATGACACGCCTCCGGAAATGTCATGAATTACTGGGTAGCGAGCTGCAACGTCGTGCTAAGCTCAGTTGGGAAGCACTGTACGAGGAAGTTACCGGTCAACCACCTAATCAATGTGCCGA
>JBGCFZ010000454.1:0-5597 GCA_045110355.1 Lewinella sp. | reverse complement strand
GTATTGCTGGGCATCGAACCCATCAACCGTTTTGAGACTTACTTCATCAACCGCGCCGACCAGGCCTATGCCCTCGCCGAAGCGACCGGGCCGAACTGTGGCGTTTGCCTTGACATCTTCCACATGAACCTCGAAGAAGCGGATTGGGCCGCCGCGCTGCGGCGCTGCGCAGACCGCCTCCACGGTTTCCACGTTGCCGATAACAACCGCATGGCCCCTGGGATGGGGAGCCTTGATTGGCCAGCCATCATCGGCGTGCTGAAGGAAATTGGTTATGACGGTGCCGTCTCCGTAGAGTTCTGTCCGCCGCTGGATCGTACCCCGGCCAACCCTTACCCCGGCAGCATCGATACTAACCCCGTTGGCCTTTCCCCGGAACAAAAGAAGTTTCTGGAAGACCATGGTAGCTCTGCCTTTACGGAGGAGTTTTATACTCGGCTAACGCAGGCTAGTTATGATGTATTGAAGCCTTTGATCTGAGGTAGTTAATAATCAAAAGTAGCCTAAGCTAATTTTATTATGGGCGATAATATCACACTTGAGGAAGGGCTGAAATATTTTCAGGAAAAGAATAAACAATATTTCTCCGAAAAGGAATACTCAAAGAAAGGAGCAGCGTTCCTGAGGTGTCATGATATAGCTCATGTCGTTTTTGGCTGTAAAACGACCGTTTATGGAGAGGGCGTGGTCAAGACCTGGACAACTTTTGGAACAATACTGAGCTTCTGGGAAGTAATAACGGGATACAAATAGGTGGGGGCTTTTGAACTTTTTAGGATGTACAGCTTAAGCCATGTAATGAAAAGTACATTTGACTATTTATTGGTCATTCCTAAAGTAATTGCCAGAGCTAAAAAAATGAATAAACCGTGGCCGTTTTCAGCTTACCAGCCATATTTGAAAAAGTCTATTGTTGAAATAAGGAAAGAATTCAATATCCAGGTGTTGTGATTGTTTGGATTTAAAAACTAAGGGGACGATAGGCTCTAGAGCAACCTATCGTCCCCAATCAGTAGTTCTTAGGGCCAGATCAAATTGTTGAGGGAAATGGCTTAAGCCTGATCTTTGAAACAGACGCCAGTCATAAACCTAAAGAGTTATCACTTATTTGAGAAATTTAGTCTCTAAGGGACATCGGGGACTGGTAATTGCCATATGCCAGTTTCATCAGGCTTTACCAAGTCACAAGCTCTTTGCGGGTACATGTACTTAAGGGCCCGTAGGTCCATATTCGTGAAATAGGGATTAGGGACTGAAAAGGAAAGCGCACATGCTCGCATAACTGATCCAAAATCGGTGTGACCTACGGGAGTGCCAGGTATATGTACTGTGGTTGATCCCATAAATTCATCCGGTTCGGAGGTGTTCTGTCCACAACTGGAACGATCAAACCAGTCAGTATGACGGAACCCAATGCAGTGTCCAATTTCATGCACCATAGCAATTTTGTACATTTCTGCATTTCTGTCTCCCAGGTCCAATAAGAGTGGACCGATTCGGATTTCAGGATAAGGATTTCCATTGGCATCAGGCAAACCAGCACTTGCCGGAATATTAAAAGAGTTGCCATCAATAACAACATTGCTTAGGCTTTCATCAAAAAAGACTTTGATGTCGGCTTCGTCGTATTGATCGCAGGGTAACGTCCGGAACTTAATGCCTAGTTCACGATGTAAGCCATTATATTGGTTGATTGCCCAAGAAAGTGCAAGTTTTAACTGTAGCGTCAGCGCATCACCTTCTGGAGGAAAAGAACCGCAACTGCCGGCAATGGTAATGATTTGGCAATTGTCGGCCAGATTAGATGAGCGATAATGCTTGTCTCCACTGGTAATACGCAGGTATTCTTTTTCAGGAATAAGAATGTCCCCATCCACTAAGTAGTGAGGTGCTCTGGTACCGTTGTAAGAATTAACTGTTATCGGCTTTGCTCCTGAAAGGTCTAACTCAGTGGCAAAATGGGAGGATATTTCGTCGGTGATTACTTGCTCAAGTACTGCAGGGTCATCTGCTTTCAGGAGGCCTTCTTCGCTTTTTGTACAAGCGCTTAGTACCAATAGCAACATTGAAAAGAACAGGACGGATTCCCTATTAATCGAAAATAGCATTGTAGTAGAGTTTATTATGAAAAGAACGGATGCTATTTCTATAAGAACTCAACTTGTTAAGTGTGACAAAATATTATTTATACCCCACAGTAATATTCATACAAGGACTAGGTGCCAACAATCCGCTGTAAGCTGACCAATTGTCCTGGCTCGCATACCTGAACACACATTTAGGCCCGAACCGGCGCATCGCAAAGCGAAGGCCATTGTTCCAGGTGCTTTCACCAAAATCTTCGATCCACTCCAGGGTAATGGCGAAGTCTTCCTGGAGGACAATGTCGTACGGTTCGAGATCAACCTCCAGTACGCCGGATTTGATCTTGCTGGTGATGCTCTGGGCTGCAATCAACCACGGGGTAAGTAGTAGTAAAAAGGTATATATGGCTTTCATAGGCTAGGGGCGTTAGGTGACTGCTGGAGTGACGAGCGCTAACCTGGAAAGGTTACACCTGGCCAGAATTTTAACTTCATCTTCTGGACTGTTCAGCCTTTTTAGGGCGCGGCCGCAGGTGCAAAGAACGGTTGAGGGCTTGTTGCCTGAACGCGAACGGGCCGTAAGGCTCCCGGAGCGGGTCGGATCGACATTTTTTTACGAAACATGGCACAAAATCGCTACGCTCCCTTGTGCCATTCGGGCTACAAGCCCTCACCCCCAGCTTACTAGCCAGGAATCATCAGTCATTAGTTCTTCAATATGATGATTCGCGACCATAGCTGCTATCTGAAAGTCGCCATAGGTAGGAAGGTCATCCTAGTCATCCTTCTCGTTGTCGTGGATAGTAGTGCTATTGCTAAGAAGTACCATCTCGAAGAGCTTTGTAGCGCAACACCGGCTTCAGCCGGGAAAAAATAACCGAGTGCCAACCCACCTTACGCTGCTCATCTATCCCATTACTTGCACCTGCGGCCCCGCCTGAAAATTACGCCTTATAAACTACTGACTTTCACCAGACCAAACTCCCCAAACACTCCCAAACAAATTCCGTACCTTTGCGGCTCCAAAAAACGAAAATTATGTCCGCAACAGCAACCGCGACTAACTACAAAGTCAAAGACATCAAACTGGCCGCATGGGGCCGCAAGGAAATCCGTCTTGCCGAAGCCGAAATGCCTGGTCTGATGGCACTCCGTGAGGAGTTTGGCGCATCAAAGCCGCTGAAAGGAGCTCGTATTGCGGGCTGCCTGCACATGACCATCCAAACGGCCGTACTCATCGAGACCCTCGTTGAGCTTGGTGCCGAGGTTACCTGGTCCAGCTGTAACATTTTCTCTACCCAAGACCACGCCGCTGCAGCTATCGCCGCAGCCGGTGTCCCCGTTTTCGCCTGGAAGGGTATGAACGAAGAGGAATTCAACTGGTGTATCGAACAAACACTCCACGCCTTCCCCGGCGGCGAGCCCCTGAACATGATCCTCGACGACGGTGGTGACCTCACCAACATGGTTTTCGACGATTTCCCACACCTCGCCAAGGACATCAAAGGTCTTTCCGAAGAAACCACCACCGGTGTTCACCGTCTCTACGAGCGGATGAAAAAAGGTACCCTGGTAATGCCGGCCATCAACGTAAACGACTCCGTTACGAAGTCGAAGTTCGATAACAAGTACGGCTGTCAGGAATCTGCCGTTGACGCTATCCGCCGGGCTACCGACGTGATGATGGCTGGTAAAGTGGCCATCGTTGCCGGTTACGGCGATGTAGGAAAAGGTACTGCTGCTTCCCTCCGTGGCGCTGGTTGCCGCGTAATTGTTACCGAAGCCGACCCCATCTGTGCCCTCCAGGCCGCAATGGACGGATTTGAGGTAAAGAAGATGATGACTGCCATCCACCGTGCCGACATCATCGTTACCGCTACCGGTAACTTCAACATCCTCACCGAGCAGCACTTCAAGGCGATGAACGATAAGGTCATCGTTTGTAACATCGGCCACTTCGACAATGAGATCGACATGGCATGGCTCAATGAGAACTACGGCCAGACCAAAGACCAGATCAAGCCGCAGGTTGACCTCTACAACGTAGATGGCAACGACATCATCATCCTGGCTGAAGGCCGCCTGGTGAACCTCGGTTGTGGTACCGGTCACCCTTCTTTCGTGATGTCCAATTCCTTTACCAATCAGACGCTTGCGCAACTGGAACTTTGGGAAAACAGCGATAACTACGAAAACAAGGTATACATGCTGCCTAAGCACCTTGACGAGAAAGTTGCTCGCTTGCACCTCTCTAAAATTGGTGTTGAATTGGAAGAATTAAGCGTAGCCCAGGCCGAGTACATCGACGTACCCGTGGAAGGTCCGTTTAAGCCTGAGCACTACCGTTACTAGGTAATACTAAGCACGTAGTCGTAATGGGCTGCCGCTAATCAGAAAAGCCGGATCACAATATTGTGGTCCGGCTTTTTACGTTGATGATGAAGGTGCTGATTAACAGTACAACACTCTAAATAAGATTCATCATGATCAGGTATAACCAACCCATCAGGGAATTATGATTAATGGAAGCTCCGTTTGGCCTTTCACTTGACGGAAGTCGGCCTCACCAAAATCACCGCTTACCGTTAAGGTGAGGGATATTATAATTCGGTCTTCCAAAACGGTAATTTCCACCATTCCTGACTGAACTTCTAATGCGTTGGCAAAAGATCCATCGTGTGCGGGAATAAGCAGGCCAGATGATACAAAATTTGATTCCGTTGGCAATACTCTGCTTACGGGGTAAATACCGCTGATAAGTTCGCCATTGGAATTGGGGACTTGCAGGTTGAGCCGAAGCATATCTGAGGGAAGATTAATCACTTCACCCACGCTATTAATGGATGCATTTTCTCCTAGAAGATGAAGGGTAACTCTGGAAGAGGAAGGGGGAGCAGTGTTACCGTATTGGAGGAATGCGGAGGTGAAATTGATGCTTTCACTACCAAGGGTAATGGCCGCATCAGTGTCGGGAGTGATCTCTTCTTTTTCGCAGGAAGAAAAAAGGAAAAAGCAAAGGGAAGTAATGATTAATAGGTAACGCATTGTTTCTTGGTGTTTAATAAATAAAAACACAAGAAAGTAAATCACCCATAAGAAATTGCCTGTAGGAACTAACCTTAGGATGGTTTTAACTCATCGGAAAGTGCTTTAATGGATATATAGCCTACGCTTAATGCGCCCCTTGCTTAAGTAAATAACCTGCAATCTCATTGTTGCCATTACGCATCGCAGCATTTAGTGGAGAGCCCTGGCCATTGCTGCGGAGATTAACATCTGCTCCTTTCTCTACAAGTAATTTCACTATGGACAAATGGCCTTTTCGGGCAGCGGCGTTTAGGGCTGATCCCTGACCATTAGTTTGTCCGTCTATGTTGGCCCCCCCGGCAAGTAACAGTTGAACAATCTCCATTTCTCCATTCCTGGCGGCTGCGTTTAGCGCAGACCCCTGACCGTTGTTCTGGAGGTCAAGATTGGCACCCCGGTTGGCAAGTAACCTGATTACTTCAACGT
>JBGCFZ010000453.1:0-4623 GCA_045110355.1 Lewinella sp. | reverse complement strand
TTTGCTTATCGGTTGCTGGCCGGCATTGACACGAAACAGCATAAAGACGGCATACATATGACGCCGACTTTTGGCCACTTGAAGCACATGAAAGGTTACTGCCCAGTGCAGGGCGAGGACGCGGGGATTGGGTTTGATTTGCGTTTGAATGACCAGCAGCTAACTGGGGAGATCCGGGCTGATCGAGTCCCCGTTCTATTCAGTTGGGGCGGACATGACCTGGAGATAGCAGCTGGGACTACACGGAAGATAGATTTAAAGAAAAGGAAGTAGGGCGGGGCCGCAGGTGCGGGGTTCAGTTGAGGAGCAACGTGAGTAGGTACAATGAAAAACCAGCTTTCTCTGCCCTTCAAAACCTCCCTTTGCACCTGCGGCCGCGCCCAAGTACTAAAAGAGCTTTTTGGTGCTAACATCTGGTGTAAAAAAGATCTTTTGTATCTTTTTTGACTTCAAAATTCATGTCATTAACTATATTGCAAATAAACCCTATTGATATGTACAGATTGCTACTTTTGCTCCTAACCCTGCTTCCCCCAAATTTTTCTACTAGCCAAAGTATGTCTCAGTCCGACGCTATAAAAATCGCCCGTGAGTTGGGGAGCAAAGACATCCTATCAGGTGCGGGCGTCGACTATCTGAAAAAAGCCATCGAAAATGGCGAGCTGAAACGACCAAAGACTTCGCCATTTAGCCAAAGAAACGGTACGTCTGGCAGACAAATTACTGATCGGCTAGACAACGCTCAGTTGCTCTTTGCACTTGGGGCTTATTACGAAGCGGAATTCTATCATCGCGTTAACCTGAAGGAGCTTTTTGCTTATCAAGAAGAAATAAATAATTTTCTGCAAAGTGGTGAACCGACCAAGGAAAAAACAGACAGTCTCAACGCGGCCTTCAAGGCTAAAGTTAACGACCTGCCAGGTGCCCGGATTGAGAGCAAGATTCCGGATGAAGACGGCACTGGAGACGGCGGGTTTACTATTTCTTTGATGGATAGAATGAGATTGGGAGGAACCCAAACTGAAGCGATCCCGGGCGGTCTGATCAGTGAACAACGCAGCGTAATGGGTAAATCCAGAAAGCGAACGCTCCGCGACCTGGTTGATCTTGGCCTGGTTGGTGACGAAGATTACCTCACGTCTTTCACCGCCAAGCAGATGAACGAAGTGGGAAAGGAGTATTTCTTCATTTATTATCTGGCGGCTAAGGTCGCGGAGCAAGAAGACGCTGCTGATACAGTGGAAAAAATTAATGCCTTCGCTCGCTCCCTCACTGATGCAGGAGTGATCAAAGCCGCTACCCTAAAGGAATTCATTGCTAAAAACAAAGCAACGGGCATCCGAAATAAATGGGACCTGCTAAGTTACTGCGACGCGGCTCTGGTAGTCGAGATGGGCGATTACACCGGTGATTCACTAGCCTTTTCCCGGGCTATTTATTCAAGGATCACCAAGTTACTGCCGGAGTTTATCCCACAGATCGTCAGTTTGGACAGGGAGCCCGAACCGGGTTGGGAGAAACGCCTCACGCTCATCACAACGTTGACGGCGGGTGGGCAAACTTACCGCGCGGAATCCTTTAGTCGTATCCTAAAAAGTGAAGACGACCGACCTGATTTGCCCGCTTCCTTTTACTCCTTGCATCCTACGACCGAATTACCCAATGCCGTCAATAATTGGTTGCGGGACCAAGATTCTAAGCAGCGACTGTTCTACGTGAACGAACGCTTTGGTGGCAAGAATGGCATTTACGGTGAGGAAAGGTTCGGACTCATCTTACTGACCCAACCTCAACTTGAGGCCTGGGGGGAATCGCACGACTACTTTTTATTCGGGCCCTCCTTCGATAATTCGTTCAGCAACCGGAACATTGAGGATAAGCTGAGTTTCCTGAAGGAGATCGGGGTGTTTGATGGTATGACTGAACAAAAGATGACGGAGGGAAAAGCTTGCGTTTCTCTAAACAGCCCAACCACCAACGGATATCTCCTTAATTGTTTCGAGGACCTTGTCGTCTACTTTGATTGGGAAGCCGGGAACTTGGAGAACCCTTACGAGGAACTGACTACGAAACTGGCCCGGGCCTCACGAGGCTTTTTCTCTCCCACAAAGATCACTGACAAATTTGCCAGAAATATGGACCAAAAGACGACTCCGTTTTCTTTCACGCTCAATGGTGCCAAGTATGAGCAAAATTTAAGGATGGAATCAGACTGGCTAGATCCAGGCTTTTTAGAGCTCATTCGTGAAGCACTTTCAGCGCAGAGCATTAAGGGAGATTTTCATTACATCCTGAACGATGGGCAAGCTGCCGGATATGTTTTTTTGATGGAGGAGCAACGTGAAGCTATATTGAATCGATATCCGGATTTCTTTCCTAAGTATTAAAGGCAGCTTTCAACGTCACCATAATTTGCACCAGCGGCCGCGCCAAATAGTACCCGGCACACAACCGTAAGGCAACCAAAAGATCAGTGCCTGCTTAAACCTGTGTCCCGGAGCAAGGCGAATCTGCCTTGCTCCGGAGTAAGGAGGAAGTCTATTGTTTCACCACCAGCGTACTTCCCCAGACAACCTGATTGTCCAGTAGGCGAACCACGTAGGTCCCCCTCGCAACTCCCCTCATATCAATCTGGTGATTAGTGCCAAGTTTGCCCCGGAGCACCATTCTTCCGTTCAGGTCGAGCAACTCAAAAACGACGTTGGCTGCGTGTGGGACATTGTTAAGCAGCAGGTAGTCATCAGCTACCGGATTCGGATAAACGGTTACCTCATGCTGTGCAGGCGTAAAGATGCTTACGGGAGGTAGCTGCTCAATTGTGTTTTCAAGCGTGTGAAAATCTCCATTACTGACCACAAGGTCAAGATCACCGTCCAGATTCATATCCCGGGCGATCATCCTGAATACAGGCCTGATGCCCCGTACATCGGTACCGACGAATGATGGCGTCTCCATACCGTCATTTGTGTACAGCTACAAGATGCCCTGTCTCTACACAACAACCCCGTCCAGCGGCGATTCCGCAATCCTGGCCGCAATACCCTGTCAACAGTCATTGGTAGTTACAAATCATCCGTCACCAAAAACGTACGTAGGATGGGTATACCTTTTGGTTGGCAGACTCGGTTTCACGACCACATTATTCGAAACAATGATGAATTCTTGCGCATCACCAATTACATCGCCAACAATGTAGCCAATTGGCAAGATGATAAATTTCATGGCTAGGGTAACCATGGCAGCCCCTAGACCTCGCTCCTTCAAACCTCCCCTCGCACCTGCGGCCGCGCCAACTGAATCACCGTATCCGTGACTCTTAAAACGACCGGCTAATTCCTCCTGCTTTAAGCAACCATTTGCTCCCGCCAAAACATTATCTTTGCGCCTCCTTTCGGGTATCGTCTCCTGACTACCTGACTACCTGACTCCTTGACTATCTGACTCTTTGACTAACTGACTCCATGACTTCCGCTCAAATCCGCCAGGCCTACCTAGATTTTTTCCGTTCCAAAGACCACAAGATCGTGCCTTCGGCCCCGATTGTGAATAAGGACGACCCCAGCCTGATGTTTACCAACGCGGGGATGAACCAGTTCAAGGACTATTTCCTTGGCAATAAAACGCCCGACCGCCGCCGCATCACCGACACCCAAAAGTGTATGCGCGTGAGTGGTAAGCACAATGACCTGGAAGATGTAGGCCGTGATGGTACCCACCACACCATGTTTGAGATGTTGGGCAACTGGTCGATCGGTGATTACTTCAAAGAAGAGGCCATTGGCTGGTCCTGGGAGCTATTGACCGAGCGTATGGGTATCAATCCAGAACTCATTTACGCTACGGTATTTGAAGGTGCTCCCGACGAGGGGGTCCCAGCCGATGAAGAGGCTAAAAACTTCTGGCTCAAAGTACTGCCCGAAGATCGAATCCTCTACGGCAACAAGAAGGACAACTTCTGGGAAATGGGCGAGACTGGCCCATGTGGCCCTTGTACCGAAATACATATAGACACTCGGTCTCCCGAAGCTCGTAAGCTGGTAGCTGGTCGCGACCTGGTTAATATCGACGATTCAGGTGTCGTTGAAATCTGGAACAACGTATTTATCCAGTTCAACCGCAAGGCTGATGGGAGCCTTGAACCACTACCGGAAAAGCACGTAGATACAGGCATGGGCTTTGAGCGTCTGTGTATGATCTTGCAAGGCAAGACCGCGACTTACGACACGGATGTCTTTACACCACTGCTCCGTAAAATAGAGCAGCTTAGCGGCAAGACTTATGAAGGTAGCTACGAGACCGATGCCAAGACAGATATGGCTATGCGGGTAGTCTGTGACCACCTGCGTTCAGTAGCCTTTACCATCGCTGATGGTCAATTGCCATCTAATACTGGTGCTGGTTATGTAGTGCGGCGCATCCTTCGTCGTGCTGTCAGGTACTACTACTCTTTCCTGGAGGTACAAAGTCCCTTCCTGCATCGCCTTTTACCAACGATGGTCGCTGAAATGGGAGATGCCTTCCCTGAGCTAAAGCAACAAGCTGATCAAATCGGGCGCATTATCGAAGGGGAAGAGAAGGCGTTTTTACAGACTTTGGAAAATGGCCTGAAGCGTTTTGCAGCCT
>JBGCFZ010000452.1:0-9902 GCA_045110355.1 Lewinella sp. | reverse complement strand
GGTTTATTAACCTATTCAACTAAACTCAACCCTTGCTCTTTTGCGTTATAGATGACCCAGACAAAACCTCTAGAACGTGAAGAATTTCCTGCTATCCTTCGTTATTGTCCTGGCGGCCTTCGCCGCCGGTCGTTACCTCCTTCCCTCTGCACCTGCGGCCGCGCCTGCTGAGCAGTCGGTGGCTACTACCGAGACGACCTCGGTCGTCAGCCGTGGAGATAACCCGGAGTACACTGCACTGACCCCCGAAGAAGCGCTCGCCTACACCCCCTCTGAGTTGCATACGATTAAACTGTTCGAGGAGGCATCTCCCTCCGTTTGCTACATCACGACCAAGGCCCAGCGCCGCAGCTTCTGGACGCGGGATGTTACGGAAGTGGAAGCAGGCTCGGGCTCCGGTTTCGTTTGGGACAACTCCGGACACATCATCACGAATTACCACGTGATCAAAGGGGCCAGTAAAGCCATTGTCACCCTGGCCGGAGGCGAGAGTTATGAAGCCACCCTGGTGGGTGTCGCTAAAGAAAAAGACCTAGCCGTACTCAAAGTGGACGCGCCCGCAAGAGAGTTGCAGCCCATACCCGTGGGCTCTTCCGAAGGCATCCGGGTGGGGCAGGCGGTCTACGCCATTGGTAACCCCTTCGGCCTGGACCAAACCCTGACGACGGGCATTGTTTCCGCCCTTGACCGGGAGATCAACAGCCAGGCCAACGTCCCCATCGCCGGCGTGATTCAGTCCGACGCCGCCATCAATCCCGGTAACTCCGGCGGACCTTTACTGGACAGCAGGGGGCTACTGATCGGGGTGAATACCGCTATCTACAGCCCTTCCGGCGCGTCCGCAGGTATCGGGTTTAGTATCCCGGTCGACGTCGTCCGCTCCGTCATCCCCGATCTGATCCGCTACGGCGAAATCCGCCGGGCCACCCTGGGCGCAGAGTTTTATATGCTGAACCGGGGTGCCGGCCTAGCTTTCTACAAGCTTTCTCCCTCCGGCCCCGCCGCCGCCAGCGGTATTCGTGGCATCAGCCGGGATGGGCGGGGTAACCTGGTATTGGGCGACGTGCTGTTGGGCATCAACGGTAAACCCGTCCGGACTAATACCGAAGTATTCCTGGAGATGGAAAAGTTTGCCCCCGGCGAATCCGTTACGCTCAATGTGATACGGGATGAGCGAGAAGTAGAAATAAAAGTTAGACTCGGTAGTACGGTGGAGTAGTTGGTCTATTAGTACGTTAGCACCAACAGACCAATAGCTCCAATCTACCGTTCCCGGTAAAACTCAGACCCCTTATCCCATTTTGGCCAGCTCTCGCCATTGGCGAGGCCGAGACCGATCTTAAAGAGTAATTCTCCGTCCTGCACGGCACCGCCCAGGGGCCAGTCTCCGGGAGCGTACTGATCTGATGGCTGATGGTAGCGCGTGGCGACGAATTCGTCCTGTTTTTTCTTAGCGTAGTTGCGGCCCAGCGTCGCGTGCTCGTAACCGCCGGTGGCGTAAAGAACCGGAATACCTGCCTTGGCGAAGTTGAAGTGATCAGAACGATAGAAATATCCTTTCTCCGGTTCCGGGTCGGCCTGTACGTAGCGCCCCTGTAATTTGGCTTCTTGTGCTGCGAGGTCATCCATTTCGGAATGTCCCTGACCGGTGATGGTGAGGTCCTTGGCCGGGCCAATGGGGTTGATGCCGTCGATGTTGATGTTGGCGACCGTCTTCGCCAGGGGGAAGATCGGGTTGCGGACGTAGTAGTCGCTGCCCCATAGCCCCTGTTCTTCGGCGGTCACGAAGAGGAAGACAACCGTCCGGGCCGGCGGCTCGGGCAGTTTGGTGTAAGCTTCGGCGATAGCCAGTAATTGGGAGGTGCCCGAGGCATTGTCCAGCGCACCATTATAGATCGAATCACCGTTGACGGCGGGGCCGACGCCGATGTGGTCCCAATGGGCGGTGTAGACGACGTACTCATCTGGCCGGGTCGCACCGGGTAGGGTAGCGATGATGTTGTGGGATTTGTCGCGCCGCAGCTCGTTTTTTACCCGAGTGTTTAATTGAGTGTTCAACGGAATGGCGGTAAAATCGGCCTTGGTGGCCAGCCCGAACCAACCGGTAATGTCTGGTCGGGTCGCAGCAAATAACCTCTTGGCGGCATCGAGGGAAATCCATCCGGCAACGTCGAGCTTCGGGCTGCCATCGTCCTCCAGGGTCAGGCGTTTACCTGACCAAGAACTTTCGACTACGAACCAGGGGTAGCCCGCCGCGCCCGTTTCGTGAATGATCAGGCAAGCAGCGGCGCCCTGCCGGGCCGCTTCGGCGAACTTGTAATCCCAGCGGCCGTAGTAGGTCATTTCTTTGCCCTTAAAGAGGGTAGTATCTTCGGTATAATAGCCGGGGTCATTGACCATCACAACGACGGTTTTACCCTTTACGTCCAGGCCTTCGTAATCATTCCAGTCATACTCCGGGGCGACGACGCCGAAGCCGGCGAAGATCATGTCAGATTGGCCTACGACGTTGTCAACCTGGGCTTTTTCACTGTACGTCATGTAATCTGAACCGAGGCTTAAAAGCAACGAGTTGTTTTTGGTGTTCAGGCCGATCGTTTCCGCGGGGGTTCCGGTGATCTCGACCATCGGCACTTCCTGGCGATAGCTTTTACCGTTGCCGGGAGACAGACCGAGGGCCTGGAGTTCGGTCTCCAGGTAGTCAAGCGTCAGGGTTTCGCCTTCGCTGAAGGGGAGGCGGCCGCCGTACCGATCGGAGGCCAGTTCGGCCAGGTGCCGGTCGATGGTGGCAGAGTCGATGAGGGGGGCGTTGGTATCGGAAGTGCCTTCTGAGGCGGGGCCGCAGGATGCAAAGAGGAGGACTAGGAAGAAGGAGAGGAAGCGCATTGGTCTGTTGATTCTATTGAGCTATTGGATAGGAAAGGTAGAACAATCGTGTAACCTTTACTGTGCATAACAGTAACCGCGTAGATGACAAATTGCACAGACCAAAGCGGTCAGACCAACTTTTATCAGGCTCCGCCAGGCTAAAAAATGGATGGACGGATCGTTTTGCCGGACGCAGTCAGCGAAAACCCCGTCCGATTGCTGCTTTAAATGTAAATTGTTATACACACAGTAACCTCTACCAACTAAGCGTAGATTTAGTAACCTCTATTTACTATCAAAGCACTCACTATGTACCGGATCTTCATTTACTTATCTATAGCCATCTTTTTGATGTCCTGTCAGCAGGACCCTCAAACCATAGATCCCGCGATACTCCTGCAAGAAGCTCAGGCTATCATTGATGAGGCGCAATCCATCAGCTATACCAAACATCTTATTTTTGACAATGCGTCTATTGGGTCGTCCGATACGCTCTCGCTGTCGTCCGAAAAATTTTACCGTAATGAGGTTTCCCCGATCGGGTACGATTTTTTTGCTGAGCGCGACGGACATACTTCATACCTGATCGGTGAACTGGCAAAAGATGTCAACCATCAGGAGCGGCGGATAACGAGTTATACTGCCGAAGAAACCAAAAATGACTATAAGGACCCCAAGTATTCTATGATCGTAGGCAATGCGCCATTCTATCAATTGAACAAGGAGGAGTGGGTTTATACCACGGATACGGTGTTTCAGGGACGAGCTGCCCGGATGTACACTTTTTTCGATTACGAAAGTCGGGAAGACGGCGTTCATTACCTGCGGCAGGCTCGTTTGTTCCTCCATCCGGAAACGGGGCAACCGTTTGGACATCAAACTTACCTGACGGCCAACGCCGCGCCGCATCAGATCATCACCTGTTGGTACGAGGATTATCGGACCAATCGGGAAGAGCCCTTGACGTTTATCCTTCCGGAAGGGTACACCAAAATGTCCAGCGATGAGTTCGAAGCCGGGAGGGCGGCTGGTGTGCTGACCGTCGGAGAAATCGCCCCGGATTTCTCAGCAACTACCATCACGGGAGAAGAATTCACCCTAAGTGACTACCGTGGACAAAAGGTCTTGCTCGATTTCTCCTTTGTTGGTTGCGGCGGTTGTGAGATGGCCATGAAGGAATTCAATCATCCGGATTTTAAACTCCCTGATGATATGGTAGGGGTCTACCTCAGCCACCTGAACACTACTGCAGAAATCAAAAAGCACTTCGCTAAGAAGGGGATGCCCTTTCTTGCAATTCCTAAGGCAGAAGGACCGAATGAGGAGTACGGCGTTTACGTTTATCCTACCTTTTTTGTTATTGATGAGCAGGGGGTAATCGAATTGGTAGAGCTGGGCTACGATGAGGGATTTGGAGCTACGCTGTAGCGGGGTTGGCGGTTTAACAAACCTTGCCCTTTAACCTTCCCATTGCACCTGCGGCCGCGCCTCCTTCTTCTGAAGAGCAGACGGCTGAAGCCGCTGCTACGCCCGCCACCGCAACAACATCAATTCCTCCTCATCACCCTCGATCCGAATCAAATCAGGCTCCCGGACAAAACCAAGCTTCTTCAATAGCCGTATACTCGGCTGGTTGGTGGGTAAAGTAATGGCCAGTAATTCGATATGCCCATGCTTTTGGGCATAGGCCATATTAGAAATGGAGGCTTCGTGGGCATAACCCTGACGCTGGTACTGGTCCAGAAAAGCGAAGCCGAAGTCCGGTAAATCCAGCCCTGGCCGATCATAGACGCCGGTGTTTCCGATGATGGTTCCGTCGGATTTGAGCACGCACAGCATCGGGCCACAACCGGGCACGTCGTAGCTGTTCAAAATCCGGTCGGTGATATACTTTTGGGCATCTTCGAGGGTATAGACGCCACGGTCTCCGATATTGTCTAGCCAGCCTTTACTGTTGAGGAGCTCCAGGAAGAAGGGGGCATCTTCCAGGGTGGCGGGGCGAAGGATAAGCCGTTCGGTGGGAGAGGGGATGTCCATCATAGTTTGCAGGTAATGGTCCGTTGAGGGTAAATGCAATCAGTTGGGGAATTAATTGTCTTTTTGTAAAAAACCGTTAAAACCCCAGAATATACAAACGAAGGCCTATACTATTTCCGACTAACCAGCCACACCAATACGAACCAACATGAAATACTTACTTTCTTTTTTACTTCTTGGCCTGCTCCTCTTTTCCTGCGATAAGAACCAATCTCCGCCAGATGGAATGGAAATAGGACAGTTCTTCAAGGTCAACGATACACGCATCTTCTTTGCTCAGGTAGTGGATGATAGCCGCTGCCCCTGCGAGGCAGACTGCATTTGGGAGGGCGTGGCCACGGTTCGTTTATTTGCCGGAGGTGATACCTTGAGGATTCACACGACGGACAACGCAGGATTTTCCACGACGACAACATTCGAAGACAAGACCATTCGTTTGGTAGACTTACTGCCCTTCCCCTGCAACGGCCAGCCGGACAGCCAGGATGATTACCGGTTGACGGTAGTAGTGGAATAGCGTGATTTTGTGGGCGCGGCCGCAGGTGCCAGGTTAGAGATGAAAGGAGCAAGGACCGGAAACCCTGGTTTTTTCCCTTGCTCCTTTAATCCCTTTCGCTGCACCTGCGGCCCCGCAAAAAAATGCTCAAATGCCTTACCTTAGGCCTTATGAGAAACACACTCCTGATCTTTCTGGCCCTGGGCCTTTTTGCTTGTAATAACGCCGATGTGTCTGAAACTACCGCTCCTGAAACTACCGCTGCTACAGTCGCCGAGGCACCCGACTACGCCATGGTCATCCACGGTGGTGCTGGCACCATCCTGCCGGAGGACATGACGGACGAACGTGCCGCCAGCATTCGTGCTGCAATGAACGCCGCCCTTGATGCCGGAGAGACCGTGCTCAAAAACGGCGGCTCCGCCGCCGATGCCGTCGAAGCCACCATCTGGGTGATGGAAGACAGCCCCCACTTCAACGCCGGCAAAGGCGCCGTATTCACCAACGCCGGGATCAACGAAATGGACGCCAGTTTCATGACCGGGCACGACCAGAACGCCGGTGCCGTAGGCGGTGTTACCATCCTGAAGCATCCCATCAGCGCTGCCCGTGCGGTTCTGGAGAAGTCTGAACACGTGTTGCTGGCCGGAAAAGGAGCAGAGGAATTCTCCATCCTGCAGGGGCTGGAAACCGTTGACCCCAAGTACTTCTGGACGGAGCACCGCTGGAGCGCACTACAACGTGCCCTTGAAGGCGAAAAAGTGGAACAGGAAAAAATTCAGGGCAACCGGATCATTGAAGAAATTGACCGGAAGTACGGTACGGTTGGCTGTGTCGCCCTCGACAAATCCGGCAACATCGCTGCCGGTACTTCCACCGGAGGGATGACGAACAAACGTTACAATCGCCTTGGAGACAGCCCGTTGATTGGTGCCGGAACCTATGCCAATAACGCGACATGCGGCGTGAGCTGTACCGGCTGGGGGGAGTTCTTTATTCGGTATGCTGTCGCTTACGATGTGCACGCCCGGATGGCCTACGGCGGTGCTTCGGTCAACGACGCAGCTAATGCGGTGATCAACAAGACGCTGGTAGAAAAAGGAGGTACCGGCGGCCTCATTGCGCTTGATGCTAAAGGCAATGTTTCTATGCCTTTCAATACGCCGGGGATGTATCGGGGGTACCTGAAGTCTGATGGTGAGCGGGAGATCAAATTCTATGAAGAGTGAGTTGCTGAGTTCCGGGTCTGCTCCTTTTCTGTCGGCAACCTGCGGTTTGAAGCATTAAATCAGTGTTTTTTGGGGATAGAAGGTTGCTGATGACTTAAATTTTACCTGCTGATATATTTTCGCCCTCAGAATCTTTCAGACTACTTTATTATGCACATTGCTCTTCGCGCAATCGCAAGCTTATTGCTCGTCGTTTTTGCCTCTTCTGCTTTCGGACAAGCCGATAGTAACTCCCCGATTCGTACTTGCCAAAGTGACGAGATACACGCCGAAAAAATGGCCACGGACCCAGCTTATAAAAGGGCCTGGCAAGATCGTCAGGACCGATTGCAGGAACGTCTGCAACAACGGGCAACCGATAAGATGATAGCAGATTGCCCTAACCCGATCGTGATGCCGGTAGCCGTGCATTTTCAAAATGTGGCAACGGGGTTTGACCTGCAGTGCCTGCGTGACCTGGCCATCGATCAGATTCAAATTCTAAACGATGATTATCAGGGGGTAAATGCTGACATTGTCGACTGGACGAATGGCAGTTCTGCGGCCTTTCCCGGTGTAAGCAATGGGGAGGGGTGTATTCAGTTTTGCCTCGCTACCCGGAACCACCCTGGTGGATATAACCTTCAGGATGGTGATGTGGCCGTCACGGTGAACGGAAGTAGCGGAAGCTTTGACGGTAATTGGTCAGGTTACATCAATATCTTTGTACGGAATATCGGAGCTCTAGGCTTTTCTCCACTTGGTGGAAATGGAAATGGGGACGGGATCACCGTTGATAACCGCGCTTTTGGAAGCGGAGCCGGATGTTCCGGTTTCTCTCCAAATTCTCCGTTCGATCTTGGGCGTACTGCCACCCATGAAATCGGGCACTACCTTGATCTCCCGCACATATGGGGAGGCGGTTGTGGCGTTGATGATGGTGTTGCTGATACGCCAAATCAGGCAGATAGCTATGGTGGCTGTCCTTCCATAAATTCCTCCTCTTGCGGATCTACTGACATGCACATGAACTACATGGACTACGTCCACGACCGGTGCATGTACATGTTCAGCGCCTTACAGGTGGATCAAATGGATAATTATGCATTGGCTAATTTGCAAAACGTTATTGGTAATGATGATGTGTTGGATTGCGACGGCAGCGGTGGCGGTGGCGGTGGTAACAACGATGCTGTGGTCCAATTCGCAGAAGCATTCATCAGCATAGAAGAAGGAACCAGCAGCTGTTTCGAGGGCGGTTTCCGTACAGTTTTTGTGCCAGTCGACGTCTTTGGGGTGCCTTCTTCTGAAACCATCATTGATGTTGCCGTTTCGGGCTCAGCCCTAACGGGAGTTGATTTTGACCTGAATACACCACAACTCGTTTTCCAGGCGGAAGCCACTGAACCTCAGTTCATCGAATTAGTGATTTACGAAGATGCCGTTCCGGAACCAGATGGAGAGATCCTGCTGTCTTTATCAATTAACCCCACCAGCGTTGCCGAAAGCAATGTTGCCCTGGGAGAATTTCCCGACGCAACGGTGGTGCTGGCCAACGATGATTTTGCTCCGGGTTTTGGAAGCGAAATTCAGGTAGATGTCAATACCTTCTCCGGTTTTGCTGACCATGAATTTGGGCCACAGAGCACCGTTTATTTCCGTGATGTGAATACGGGAGCTTACATGCTTAAGCTGACCAATCGAAGTGATTTTTACTATGGCTGTCTTACCGTGGAAGTTGATCGGGAAGCGGGAGAAAACCCTGGTGCTACCGCCAGTTCGGCCGCAGAGTCCGAATGGCTAACCAATAAAACCTTCTTCATTACGCCGGAATTTAACGACCCTAATGGCAGCTACGAAATATCCCTGTACTACACATCGGAAGAGATCAGCGGTTGGTCCACCAGTGCAGCAGAACCGATAGCAAACCTACAGATGGTGAAAAGTAATGGCACAATTACTTTCGCACCGGAACTGGAAACGTTTCTTGTTTCGGCTGTGTCCAATGGCGATTTCTATACTTTTACGGCCAATGTTGCTACCGGCTTTTCTGGTGGTTTTGGACTAGGCGGAATGCCTGCCTCCCTGCCAGTTGAGTGGCTGGGCTTTACCGCCGCGGGAGATGAAAAGGCCATTAACCTCAATTGGCAAACTGCTCTGGAGACGGACAATGACGGCTTTGAAGTACTACGGTCCACTTCCAATACTAATGGCTTTACTTCCATCGGTTGGGTGCCAGGTGCAGGAACCTCCACTGAAAACCAGACCTATGGTTTAAAGGACGAGACGGCCGTTCCCGGCACGACCTACTTCTATCAGCTAAAACAAATGGATTACGACGGTAGCTTCGAATATTCTTCCATCGTCAGTGCCGGCCTGGCTGCTGGTGCGGGTACCCGCCTGGAGGTTTCCCCCAATCCCTTTGGTTCGGTGCTGTCCTTCGAACTGGCGGCAACCAATGCCGGAGCGTATGAATTGATGCACGCTGACGGAAGAGTAATCCGTGAAGGGAGCTTCGATCAAGGGTTCCAGCGCCAAACGATCTCACTGGAAACTTTGCCTTCAGGAGTCTACTTCTTAGTCGTAAAAGTTGGAGAAGATCGACTAATCAGGAAGGTTGTTAAGGGCAGATAGGTTCATCTGCATTTATGCTGAACACTGAAAAGTCATGAATGTTACGGCAAAACAGGATGCTTCTTACCAAAATTCGGGATGACTCATGTAGGCGTAAGTGAATGCTAGGGAAACGGGTTAATTCCTATTAAAACCCATGCTCGGCCTTAACCTTTTTGGTAAGCGAAGATTTTACCAGCTCATAGCTGTGATCGATCAATTCGTACACCAACTCGTCCCGCAGGTCGCCGTCTTCAATGTAGACGGTATTCCAGTGCTTCTTATTCATGTGCCATCCGGGCTTGATTTCCTCATGTCGTTCGCGGAGTTGCACGGACCGCTCGGGGTCACACTTTAGGTTAACGCGCAGGTCCACCTCGTCCAGGCCCGTCAGCGCAAACATCTTACCGGCCACTTTAAAGACCAGCGTATCTGGTCCAAAAGGAAGCTCTTCCGTAACGGCGGCCTTCGCCAGGCAATAATCGCGTAGTTCATCAAGCATCATAAAGCAGGTACTTTAATTAATGAATAAGCCTAGTGCTCTGTCAAGCCGATCTTGTCACATTAACTGCGGCGTCTTTTACCCGCTGGCTGCGTTGCTTGAATCCTCATTTAGCTACGGCTAAACTCCGGTTCAAGCGCCTTGCCCGCAGGCAAAATTCACCAGCATTTAATGCGAC